>DATAPB010000310.1:0-4631 GCA_036265435.1 Solirubrobacterales bacterium | reverse complement strand
CAACATCAAGCCCTCGCGTTTTGGCCCGCTCCACGAGCTGTTCGCGGGCTACGACTTCTGCGAGGCGAACGGCATCGGTGCCTACGGCGGGGGTCAGTGGGAGCTCGGCCCGGGCCGTGGGCACATCCAGTACCTCGCCTCCATCTTCCACCCCGATACCCCCAACGACGTCGCCCCCGCGGGCTACAACAAGGCCGGCACCGAGCCCGGGCTGCCCGCCAGCCCGCTCGAGCCGGAGCCCGCGCCTACCGGCTTCCGCTGGGGGGAGTAGGTCAGCTGTCGATGACCGTGAACTTCTTGAAGGTCTCGGTGATCGTCCAGACCGATCGAGTGCCGGCGCTGAGGTAGACGACGTCGCCGGCCCGGACCTCGACCGTCTCATCGGTCTCCGGCAGCTGAATGGTGGCCGCGCCCTCGATCACGTGGAAGGCCTCGTCGCCCTCGAACAGGTAGTCGTCGATGCGGTCGACCGCGTAGGCGGCGTTCGTGCTTTTCATCACGCGCTCCTCTCGATTCCGTTCTCCACGGTCATTCTCGGCCCGGGCTGGGGGCGGCCAAGCGGGCTGGGCTTATAGGCTCCGCCAATGGCCGATAAGAACTTCGCCGACGCACTGAACGAGCAGATCTCGAATGAGTTCGCCGCCTCTCAGCAGTACGTGGGGACCGCGGTCTACTACGACGCCGAGACGCTGCCGCGACTCGCAGCCTTCTTCTACCGCCAGGCGGTCGAGGAACGCAACCACGCGATGATCATGGTCCAGTACCTGCTCGACACCGATCAGGAGGTGCGGATCCCGGACATCAAGTCTCAGCAAACGCACTACGACGACGTCCCCGGGCCGGTGCGCATGGCGCTCGAGCAGGAGAAGCGGGTCTCGGACGAGATCAACGCCCTCTTCAAGCTCGCGCGCGACACCGGTGATTTCCCGGCCGAGCAGTTCCTCGCCTGGTTCGTGAAAGAGCAGGTCGAAGAGGTCTCCTCAATGACCGACCTGCTCAACGTCTGCGAGCAGGCGAAGGACAGCCCGCTCCTGATCGAGGACTTCCTCTCGCGCGAGCAGATCGGCGACGACGGGGACGATCCGGCCATGCCGCCCGCCGCCGGCGGCGCCCTCTAGAGGCGCCCGGGGCGCCTGCGGCGCGAGCGGCGCCGTGCGGACTGGATCGCCAGCGTCTGGCGCAGTTCGACGATCTCCGCGCGCATGTGGTTGATCGGCGGCCGGCCGTCTTCCAGCCGGTGCGAGTGGAGCTCCGTCTCGACGACCCCGCCGTCCTCGAGCGTCGCCTCCCAGACCTCCGCGCCGTCGCGGGCGCTGATCGTCTCCACGAGCTCGGCATCCTCGAAGAGAGCGCCGGTCTGATCCTCGAGGCCGAGACCCGGCGCAAGCTCCCCAGCGGCGATCGCGCGCAGGAAGCGGCGCCGGCGCACCGGCTCGGTGAGGTAGTGCACGCAGGCGCTTCCGGGCAGCAGCCCGAGGCCAGTGGCCACCCCCGGATCGCCCTGCGAGCTGGTGATACCGCCCTCGAACCAGATCATCGCCCCGGCGCTCTGGCCGCAGATCAGGATTCCCTCGCGCCAGCATTCCCGCAGGATCTCGTCGAGGCCGTGGGCTCGCCAGATCGCCATCAGGTTGAGCAGGCTGCCGCCGCCGGCGTAGATCACGTCCTGGGACAGCAGCTCCTCGCGCAGGTTCACGGGTTTCTCCCCGAGCCTGAAGAGCGAGATCACCTCGGGGACGCAGTCGTGCTCGGCGAACGCGCGGCGGAAGCGGGCGATCTGGTCCTCCGGGTCGCCGCTCGCGGTCGGAAGGAGGCAGATGCGCGGCTTCGGCGACCCGGCGAGCTCAACGATCAGATCGCAGATCGCGTCGTTGCCGACCCGCCGGTCGAAGTCGTGGCCGCCGAGGGCCAGGATGCGGCGCACCTCAGGCGGCCCGGCGCACGACCGGGATGACGCTCGCGGGTGCCTCGGCTCCCAGGTAACGGGTGGCCAGCCTGGTCTCGAGGATCTGGCTTCCCCG
Source organism: Solirubrobacterales bacterium (assembly GCA_036265435.1). Classification (GTDB taxonomy): domain Bacteria; phylum Actinomycetota; class Thermoleophilia; order Solirubrobacterales; family 70-9; genus DASUPK01. Next base: position 2,610 of record DATAPB010000310.1, on the reverse strand, counting down.
CAGCTCGAGCTTGTAGGCGCGGGCCTCCGGGCGGGAGGCGACGACCTCCACCAGCTCGTCGCCAACGAAACGGAGCGCCGCCCCGTCCTCGGCCGCGTATCCCGCCGCCATCCCGTCCAGCAGGTGGTGATGGAACGCTCCGCGCCGGTCTCCATCGCCGTAGTGGACGGCGTTCGAGTGCCGCAGGAACCCGAGGGCGGGCACGCGATTGACCTCGCCGTGGTAGCCGCTGACGGCCTCGCTGAACCAGCAGAGCGACCCCGCGCTCAGGCCACAGAGGATCACGCCCGCCTCATAGGCCTCGCGCAGCATCGAGTCGATGCCATGGGCGCGCCAGACACCGAGGAGGGAGACGACGCTCCCGCCGCCGACATAGATCAGGTTCTGGGCGAGCAGGTGCGAGCGGATGTCCGTCACCCCGCGCTCGCGACGGAAGAGGCTGACGTGGGAGGGACGCGTCCGGTCGCGGAAGGCGTTGTAGAACCGCACGATGTAGTGGTCGGCGTCGCCGCTCGCCGTGGGCAGGAAGCACACGCGGGGGTTCGCGGTCCCGGTGAGGCCGAGCACGTAGTCGTCGAGCAGGGGGTTCCCGGACTCCTGAGAGAACCCGCCGCCGCCGAACGCCACCACCTGTCTCATCGCCCGCATGCAGGGGAAATTGTCGGCTGGGCCGGCCGCCCGATGCTTGGACCGATGTCGAAAGATCGCCGTCGGTCGCTCGACCGCCTGTCGAACCCCGGCTGGACTCGACGGTGGCCGAACTTTCCTACACGTGCCTGGCGGTCGCGTGCCGCCTCGCCCGGACGGCCGGGTCGGGATGCCTCTCCTGAGCGAAGAGAGCGATCAGGATGAGCGGGGCGAACCAGACGGCGTACGGGTAGAACCAGTGGTTGGCCGTCCCCTGGACCGCAATCAGAAGGGCCGCCCCGAGCGCCGCGAGCTGCGCGGTGGTCCGGGTCCTCGGCACGAAGAAGAAGGCCGCGGCCAGCGCAATCGCGACGACCTTCGCCACGGTCTGGAGTGGATGCAGTGAGGGCGCCTGGCCCCAGACGCTGAAGGGAGAGCCGCGAGAGGCCTGGTAGCCGAGCGAGCGGTCATAGAGCTCGCGGAAGCCGCCGTCGGGCAATAGCGGGATGCTCACGAGCGCAGCAGCCAGCAGAAACGCGATGGCGAAGAGCACGAGCTGCCGGGGGCGGCGATCCCCGTGGCCGGCGGCGAACAGGGGCGCGAGGATCAGGGGTCCGAACTTGGTCAGTCCCGCCAAGGCGGAAACGGCCCCGCGGGCGGGCGCCGATGAGGCCACCAGGAGGCAGCAGACGACCAGGAACGCCACCAGCCCGTCGTTGAAGCTGGATCCGAGCGTGTACATGGTGAACGGGTAGGCGAGCCAGGCGTATGCCAGCGCGATCCCGAGCGTGCTCCCCTCGTCGCCCGGACGAAGTCGCCGGCCGAGGGCGAAGAGGCCGAGGGCGGTGAGCAACTCGAAGCCGAGGGCAGCGGCGCGTGCGGCCGGCACGTCATCCCAACGTCCCGACCACGGCAGGGCGGCCTCGAACGGCGCATAGGCCAGGTAGTTGACCGGGCCGTAGACGTCGCCGCGAATCGGCATCCCAGACGACGCTCCCTCGCCGTAGACGTCCTCCCCGTGAGTGAGGCGGTCCGCGCCGATCACGCCGGCGAGACCGACGTCGATCACCTTGCCCTCGGTCGCCATGTAGGCCGTGTGGAAGGCGACCAGGGCAACGATTCCGGCCACCAGAGCACGGCGCGGGACGATCGGCAGGATTCGGTCCCGGCGCTCGAGCGAACGAAATCCCATGATCAGCGCCCGCACGAAGAGGTAGGCGAGGACCGGATAGACGAGGGCGATCGAGAGCTCGATCTTCGCCTTGTTGAAGAAGAAGAGCGAGACGCTGAAGCCGAGCAGGGCCAGCAGGTCGAGGTGGATCAGCCGCAGCGGCCGGCGCGGATCGACAAATGGCAGGAGGAAGAGCACACAGAGCGGCAGCCAGATCCACCACCTGTTGACCTTCCCGCCCACTGCGCCCTCGTAGCCCCGCGCGAGCTTGGTGTCGACCTGCGTGCCTGTCCACTTCTCGACGACGCAGGCGCCCGCGTCCTCGATCACGACCTGGCCCACGTCCTTGCCGCTCGGATCGAAATAGTCCACCTGCCACTGACGTATCCCGTCGGGCCCGGTCCGGGTGCGCGATTCGAAGCGGCGGACCGATCCGGCCGGGGTGAGCGCCTCCGTTGCGATCGCGGTGGCCTGTCCGGCGGTGAGGTCGAAGCCCGCCGGCTTCGCGCCGGGCGCGAGGGGAGCCGACAGGGTCAGCGTCTGCCCTCCGAAGGGCGGCTCGTCCGCCGGGTCGAAGGCCGAGCCCCCACATGCGTGCGCGCCCGCCGGCGTGGCCAATGCCGCGCAGAGCAGCGCGAGCCCGGCCAGCGGCAGCAGACGGCGCGAGAGCATTCGCAATGGCTACCTGATCGCGAAGCGGAAGGACGCCTGCAGGCGCTCAGGCGCGGGACTGCGCGGCGATCGCCGGCGCGCAGCTGGCGAACTCGCTGCTGCGGGGCATGTTGCGGCGCAGCAGCGCGAAGGTGATGCCG
>DATAPB010000309.1:0-2786 GCA_036265435.1 Solirubrobacterales bacterium | reverse complement strand
CCCTGGGACACGACGGCGGACTTCACGATGCCGGTCTCGGTCTGGCGGGAGATGATCGACTCCTACTACCCCTACCGCGGTTGGGTGCCCGTTCACCTCGACACCCTCGACGCCCTCCAGCGGCTCAAGGCGAGGCTGGGGGCGCCGACCTTCGACGCCGCGGTCACCGAGCTGCTGGCGCGGGAGAGCTTCGATGAATAGCGCCGTCGACGAGCTGGTCCGCTCGCTGCTCTTCGAGGGGTACGCCCTCTACCCGTACACGCCGGGGGTGAAGAATGCGACGCCGACGCCCTTCGGGATCGCCTACCCGCCGGAGTACTCGGAGGCGCAGCCGGCCGCGTTCTCGATGCTCCGCCTCGAGGCCGTCCTCCAGGGCGGCCCGGACGCACGCCTTAGCGGGACCGTCCTCTTCCTGCAGGCGACCGGAGAGCGCCATGAGGCGGCCGAGCGCGAGCTCGAGCTGGGGCCGGCCACCCTGGCGCAGCTGGCACGGGAGCCGGTACGGGAGACGTTCAGCTTCCCGATGGACGATGGCGAGCTCCGCGGGCGCATTGCGATGAGGGCCGAGGTCGTCTCACCCGATCTCGCCAGGGTCCGTCTCTGCGTCCACAACGAGACCGGGATGTCGGCCGACCCGAGCTCCGCCTCTCGCGGTGACGCGCTTCGCCACAGCCTGATCTCCACGCATCCCCTGCTAGAGGTCGAGGGCGGCCGCTTCGCCTCGCCACTGGAGCGCGAGGGCCCCGAGGGCGAGGCCGCGCTGGCGAGCGAGTCCGTCAACACCTTTCCCGTCCTGCTCGGCGAACAGGACAGGGCGGTGCTCGGCGCCGCGATCATGCTCCCCGACCACCCGGAGCTCGCGCCCGAGAGCCTCGGCAACCTCTTCGACAACACCGAGATCGAGGAGGCCCTCCTGCTGCACGTGCACGCCCTCAGCGAGGACGAGCGGGCGGAGATCGCCGGACAGGATCCGGCCGTCCGGGAGATGATCGAGAGGGCGGAGTCGACCACCGCCGAGGACATCATGGGCCTCCACGGCCGACTCACCTACACCGAGCCCGAGGCGGACCAGGAGCGATCGAACGGCCGCCCGCCCTCGCCACCGCCCGGGCTCGACGAAATCCAGGGCGAGAGGGAGATCGCCGCCGCGGGGACCACGGTCAGGCTGGGCGACAAGATCGTTCTGCGCCCCGGGACGGAGGGCGACGTCTACGACAAGATCCTCCACGGCCGCACCGCGACGGTCGAGCGCATCTATCGCGGCTATGACGAGCGCATCTACCTGGGGGTCACCGTGGACGACGATCCCGGCCAGGACCTGCTCCGCGAGACGGGAAGATTCCTCTTCTTCTTCGCCGACGAGGTCGAGCCGGCGCCGAGATGAGCGGGCAGAGGGAACATCTCCCCCAGATGCCCGACGTGGCGAGTCTCACGGAGCCGGAGCTCCCGGAGATGGAGACGCAGATCCTCGTCGCCGGGGTCGGCAACGCCTGGCTCGGCGACGATGGTTTTGGCGGCCACGTCGTCAACCGGCTGCTCGAGATCGGGGTGCCTCCCGGCGTGCAGGTTCAGGACTTCGGTTCGGGCGGCCTCGACCTCGCCTACGAGGTGATGCGGGGCTACCACGCGATGGTGCTGGTCGACGTGAGCCGGCAGGGCGGGGAGCCCGGAGACGTCTACGTGATCGAGCCGGATCCGGCCGATTTCAAGCCGATCGAGGACGGTGAGGCGATCAGCCCGCACGGCATGGATCCGGGGACCGTCCTGCGCTTCGTCAAGTCGGTGCACGGCTGGCCGGGCAAGGTCGTCGTCGTCGGCTGTGAGCCCGCCGACGTCGACACCGTCGCCCTCGAGCTCTCCGAGCCGGTCAGGGGCGCCGTCGACCGCGCCGCGGCCGTGGTGCTGGAGCAACTCAACGAGCTGCAGTCCGACGCCGCCTATGAGGGCTAGTCATGCATGAGCTCTCACTGGCGACCGGGATAGTCGAGACCGTCGTGAAGCACGCCGAGGGTCGGCGCGTCACCTCGGTCGAGATGCGCATCGGCACGCTCCGCCAGGTGGTCCCGGAATCCCTCGAGTTCTACTTCGGGATCTGCTCCCGAGACACGGTCTCCCAGGGCGCGACCCTCGAGCAGGAGATCATCGAGGCGCGGGTGCGGTGTCGCTCCTGCGGCCAGGAGTGGGAGCTCTACGAGCCCGACTTCCGCTGCCGCTCGTGCGCCGATACTGAGGTGGAGGTCATCGCCGGTACCGAGTTCGAGGTCGACTCGATCGAGGTGGAGGAGACCCCAATCGACCAGGAGGACGCGGGATGCATCGCACCAAGGTGAAGGTCGCAGAGGATGCGCTGGACGCCAACACGACGATCGCGGAGGCGAATCGGCACGACTTCGATCACGCCGGTGTGCGTGTGGTCAACCTGATGTCCGCCCCCGGGGCGGGGAAGACGACGCTGCTGGAGGCGGCGATCCCGGAGGTCGAAGCCCACGTCGGCGTCCTCGAGGGCGACGTCCAGGGGTCGATGGACGCAGACCGGATCGCCCATCTGCACGTGCCGGTGGTGCAGCTCAACACCGACGCCGGATTCGGCGGTGAGTGCCACCTCGACGCGAACATGGTGCGCTCGGCGCTGCCGGGCTTCGAGCTCGACGACATCGATCTGCTCGTGATCGAGAACGTGGGCAACCTGGTCTGCCCCGCGGAGTTCCGTGTGGGGGAGGACGCCCGCGCGATGATCTGCTCTGTCGCCGAGGGCGAGGACAAGCCGCTCAAGTACCCGCTGATGT
>DATAPB010000308.1:0-8724 GCA_036265435.1 Solirubrobacterales bacterium | reverse complement strand
CGTGCTTGCGCACCAACTTGATCGCGCACTCGTTGGCCTCCGTGCCGGAGTTGCAGAGAAACGTCTTCCCGTCCAGGCTGGAGCTCGCCAGCCGCTCGGCGAGCCGCACGCCTCGCTCGGTCAGATAGAGGTTGGAGGTGTGGATGAGCTTCCCCACCTGATCGCGCACCGCGTCGACCACAGCCGGGTGGCAGTGGCCGGCCGAACAGACGGAGATCCCCGCCAGGAAGTCGAGGTATTCGTTGCCGTCCGAGTCCCAGAGCCGGGCCCCCTCGCCGCGCACGAACTCGACCGGCATGCGCGGATAGGTCTGCATGACCCAGCGGGACTCGAGCTGCTGAAGCTCCGCGAGCTTCATGCGGTGATCTTCGTTCCGATCCCCGCGTCGGTGAAGAGCTCCAGGAGGAGCGTGTGCGGCCGGCGGCCGTCGACGATGTGGGCCGCCTCCACCCCGCCCGCGATCGCGTCGACGCACGCCGCGAGCTTGGGGCGCATCCCGCCCTCGATGCCGTCGAGCGCGGTGCGGACCTCCTCCGCGCTGGCCGTCGAGATCCGTGAGCCGGGATCCTGCGCGTCGCGCAGCCAGCCGTCGACGTCGGTCAGAAAGATCGCCTTGTGGGCGGGCATGGCGGCCGCCACCTTTCCGGCCGCCTCGTCCGCGTTGACGTTGTAGGAGGCCCCCTCCCGGTCGGTTCCCACCGACGCGATCACCGGGACGTAGTCCTCGGCGATGTGGTCGATCACGTCGACGTTCACCTTCTCGATCTCGCCGACGAAGCCAACCTGCTCGCTGTTCTCGACAGGGCGCACGTCGAACAAGGAGCCGTCCTCGCCGCCCAGACCCACCGCGGGCTGGCCGTGCCGGTTGAGCCGCACGAGGATGTCCGAGTTGATCTTGCCGAGCAGCACCATCTTCGCCACCTCGACCGTCTCGGCGTCGGACACCCGCAGGCCCTCGTGGAACTTGACCTCCATCCCCATCCTCTCCATGTAGTACGTGATCTCAGGCCCGCCGCCGTGCACGATCACCGGGTTCATCCCGACGTACTTGAGGAGCACGACGTCCCTGGCGAAGGCCTCGCGGAGCTTCTCGTCGCGCATGGCGGCGCCCCCGTACTTGATGACGATCGTGCGTCCGTGGAACTCCCGGATGTACGGGAGCGCCTCGAGGAGGGTCTCGATCGAGGAGGTCACGTCGTGTACTCCGCGTTGACTCGGATGTAGTCGTGCGTCAGGTCCGAGAAGTAGACGTGGGCGCTGGCATCGCCGCGACCGAGCCGCACCGACAGCTCCGCCTCGGCCTGATCCGAAGCCAGCTCGGCCGCCTGGATCCGATCGGGCCCGAGCTCCTCCAGCTCCTCGCCCGCCAGCGCCATGCCGGCCGCCTGCGCAATCCGGCCCCAGTTGGAGTCGCGGCCGAAGAGAGCAGTCTTGACCAGCGGCGAGTTCGCGATCGCCCGCGCCACCCGCTCGGCCTCGTCCTCGTCGGCGGCCGCGGTCACTTCGACGCGGCCCACTCGAGTCGCCCCCTCCCCGTCGGCCACGATCTCCAGCGCGAGCTGCAGAAGCACGGCGTCGAGCAGGCCCCTGGGCAGCACCGCATCCGCCGTGCCGGTGGCCTGGAGCATCACGGTGTCGTTGGTGCTCAACTGTCCGTCGACGGTGATCCGCTCCATCGAGCCGGCGAGGGCCGAGCGCAGGACCGCGTCCGGGTCCTCGACGACCGCGTCGGTCTGGACGAAGCAGAGCATGGTCGCGAAGCCCGGCTCGATCATCCCGGCGCCCTTCGCCTGGGCGGATACGGTGACCTCCCCCGCCCGGACCGTGCAGCGCTTCGGCCCCTTGTCGGTGGTCATGATCGCCTGGGCGAAGTTCTCACCTCCGGCCGCCGACAGCCCCTGGACGGCCTCGAGCACACCCGTGGTGACGGCCTCGACGTCCAGCGGGACACCGATCGTGCCGGTCTCAGCCACCGCAACGGTGCGCGGGTCGATCCCGAGGGCCTCGGCCGCCGCATCCCGCATGGCGAGTGCATCCCGATAGCCCTGGTCCCCCGTCGCCGCGTTCGCGTTCCCGGAGTTCACGGCAACGGCCCGAAGGCCATTGGGATCGCACTCCTCCCGACAGACCCGTACCGGCGCCGCGGCGGCCGCGTTGCGAGTCAGCGCGAGTGCGGAGCTCACCTCCTCCACGTCGCAGGCCATCACCCCGACGTCGGTCGCCCCGCCCCCCTTCAAGCCGCAGGCGACGCCGGCGGCGCGAAAACCCGGAGCGAGCTCCGCCGGATCGAGCTGCTCGAACTCCGGAGGCGGGGTCACCCAGCGGGAGGCGAAGAACGTCTTCGTGGCCGCGCTCACGAAATGCCCTCCCCTTCCGGCAGTCCGAGCATCAGGTTCAGGTTCTGGATCGCCTGGGACGCGGCGCCCTTCCAGAGGTTGTCGATCGAGGCGAAGGCCAGGACCCGGCCCGACGCCTCGTTCTGCGCCAGATGGATCCGGCAGAGGTTCGTCTCGCGGACAGCGCTCACGCCGGGCGGCTCGTTCGTCACCTCGACGAATGGCTCGTCCCCGTAGCGCTCCTCGTACAGGCCGAGGAGCCGGGATTTGTCCACCGGGTCGGCGGTCCGCACGTAACAACTCACCAGCTCGCCCTGGTCGTAGGGCATCAGGTGCGGCACGAAGGTGAGCGGGGTCGCCCCGTTGCCGCTGAGCTCGCCTAGCTCCTGCGCGATCTCTGGCGTGTGGCGGTGGGCGGTGACCTTGTAGGGCCGAGTGTCGTCGGACTCCTTGACCACCTCCATCTCCTCGGCCACCGCCTTGCCGGCCCCGGAGACGCCCGACTTGGCGTCGATCACCACGTCCTCGATCAGGCCCTCCGCGGCGAGGGGCGCCAGCGCCAGCAGGCTGGCCGTCGGGTAGCAGCCGGGGTTGGCCACCAGGTCGGCGCCCGCGATCGCCTCGCGATGGAGCTCGGTCAGCCCATAGACGGCATCCGGAACGAGTTCCGGCGCACCGTGGTCGCCGTACCACTCGGCGTAGGTGCCGAGATCGTGCAGGCGGAAGTCGGCCGACAGATCGACCACCTTCGTGCCCTCGCGACGCAGCCCGGCGACGACCGGAGCGGCCGCCCCGTGCGGGTAGGCGACGATCGCGGCGTCGACGTCCGCTGCGTCCTCGGCCGCCGGCGCCTCCAGCACGAGGTCCACGCCGTACTGCGGATAGAGTTCGTTGAGCCGCCTGCCGGCGTCGATGCGCGCCGTGACGCGAGCGAGCTCCAGGCTCGGATGCCTTCTGACCAGCTCGGCGGCGAGCGCCCCGGCGTAACCCGAGGCGCCCGCCACGAGCACGCGCTTACTCACGAAGCGACCCTCCGAGCCTCTGGACCGCGGCCTCGATCGCTCGCCTGCGGTCCGCCACCTCCTCGTCGGTCAGGGTTCGGTCCGGGGCGCGGAAGCTCAGCCGCAGCGCGAGACTCTTGCGCCCCTCGCCCAGTTGCTCGCCGCGATAGAGGTCGAAGACCTCGGCGGAGCGCAGCAGATCCCCGCCGCCCTCGAGCACCGCCGCCCGGACCTCCGCCGCCGGCACGGTCTCGTCCACGACGACGGCGACGTCCTGATGGACAGCGGGATAGGAGATCACGTCCTCGTAGGTCTCCTCACCGATCGGCGAGGCGTCCACCAGCGGCGCCAGATCGACCTCGAACCCCGCGGCCCCCTCCAGGTCCCAATCGCGGCAGACCAGCGGATGGATCTCACCGAGCCAGCCGATCTCCTCGTCACCGATCAGGACCCGCGCCGAACGCCCCGGGTGGAGGAAGGGCTGATCGCCGGGAGCCACCTCGATCGACACACCGAGCTGCGTCGCCAATGCCTCGAGGACGCCCTTCAGCGAGTAGAAGGCGGCCGCCACGGGCTCATCTCGCCAACCCGACGGGCGCAGATCGCCGGCAGCCAGAGCACCGATCCTCCCTGGCTCGAAGGCCGGCGCCGGCCTGTCGCCGACGAACTTGCCGGCCAGGACACCGTCGTGCGGCGACTCACCTTCGCGGAGGTAGGCGCGGCCGGACTCGAACAGTGCTACTGCCTCGGCGCCGTGGGCGAGGTTGTAGCGGGCGTCGTCCAGGAGTGACCCGAGCAGCGCGGTCCGCTCGAACGAGTGCTCCGCCGAGAGGGGATTCGAGATCCCGATCGGCCGCGCGCGGACGTCCTCATCGGGAATTCGCAGCCGGCCCGGCATGCCGGGGTCCGTCAGGCTGAGGTTGACCACGGCATCGAAGCCGAGGTCTCGCATCACGTCCTCCGTGCGTCGCCGCAGGCGCTGTTCGCGTGTGAGCCCACCGGTCTGGCCGCTCGTGCTCGGCAGGGTCGGTTCCAGGTTGACGGCGTAGCCGTGGATCCTCCCGACCTCCTCGATCAGGTCGACCTCTCGGGTGACGTCGTAGTGGCGGTGGACCGGCACGGTCGCCGCCAGGTTCTCGCCCTCGCGCTCCACCTCGAAATCGAGTCGGGCGAGGTATTCGACGCACTGGTCCAGGGTGATCAGCATCCCGAGGAGCCGCTCGACCCGCTCGTGCCGGAGGCCGATGTGGTGCGGCGCGGGGATCTCGGCCGCTTCATCGATGGTGCCGGGAACGAGCTTCGCGCCGCACAGCTCGACCATCAGGCGCGAAGCGATCCGCTGCCCCCTGATCGCCAGCTCCGGGTGGAGCTGCTTCTCGAAGCGGTTGGATGCGTCGGAGCGCAGGCCGAGCTTGCGCGAGGTGCGCAGGATGTTGACCCCGTTCCACGTCGCAACCTCGAGGAGCACCCGGGTCGTCGTCTCGGAGACCTCCGAGACCTGGCCACCCATGATCCCCGCGACCCCCGATGGCCCGTTGCGATCGCAGACCAGCACCATCTCCTCGTCGAAGGTCCGCTCGACGCCATCCAGAGTCGTCAGCTTCTCGCCGGGCCTCGCCGTCCTCACGATCAGCTCCCCGTCCGGCACCTTGTCGAGGTCGAAGGCGTGAAGCGGCTGCGCCGTCATCAGCATCACGTAGTTGGTGATGTCGACGACGTTGTTGATCGGCCGCATGCCCGCACCGATCAGGCGCGCCTTGAGCCAGAGCGGCGAGGGCCCGATCCGGACGTCCGTGAACACGCGGGCGGTGAAGCGCGGGCAGAGCTCCGGCACCTCGACGCGGACCGAGGCGTAGTGGTTGACCCCGCCCTCGCCCGCCGCCTCCGCGTCCCGCTCCCAGGGCGCCTCCGCCAGCTCCGCGCCGGTCACGGCATGCACCTCACGGGCGACGCCGTAGATCCCGAAGCAGTCGACGCGGTTCGAGGTGGGCTCGAGCTCGATCACCGGGTCGGAGACGGGGATCACCTCGGAGAGCGGTGTCCCCGGCGTCAGCCCGTCGTGCTGGTCATCGAAGACCGCGATTCCGTCGGCGTCGTCGCCGATCTCGAGCTCGGCCTCCGAGAGGATCATCCCGTTCGATTCGACTCCCCGGAGCTTCGCCTTGCCCAGCTTCGTGCCGTCCGGCATCACCGCGCCGGGCAGGGCCACCGGAACGGTCTGGCCCGCCGCGACGTTGGGGGCCCCACAGACGATCGTTCGGGTCCCGTCGCCGGCGTCTACCTCGCAGACGCTCAACTTGTCGGCGTCGGGATGCTTCTCCACGGCGAGCACCTTTCCGACGACGAAGGCCTCCGGCGAGGGCGCGCCGACGTGGCTGATCCGCTCGACCTCGATCGAGTGCATGGCGATCTCATCCGCCAGCTCCTCGACGGAGAGGCCGGGGTCGCAGTACGAGCGCAACCAGGAGCTCGGCGCCTTCATCGGAACTGCTCCAGGACACGTACGTCGTTCTCGAAGAACTTCCGCAGATCGGGCACGCCGTACTTGAGCTGCGCGATGCGCTCGATCCCCATCCCGAAGGCGAAGCCCTGGACCTCCTCGGGGTCGTATCCGTTCTGCGCGACGAACCCGTAGACGTTCGGGTCCACCATCCCCGCGCCGAGGATCTCGATCCAGCCGACTCCCTTGCAGAGCGGGTCGCGCGACCCGTCCGGCAGCCGCCCGGTGCCGTCGCAGCGGAAGCAGGAGACATCGACCTCGACGCTCGGCTCGGTGAAGGGGAAGAACCCAGGGCGGAAACGGGTCTCGCGCTGGGGGCCGAAGATGGCCCTGGCCAGCTCGTCCAGCGTGCCCTTCAGATCAGCCAGGGTGACGTCCGCCCCGACGGCCAGTCCCTCGACCTGATGGAAGATCGGGCTGTGGGTGGCATCGAAGGGATCCGAGCGATAGCAGCGACCGGGGACCACGATGAAGATCGGCGGCGGCTGAGCCTCCATCGCCCGGACCTGCATCGGCGAGGTGTGCGTCCTCAAAACGACGTCCTCGGGCCCGGGCGGGAGCGAGTCGCCGTTCGAGGGGATCCGGAGGTCCTCGCGCAGGGTCGAGGGGTCGACATAGAAGGTGTCCTGCGCCATCCGGGCCGGGTGTCCGGGCGGATGGTTGAGCGCCGTGAAGTTGTAGTAGTCGAGCTCGACCTCGGGCCCCTCGATCACCCGGTAGCCGAGGCCGACGAAGATGTCCTCGATCTCGCGCTGCGTGCGGATCAGCGGGTTCAGGGCACCCGCGGGAATGGGAGGCGAGCCCGGCAGCGTGACGTCGATCGCGTCCTCGGCGAGCCGAGTCCCCAGCTCACTCGCGTCGAGCTCGGCGCCGCGGCTCTCCAGCAGGGCCTCCAGCTCCACGCGGGCCTCGTTGCCCGCCTTGCCGACCGGGCCGCGCTCCTCCTCGGGCAGTTCGGCGATGCCGCGCAGGATCTGCGTGAGCTCGGACTTCCGCCCGAGATAGCGAACCCTGAGCTCCTCGAGCTCTGAGGTGGTCGAAGCTGAGCCGATTGCATCGGCGGCCTCTGTCCTGATCTCCCCGATTCGGTCAGTCGCCATGGGAATCCCGAGCATTAAACGGGTTGCCGCTCGGCTTCGCCTGCGCGGCACCCTTGGATATCCGCTGCAGCGCAATCGCCGCTGCCGCCGCGACGTTCAGCGACTCGGCCCCCTCCCGCAGCGGGATCGTCACCCGGACTCCGCAGCGCTCGAGCGTCTCCCCAGGCAACCCCTCCCGCTCGGCGCCGAGACAGACCGTCGCCACGCCATCGAGCGCATCGAGAGGTTCGCCGCCGTGTGCGACCAGTGCCGCCCGCGGCTCGGGAGTCAGCTGGATCCCTCCGCGGATCAGCGGCTCCGCGAACACCGCGCCCATGCTCGCCCGGACCGCGTGCGGGCCGTACGGGTCCGCGCAGTCCGAACCGAGGACGACCGACCCCCCGACGAGCGCCTGCGCCGTGCGGATCACCGTGCCGACGTTGCCAGGGTCTGACATGCCGTGCAGGTAGACGCAGGGCGCCTCGGCCCCCTCGGCCCATGCCTCCCGCCACACCCCGATCGCGCGGGTGCCCGATCCGAGCTTGGAGACCCGGGCGAGCAGGGCCGGCTCGACCTCGGTCCCGCCCAGCCCCTCACCGGCGGCGGTCAGCAGCTCGACCGGCTCCGCCCCCGCTGCCCGCGCCGCGGCGAGAAGGTCCTCTCCTTCGCCGATGAAGAGCCCCTCGCGATCGCGGCTCCGACGCCGGCCGAGGCGGCGGATCAGCTTGAGCTTCTCGTTGTGGGGGCTGGTGATCGTCATGAAAAGAAAAAGGGCGGCTCCGCTCTGCGGACCGCCCGGGGTTCTTGGATCTGGCTGCCGTGAGCTAGGTGGCGGCAGCCTCCCGGGCGAGCTCGACAAATCGGCGGAAGCCATCTGGGTCGTTGACGGCGATGTCGGCGAGCATCTTCCGGTTCACCTCGACCTCGGCCTTTTGCAGGCCGTGGATCAGGTCGGAGTAGCTCATGCCCTCCTGCCGTGCGGCGGCGTTGATCCGGGTGATCCAAAGCCGGCGGAAGTCGCGCTTGCGGGTGCGGCGGTCGCGGTATGCGTAGGCATCGGAGCGCATCACCTGCTCGTTCGCGAGCCGGTAGCTCGAGTGCTTGCGGCCGTAGTAGCCCTTGGCGCGGTCGAGAACCTTCTTCTTCCGCCTCTTTCGCGCGACGGCGTTGGTGGCGCGCGGCATCAGCGACCACCCCCGGCGAGCAGCGTGTTCACGCGCTTCTGGTCGGGCTTCGAGATCTCCGAGGGCCGCTTGAAGCGCCGCTTCCTGGCAGGGGACTTCTTCTCGAGGATGTGACTGGAGTACGCGCGGCGACCGCGCAGCTTCCCCTTCGCCGTCTTGCGGAACCGCTTCTTGGAGCCGGAATGTGTCTTCATCTTCGGCATCGGAGCCGACTATTGAAGCAGACGTCCACGCACACGCAGACAACACACGAGCCATGAGATCGGTCCGCTGCTAGAACGACCCGCTTTGATCCGGATTGCGCCGGATGTTGGGCGGATCGGGCGGTAGGTTCGCGCCGCGCCACCACCGCTTTCGTCCTCGATGACGCCTGATCGAGATCACGAGCGCAAGTACCAGGATCGCCGCCACGCCCAGCCCGAGATATGCGATCACGTGATCGCTGGTTGTCTTCGGTCCCGACAGAGCAGGTAGCACGAGCACGACTCAGAGACCAGAACCCCCCGAGGATCCGGTCACCAGGGTCACCGGCAGGCCGCCCCATTGGTTGAGGCCGTCGGTGGCGCAGTCCCTGTGTTCCGGGTCCGCGTCGAGGTCGATGATTTCGAGGGTGCCCTGGGACCG
>DATAPB010000307.1:0-10500 GCA_036265435.1 Solirubrobacterales bacterium | reverse complement strand
GCGGCTCCTCCTGCGCCGCGGCTGCAACGAGAATTGCATCGGCTCCGAACGGTGCTTGACATCCGCGAATCCCCGGCATTAGGCTGCTCCGGCAGATAAAGGGTGAACCTCAGGTCGAGCCTGATGGAGCGCCCACATCCGGCGCCTCAGGGGAGGAACTGGGCGCCACACAACTCTCGTCAGAGGAGGAGGTTGCTGTGGCAGTTCCTACCCCAAGCACCGAAGAGCATGCGGTGGTGCAGGGCCGTGCGGTTCCCGACGGCGCCCGCCACCATGGACCGGGCCCGGATGACGAGTTTCTCGTCGCCCTCGCCAAGAACGGCAGGACCGACGCGTACGACCAGCTGGTGCGCCGCTATCGGCGCTTCGTTCGCGTCAAGTCCTCGTCCTACTTCCTGCTCGGCGGCGACGCCGACGACCTCATGCAGGAGGGAATGCTCGGTCTCTTCAAGGCGATTCGCGACTACCGGCCCGAGCGCGAGTCGAGCTTCCGCGGCTTCGCCGAGCTCTGCATCACGCGGCAGATCATCACCGCGGTCAAGACCGCGACCCGCAACAAGCACACCCCGCTCAACCAGTACGTCTCGTTCAGCCAGACGCCCGCGGCGGCGGGCCCGGACTCGGAGACGACCCTGGAGGAGGTCCTCCCGGGCCCATCTGTCCGCGATCCGGCGAACCAGGTGATCGCCGGCGAGGAGCTGGAGAGCCTCGTCGCCTGCCTCACCAGCGTCCTGTCGGATCTCGAGAGCCACGTCCTGGCGCTCTACCTCGATGGGCACTCCTACGAGGTGATCGGGGAGCGGCTCGAATGCGACACCAAGACCGTCGACAACGCGCTCCAGCGCGTCAAGCGCAAGGTGGGCATCCACCTCGACTCGAGGGCCGTGAAGATCTAGGGCTTCCCCAAGGTAAGCACGGGACGGCGGCCGCCTCCCAAGGGCGGCCGTCGTCTATCTGCGGCGCCTTACCCGGCCCGCGAACGGGCTCGTCGCGACCTTCTTGGCGAGCTCTCCGGGCTCGACCTTGCCCAGCAATGCGCGGAGCTCCTTCCGCTCACGATCCGAGAGGTTCGAGGGACGCCCTTTCGACGAGCGGACGATCTCGAGCATCCGCTGGCGCTCCTTGGCGCTGAGACGGTCGGTGACGTGGTTGCGCACCGCGACCACGACCTCCGCCGCCGCCAGGAGCCAGGCACCGCGGGCGAGCCATCTGCCGCGTTCCGCGGCGGCAGCGGGGTCCCTGATGGAGTCACCGAATTTGTGCGGTCTGGGCACGCGGCCAGTCTAGGCGGCGACTGCCGCAGACACGTGTCCAGGCACGGATTTGCGGGTGGGGGGCGGCCCCGGGGGCGACGACTACGTCGACGACGACGGCACGGACGACGAGGAGTAGCTGTCCCTCCTTCAGGCTGGGTCCGCGCCTACCCTGTCCGAGGCGCCCGGATAGCTCAACTGGTGGAGCAGCCCCCTTGTAAGGGGCAGGCTGTGGGTTCGAGTCCCACTCCGGGCTCTTGACCCTGAGCGATCTCAAACCGCCCCCGAGCGGGGAGTGGGTCGAGTACTCCGACGACCTGCGGACGATTCTCGTCTACGGCGGCCCGATCACCGAGCCGGTCCAGGCTTTGGCGCGGCTGGGGTGGGAGGACTTCGAGCTCCTCTCGACCGGGCGAGCGCTCGCTGACGCCCCGCAGCTTCGTGAGGCCGCGGTGGGAATCCACGAGGTGGCGGACGCGCCGGTCGACCGGGCGGCGGCCGACCTCGTCGACGGGGCCGGAGCCGATCGCCTGGTTGCCCTGGGCGGCGGCCGGGTGATCGACTCGGCCAAGGCTGTCGCCTCGGTCACAGGCGCGGACGTGGCTGCGATCCCGACCACGCTCTCCGGCGCGCCGATAACCGGTTTCCACCGGCTGCCGGCCGGCCGGGAGTCGGAGGTCTCGGGCTTCGTCAGACCCTCTCTGGTCATCGCCTATGCGGACGCGATGACCAGCGCGCCCGAGCCGCAGCTGCGGGCAACGGCGATGAATGCCCTCGCGCACGGCGCCGACTCCCTCTACACCCCGCTCGCCGACCCGATCTCACGTGCGACGGCGCTCCGGGGCGCCGAGCTGATCGCCGGCGCGCTCGATCAGCCGCCCGAGCAGCGCGACCGCGGCGCGCTCGCCCTCGGCGCACTGCTCTGCGCGCTCGCCGTCGACCGGGCGGGCTTCGCGCTCCACCACGTGCTGGGACAGACGACGGTTCGCGTCCTCGGCGTCCCGCACGCCGAGACGTACGCGGCGCTGCTTCCGCACACCACGGAGGCGATGCGCCAGCGTGCTCCTGAGCAGGTCGAGGCGCTGGCCGAGGTCCTCGGCACCGATCCGGACGGGCTCAGAGAGCGGATCGACGAACTCGCCGGGCATCGCCGGCTCGGCGAGGTGGGAGCGGACCGCGATCGGATCGACGAGGTGGTCGACGTCGCGATGGCGCGGCCCGAGCTGCAGCAGATGACTCCCGGCGAGGTGGAGCGCGCGGACCTGGAAGGGATTCTGGCGGCGGCCTGGTAGCCGTCATAACGGCGCACCCCACCTGTAACTGGCCAGGCGTGCGGGGTTTCGATCTACTGCCGTCCGAAGCAAGGCGACAGGCATGGACGACGAGAGACTGCTCACCTACCACCGCTTCACGCGCGAGCATGGCGTAAACCGTCCGCTCTACTGGCTCGCGCGCCTGATCCTCGTCCCCTTCTTCCTCGTCTACTTCCGGCTCGAGCGGATCGGCCGTGAGCACGGCAAGGTCAACGGCCCCCTGATCGTCGCGGCCAACCACCGCAGCTTCCTCGATCCGTTCGTGATCGGCGCCTCACTGCCCTGGAGACGGCCGCTGCACTACGTCGCCAAGGTCGAGCTCTTCGAGAAGCGCTGGCAGGGCTGGATCCTCAACCGGCTCGGCGCGTATCCGGTGCGCCGCGGCCAGTCCGACGATCAGACGCTGATCACCTCCCGCGGGGTCCTCGAGCGCGGCGGCGCGATCTGCATCTTCCCGGAGGGCACACGCCACCCCACAGGTTCGCTCGGGCGGCCCAGGCGCGGCTTCGGCAGGCTCGCGCTGGAGACCGGAGCGGCCGTGCTGCCTGTCGCCGTCCACGGCTCCGAGCGGGTCCGCCGCGGCTGGAAGATCCGGCCGAAGAAGGTCAGGGTCCGGATGGGCCGCGCGCTCACCTTTCCGCGCACCGAGGACCCTTCCCCAGCGCTCGCGAACTCGGTGGGCGCCCGCGTGTGGCCGGTGATCGAGCTGCAGTGGGAGTGGCTCGGTGGCCTGCCTCCGCTCCGCAAGGCCGCGGTGATCGGCGCCGGCAGCTGGGGCACAGCCGTCGCGGTGCTGCTCGCGCGGGGCGGCCTCGACGTGCAGCTCGGGACCCGCACCCCGGAACGGGCCGAGGAGATGAACGAAACCCGCACGAACGAGCAGTACCTCCCGGGCATCCCGCTGCCCGACTCCCTGACCGTCAAGCGGGCGGCGGACATCGAGCTCGCGGGCATCGACCTCGTCGTCCTCGCCGTCCCCTCCGCAGCGCTGCCGCAGGCCGTGGGGGCAATCGGCGATCGGGTTGGCCAGCGCGCCTCCGTCCTCCTGCTCAGCAAGGGGATGGTCGCCCCGATGGCGGCGCTGCCATCCGAGTACGTCTCCGAGCGGGTCCGGGCGCGCGCTATCGCCTCGCTCGGCGGCCCCGCGCACGCGAGGGAAGCGGTCTCGGGCACGGCCGCTCTTGTCCTGGGCAGCCGCGATCCGGACCTGCGCGATCAGCTCGGGAGCGTGTTCGACGAGGCCGGGCTGGTCTGCGAGCGCTCTGAGGACATGATCGGCGTGGAGGTCGCCGGCGCCGCCAAGAACGCCGCGGCACTCGCCGGAGCGGCGGCCCGGGGCCAGGGGATGAACGCCGCCGGCATCGCCACCGCGCAGGTCTGGCGCGAATGCGTCGCCTATGCCCGGGCGCGCGGCGCCGAGCACGAGACCTTCGCCGGGATCGCCGGGGTGGGCGACCTGACGGCGACGATCCTGGCCGAGGGCAGCCGCAACCGGCGCGCGGGCGAGCTGCTCGGTGAGGGCACGCCGGCCGAGCAGATCCCGGGGATCATCGGCCAGGCATCGGAGGCTCTCGACTCGGTGCCGCTGATCGCCGAAGCGGTCCGGAAATCGGGGATGAGCAGCTCGGCGCTCGACGGCCTGGCGGGACTGATCGCCGGTGAGATCTCGCCCACCGAGTGGATGGCGCGCGCCCGGCAGGCCGAGCGGGCCAGGCGGGAGCCCGCTGCAGGAGGTCGTGCGGCATGAGCCGGGCCCGTCACGCGACCGCGAGTACGCTTGCTTCGTGTCCGACTCGGATCAGGGCTCGGCGTCCACGACGGAGTCGAAGGCGGAGCTCGACCGCGCGTTCGAGCGCCTCTATCGCGATCACCTGCGCGACGTCTACTCCTACTCCTACTACCGGATCGGCAACCACCACGATGCGGAGGACGTCACGGAACAGGCCTTTCTGCAGGCCTACCGGCACTTCGAGCGCGCCCGCCGCGAGTCGAACGGCCGGCCTTTGCGCCCGTGGCTCATCCGCATCGCGCACAATCTCGCCTCCAACTACCACCGCGACCGGGCGCGGCGCCCGCAGCGGGTCCTCGAGGAGAGCGAGCCGATCGCCGCGCCCCACGGCACCGAGCAGATCGTCGAGGGGCGGGAGGAGCTGAAGAGCGTCATGGACCACCTCCAGCGCCTTCCCGATGACCGCCGCGATGCGCTGATCATGCGCTTCGCCCTCGCCATGGACAATCGGGAGATCGCGAGGGCCCTGGGCCGCTCCGATGGAGCGACCAAGGTCCTCATCCACCGGGCGATCAAGCAGCTCGAGGAGGAGATGAGCGCGGATGGCGGCTGAGCCGAGCCCCGACGTCGAGAACCTGCTCCGTTCGGCGCTGCGTCCGATTGAGCCGCCGGACAACCTCGCCGGGCGGGTCGAGGAGACCCTGAGCGCCGTCACGGAAGCTGCCGCCGAGGAGCTTTCGGCCTGGGCCGATGAGCTCTCCGAGTCCGAGCTACGCTCGCTGCGCGACCCGCGCAACTGGGTTCGGCCGGCCGCCGCGATCGCCGCGGGCGGCGTTGCGGCCGGTGGCCTGGTGCTCGTTGAGCTTCGCCGCCGAGGGGGCAAGCGCTCCTCACGCCTGTCGGGGCTCGCGGACCAGGCCTCGGACATCGCGGGCCAGGTCCGAGACCAGGTCCGTAACCGCCGGGATTAGTCAGGTCGCCGGCGCCGCTCGGCTCACCGGGCGCGAAGCGTAGAAGGCGATCACGCCGGTGATGCCGAGGATCAGGTGCAGGACGTTGTCCTCGTTGTTCACGGATATCAGCTTGAACAGGGTGTCGTTCTCTGCGATGAACCCGATGCCGCCGTTGCTGGTCGCGATGAACCCGAGCACACAGAGGACGATGTAGAGGATGCCCACGAACAGGGCCGCGCCCCTGGCCGCTGATCCGGCGGAGATCAGGAGCAGCGCTCCGATCGCGATGTGGACCAGGTTGTGCCAGCCGTTCACGGAAAGGACGCCGAACACGTCCTCGGACCTGATCGAGTCTCCGGTCGCAAAGCTGGCCTCGTAGAAGAAGCCGATGATTCCGGCAATCACGAGCACCGCGCCCACCAGCAGGCAGTAGAGCCTTGCTGGGCTTGCTTCCTCCATGAGTTCCTCCTCGAGCTACATGATCCGAATTGCTGAACCGCTCGTAGCCACATTCGTGGGGGGCAGTCAAGTAGATCACCCGAGTCGGCCAAAGCGATGACCAGAGCGGAGCTCCAGCGCCTCGCGGACGAGGACCTGATGCCCCTGGTCGCGCGCCAGGACGCGCTCGCGTTCGAGGTCTTCTACGACCGGCAGGCGGGTGCCGCGTATTCGCTGGCCTACCGGATCGTCGGCAGCCGCACCGCGGCCGAGGACGTCACCCAGGAGGCGCTGCTCTCGATCTGGCGAAGCGGCGCACGCTACGACCGCGCCCGCGGCAGCGTGCGGGCCTGGACCCTGGGGATCGTGAGAAACCGGGCGATCGACCTGCTGCGCAAGGAGTCCGGCCGCTCGCCGAAACTGGCCGCCGGAGGTGACGAGATCCTCGAGCGGCGCGCGGCGGAGGAGCTCACCGACACCGAGGCGGTCCGGCGTGAGACCGCACAGGAGGTTCGCGGTGCGATCGAGGAGCTCCCCAGCGATCAGTCCCGGGTGATCCAGCTCGCCTACTACGGCGGCTTCAGTCACTCCGAGATCGCCGAGATGCTGCACGAGCCGCTCGGGACGATCAAGGGGCGGATGCGACTCGCGATGGACAAGATCAGAGCGACTCTGGCGGAGGGCGTGTGAACGGCGAGCATCCCGACAGGGACGATCTCGTCGCCTTCGCGCTGGGCGCACTCGAGCCTGAGGAGGAGCGGGTGGTGGAGGCGCACGCGCTGCGGTGCGCCCGCTGCACCCGTGAGCTCGAGGCGCTCGTGCCTGCCGTGGGGGTTCTCGGCGAGTCGGTCGAGCAGCTCGAGCCTCCACCGGAGCTGCGCGAGCGCGTGTTGGCGGAGGTTCGAGCCGACGTCGAGCGCTCGGCCGCCGAGCGGCGGAGCCCCGAGCCACGCCGTCCGCGGCGCGGCTGGCGCGGGCTGTTCGCGCGCCCTGCGTTCGCGGTCGGGCTGGCCATCGTGGTCGCCGCTGTGGGGGGCTACCTGATCGCCGGGAGCAACGGCGGCAGCCCGGAGCAGACGACGGTGCCGGTTGTCGCTCAGCAGGGAATCGGGGGCACACTGGCGGTCAGCGAGAACTCCTCGATGCTCGACCTGCACGGCCTCGGCCGGCTGACCGGCGACGAGGTCTACCAGGTGTGGGTCGCCGAGGGACAGAGCGTGAAGCCATCCTCCAACTTCATTCCGGATGCGAATGGCAGGGCGATGACCGCGGTCGACGGCCACCTCAGCGCCGGGACCAGGGTGATGGTGACTCGCGAACCGCGTCCCGGCAGCACCACGCCGACGACACCGGTGCTCCTCAGCGCGACCGTTCGGTAGCGACGCCGACCGCCAGCGCCGCTCGTCTACGCTGATCCACGATGGAGGCGGGCACGCAGACACGCCAGACCTGTTACCGGCACCCCGACCGGGAGACGGGCGTTTCCTGCTCCAACTGCGGCCGCCCGATCTGCCCGGATTGCATGACCTCCACACCGGTCGGGATGCGCTGCCCGGACTGCGCCCGGCAGACGACCAAGGTGAGGGTGGGCCAGGGCGCCTTCAGCCCGACAGCGGGGAAGATGCCCGCGACGATCGCATTGATCGCGATCAACGTGATCGTGTTCATCGTCGAGCTCGCCGGCGGCGGCACGAGCTCCTTCAGCGGGGGCGGCTCGGTGATCCACGATGCCGGCCTGCACGGTCCCGATGTCGCCAACGGCGATTGGTGGCGCGTGATCACCGGCGGCTTCCTCCACGCGGGGTTCCTCCATCTGCTCCTCAACATGTACGTCCTGTACGTGGCGGGCAGCATCCTCGAGCCGGGGATCGGGACCCCGCGGTTCCTGGGCATCTACTTCGTCTCCCTGATCGCCGGCTCGCTCGGTGCCCTGATCGTCGATCCGAATTCCTTCACGGTCGGCGCCTCGGGGGCCATCTTCGGGCTCATGGCGGGCGTCGTGGTGATCGCGCGGGGAAGAGGAGTGGAGCAACTCGCCTCGCAGTTCGGGCTCTTCATCGTGCTGAACCTCGTGCTCACCTTCTCGATCCCAGGGATCTCAGTCGGCGGCCACATCGGCGGCCTGATCGGCGGCGCCGTGGCCGCCGGGCTCGTGCTCTTCGTCGAGCGCCATATGGGCGGCCGCACCGGCTTCGGCCTCGAGTTGGCCGGCATCCTGCTGATGATCGCGGCGACCTTCGCCGGCGCCTTAGCGGTCGCGTAAGCCGAGCCGCACGACTCGGTCGCGACGTCTAGTCGTCGATCGCCATCAACGCGCGCTCGTACTGGGCGCGCTCGAAGGTGAACGGGCCGAAGCCGTCGTAGTCCCAGGCGGGACGGGTGGGCTGCTCGAACTCCCCCCAGGTGACCGTGTCGTCGGTGACCGTGATCTTGGCCATGAGAGGTGAGCAACCCACCTCGCCGCAGCCGCAGCCGAGCAGTGCCGTCTTGCCATCCGAGTCCTCGAACATCGGGGTGCCCTGGCCCCCCAGGAACTGGCCAGCGAGGTCGACCCGCATGTAGCCCGCGACCAGCCCGATGTAGTTCCCAGCGACCTCCTCCTCCTCGTCGGAGCGAGCAGACGGGAGCTCGGCCTCACGCACGAGCTCCGGCAACTCGACGCCGTTGACCTCGATCTTGATCTGCCGCAGACCGTCAGGGAAGTCCTCCCCGGCGGGCGCGAACTCGAAGCTCACCTCGTCCACGGCTTGATCATTGCACCCGCCATCTCCCGTCCGGCCCTGACAGCGCGCCGGGCAGCACCCAGCCCAGCCTCGGCGGCTCCCTCGCCGACGTCCTGAGCGGTCCTGATTCCGCGGCGCGCGACCCGGCGGCCGATCGAGGCGGCCTCGCCGACGAACACACCCGGCAATTCCGCCACGGTGTGGGACCCGTCCGAGCCCCAATCGTCCGCCGTCGCGGCCGCCGGAGGGGCGGTCGACTCACGCTCGGGCCTCTTGATCCCCACCTGCTCGGCGAACCTGGCCTCGCGCTCTGCCGCCGTGGGCTCGGGCGCGGCCTCGGTGGACGGTTCGGCGGCGCGGTCCCCGGCGGGCGGCTCGGCGGGACGAGCAGCGGCGGACGACACCGCCCGCCGCTCGGCTTCGCGCTTCAGGTCCTCGACCGACCCCTTCAGGGTCGATTTGTGGGCGCGCCGCGCGACCGGGCCGGGCAGTGGGATGCCAACCTCGAGGCCGAACTTGTAGGTCGCCCGGGTGCGGCCGTCCCCGAGGTCCTCGAAGAGGTAGTGGCCGTCGGCATCGTTGATCCCGTTGCCCTCGACGAAGTCCCATTCGATCCGGGTCGGCTCGTCATAGCGATAGTCCAGCGTGTAGTTGACCTTGCGGACCTTCGCGTCGACGACCAGGCGGACTCGCTTGCCTCGGCCCTGCTCGTCCCAGTCCAGAACCTCGGTGTCCACCACCGCGCCCTGCCACGAGGGGAAGGTCTCGTAGTCGGTGATGGCGTCGAAGCAGGTCTTGATCGGCGCGGCGATCTCGACTGTGTGCTCGGCCCAGTTCAGCCCCATCTCTCTCCTCTCCTGCCTAGGAGCGCCCCGCCGGCGCTGTGAGCGCGACCGGTTCGAAGGCCACCCCTTCCGGGGCGTCAACCCTATCCGGGTGAAGCAGGTGGGCGAGGAGCTCGGTGCCCTCGACGAGCCGCGGCCCGGGCCGGGAGAACGAGGCGGCGGCGTCCACCGCCCAGATTCGCTCGGCGCCGATGCCGGCCACGGCCCGTGCGCGGCTCTCCACCTCGGCACGTGCCTGGCTGGCGTCCCAGCCGCAGGGCATCGCGACGATCACATTGGGCTTCGAGCCGACTAGCTCGTCCCACGCCGCGGTTCGTGACTTCGCGCCCGCCACGCCTAGGACGTCCTCGCCACCGGCGATCTCGATCATCTCCGGCACCCAGTGGCCGCCGATGAAGGGCGGGTCGAGCCACTCCAGCGCCAGGACGCGGGGGCGCGAGGCTCCCGCGACTACGGCGCTGACCCCCTCCAGCCGCCGTTCGAGGTCGTCACGGAGGCGGGCAGCGCGATCCGGGACCCCGGCCGCGTCGCCGAGCCGCGGGACGTCGGCCAGCACCTCGCGCAGGTTCGAGGGATCGAGGGAGAGCACTCGCGGCGTCGTGGGCAGTCGAGCCGCCACGGCGACCACATCGTCGTAGGAAACCGCGCAGACCTGGCAGACCGCCTGGGTGACGATCAGATCGACGTCGAGCTCCCGCAGGGCCGGCTCGTCGAGCTCGTACAGGTGGCGCCCCTCGCCGGTCAGTCGCCTGACCTCGGCGTCGATCTCGCCGGCCGTAGATCCGGCGGCGGTTTCTGTGGCCGCCGAATATGCCCGCACGAGGCTGCGGGTCAGATTAGGCTTGCCCGCCACCTCGGGCGGGTAGTCGCACTCGTGGGTGACGGCGACGACTTGATCGCCCCGACCCAGGGCGAATAGCATCTCGGTCGCCGACGGGACCAGGCTCGCAATGCGCACCCGACGAATATGGCACTTCTAAGCGACGAGGAGATCGAGGAGCGGCTCAAGGGGCTCGATGGCTGGCGCCAGCGCGGGGAGTACATCGTCAAGAGCTTCGACCGCGGCGACTTCGTCGGCTCCGTGAAGTTCGTCGACTCGCTGGTGGCGCCGGCCGAGGAGATGAACCACCATCCGGACATCGCGATCTCCTGGAGCCAGGTGGAGGTCGCCATCTCGACTCACGCCGAGGGCGGCCTCACCGAGAACGATTTCGAGCTCGCCAAGAAGGTGGAGTCCACCTTCTTG
>DATAPB010000306.1:0-10224 GCA_036265435.1 Solirubrobacterales bacterium | reverse complement strand
AGGAGGAGGAGAACCGGGGCTCCGACGCACTGGTGGCGAGCGGCTTCATCGGCGACTTCGCGATCACGGGCGAGCCCACCAATCTCCAGGTGGGTGTGCAGGCAAAGGGCGTTCTGGCGATGCGGCTGCGGGTCCTGGGACGCTCGGCGCACGGCGCGACGCCATGGCTCGGCGATAACGCTGTCGTTAAGGCAGTCGAGGTATTCAGGGGAATCGAATCGCTACCGTTTGCACGCCACAGCTCGGCCCTGTTCGATCGCCCCTCCATCAATCTCGGTCGGATCCTGGGCGGCGACGCCCTGAACAAAGTGCCCGATACCTGCGTCATAGACGTCGACATCCGTTTCCTGCCCGATCAGGACCCCGACGAGATCCTCGAGCAGGTCGGTGGGCTCCCCGACACCGAGGTGCTGGCCACCTTCCGGCGGGCACCCGCGGTGGTCGAGGCGGACTCCCCCTACGTGGTCGGGCTCTGCGAGGCGGCCTCGCCGCATCACCCCGAGCGAGTGATGAGCGTCGGCCGCGACGGCGCATCCGACGCGGTCTCCTTCCTCGCCGCGGGGGTCCCGGCGGTCGAGTTCGGCCCGATCGGCGATGGCCACCACGGGCCCGATGAGTGGGTGTCCGTGGCCTCGCTGCGCAGCTACCGGCAGGCACTCGAGGGATTCGTGAGCAGCTTCCCCGGGATGGCGGCGTGAGCCCGGAGGGCCAGGCAGGGGGCGGCCCCGGAGATCTGAAAGGTCGGCGCCCGGACGAGACACAGGAATTCAACGTGAGCGACGAGCTCCGCGATGACGAGCAGGAGCCGCGCGGCAACCAGCAGGAGTCCCGCGACGACCCGGGTGAGGAGGACGTCGGTGGCGAGGAGCCCGACCAGGGCGATCAGGAGGAGTCGGACACCGACGAGGAGACCCCGGGCGAGGAGAACGCCGACGAGCCCGACGAGGATGAGGATGGGGAGCCCGAGCTCAGCGAGGAGGAGAGGCTCGCCACTGTCGTTTCGGCCGAGACCCAGGAATGGGAGGGCCTGGAGGCAGCGGAGGCCGAAGCGGACCACCCCACCCTGGTCAAGAAGACCGGCTCTGCCATCACCTCCGGCTTCGAGAAGGTCGGTGCGAAGACCTCTGGCGGCTTCAAGGCGGCCGGATCGGCGACGACCTCGGGCTTCAAGGCCCTTCGCCGCCACGTCGGCTTTCCGATTTGGCTCCGCTTCTTGACCGCCTCCTTCCTGATCGTCACCTCGATCGCCGCCGCCACCTCGGCCAGCCTGATCCTCTACCTCTCCGACATCGCCAGTGCCCTCAAGGACAACAGCATCGGCCAGGAGGTCGACAACATCCTCAGCGACGTCCCGAGCAGCGGGGCGCAGACGATCCTGATCCTCGGCTCCGACAAGCGGAACCAGGAGATCAGCGGTAAGTTCGGCCTCTCCGACACGACGATGCTGCTCCGGCTGGACCCGGACCGGAATGCGATCGCGTTGCTCTCCTTGCCCCGTGACCTCAAGGTCTCCATCCCGGGCGTCGGCACGGACAAGCTAAACGCCGCCTATTCACTTGGCGGTCCGAAGCTGACGCTCCAGACCGTCAAGCAAGTCACCGGCCTTCAGGTCAACCACTTGGTCAATGTCGACTTCACCGGGTTCGCCCGGGCGGTGAACGCGATCGGCTGCGTCTACGTCGACGTCGACCACCGCTACTACCACCAGAACGGTCCGTACGCGAGCTCCTCGGACTACGCGGAGATCAATCTCCAGCCCGGCTACCAGGCGCTCTGCGGCTTCGACGCGCTCTCGTTCGTCCGCTACCGCCACACCGACAACGACATCGTCCGCTCCGCCCGGCAGCAGGCGTTCCTGCGTGAGGCGCGAGCCAAGGTCCCGCCCGAGCGATTGATCGAGGACCGCAAGAAGCTGGTCAAGATCTTCACCACCTACACCTCCTCGGACATCGGCTCGGCCGAGGAGATGCTCCGGGTGCTCCGCCTCTTCTTCGATCTCCGCGGCGCGCAGATCAAGGAGATCCACTTCGAGGGGCATCTGGGCCCGTCCTACGTCACGGCGACTCACAACGAGATTCAAACTGCGGTGGACCAGTTCCTCGGGAGCGAGAGTACCCCGGGCCCGCAGGGCGCGACCGCGAAGCCCGACCAGAAGGTCATTCCCGAGCAGGCCCCGGATGCGACCAAGCCCAAGCCGGCGGCTCCGAGCCACAAGAGCGCCCCGTCCACGGACCTGGTCCGGACGACCTACGGCAAGCAGCTTGCGCAGGGGATCAAGGACCGCAAGCTCAAGGTCCCGATCTTCTACCCGACCCAGCTCGAGGTGGGCAGCGACTATGCGCAGAAGCCGCGGGCCTACAAGATCAACGGCAAGGGGGACCAGTCGCCTCCTCACTCGGAACGGGCCGCGTACAAGTGGGTCTTCTCGTTGCCGACCATCGGCGACTACTACGGCTTCATGGGGACGCGCTGGAAGGACCCACCGATCCTCGACAACCCGACCGACGAGAAGACGATCGGGGACCGCGACTACAAGCTCTTCTACGACGGGGACCGCTTGCGAATGGTCGCCTGGCAGACGGACCAGGGCTCGTTCTGGCTCTCGAACTCCTATATCGAGACGGTGTCGAACGCGGACATGCTGAAGATCGCCCAGAGCTTCCGCCAGCTCCCGGGCACCTGACCGGGGGATTCCCGCGATCATCCAGAGGGAGCGAGAGTGAGCGAGAGGGAACCGATCGGCGTTGTCGGGGCCGGCTGGGTCGGCCTCGTCACCGCTGCCTGCTTCGCGGAGCTCGGCCACCGAGTCGTGGTCCGGGAGATCGTGCCCGAGAAGGTGGAATCGCTACGCCGCGGCGAGGTCCCGATCCACGAGCCCGGGCTCCCCGAGCTGATCGAGCGCAATCGCGAGCGGCTGCTGTTCACGACGGAGATGAGCGAGCTCCTCGACGGGCCGCGCCTGCTGTTCATCTGCGTGCAGACGCCGCCGACCTACTCGGGTGACGCCGACCTCTCTGCCGTGCAGCGGGCGGTCGAGGAGATCGGCGAGCCCGACGGCAGGGCCCTGGTGATGAAGAGCACCGTTCCGGTGGGAACCGGCAGGGCGATCCAGCGCGAGGCGCCGGAGCTCGCCTATGTCTCCTGTCCCGAGTTCCTCAAGGAAGGCACGGCCGTCAGGGACTTCCTGGAGCCGGACCGGGTCGTGATCGGCGCCGACGCCGACGATGGCTGGGCCGCCGAAGCGGTCGAGGCCGTCTACGAGCCGCTCGGAGCGCCGATCGTGCGGACCGATCTCTCCAGTGCCGAGATGATCAAGCTCGCCTCGAACGCCTACCTCGCAACGAAGATCAGCTTCATCAACGAGATCGCAAACGTCTGCGACGAGGTCGGGGCGGACGTCACCGAGGTGGCGAGGGGGATGGGCCTCGATCCGCGCATCGGGTCGAAATTCCTCAACGCCGGCCTCGGCTTCGGCGGTTCCTGTTTCCCCAAGGACACCCAGGCTCTCAAGATTCTGGCCGGCAACTCGGGCTACCACTTCCAGCTGCTCAACTCGGTGATCGAGGTGAACGACCTGCAGAAGCGCCGGGTGATGGCGAAGATCACGAAGCACCTCGACTCGCTGGTCGACAAGCGCGTTGCGCTGCTCGGCCTCGCCTTCAAGCCGGACACCGACGACATGCGCGAGGCGTCGAGTCTGGTCCTCGCAGGGAGGCTGCACGGGGAGGGAGCGTCGGTCGTCGCCTTCGACCCGATCGCGACGGAGCGTGCACGCGAGCTGCTCCCGGGAGTCGAGATGGCCGGCTCCGCCCTGGAGGCCCTGGAGGGGGCCGACGCGGCGGTGCTGGTCACGGATTGGCCGGAGTTCGCCGAACTCGAC
The DNA here is from genome assembly GCA_036265435.1 of Solirubrobacterales bacterium. Lineage (GTDB taxonomy): Bacteria > Actinomycetota > Thermoleophilia > Solirubrobacterales > 70-9 > DASUPK01. Next base: position 6,344 of record DATAPB010000306.1, on the reverse strand, counting down.
TGGGGTGAGGTCGCCAATCGGATGGCGAACCCCCTGCTCGTCGACGGGCGCAACTTCCTCGACCCGAAGGCCGTCCGGGAGGCAGGGATCGTTTACGAGGCGATTGGCCGACCGAGCACCGGCGACCGTACCGTGGTGCGCTGATGCAGGCGCTCATCCTGGCCGGCGGCGAAGGGACCCGCCTTCGACCGCTCACCCACACGGTCCCGAAGCCGGTGCTGCCCCTGGCCGGCCGGCCGCACATCGCCTACGTGGTCGACTGGCTCGTCCGCCACGGGGTTGACGACGTGGTCGTCTCCTGCGGCCACCTCGCCGAGGGGATGCGCCGCGTGATCGCGGAGCTCGAGCCCGGGGTCGAGATCCGTTACGCCGAGGAGCCCGACGCGCGCGGGACCGCGGGCGCGATCCGCTTCGCCGAGGACATGCTCGGTGACCGGTTCCTGGTCCTCAACGGCGACGTCCTCTGCGACCTCGATCTCACGGCGCTTATCGAGCAGCACGATCGCACCGGAGCGGGGGCGACGATCGCCCTCTACCCCGTCGACGATCCGTCCGGATACGGGCTCGTCCACCGTCACGACGACGGCGAGATCACCGAGTTCCTGGAGAAGCCGCCGGCCGATCAGATCGACACCGACGAGATCAATGCCGGCGCCTACCTGCTCGATCGCTCTGTGCTCGAGCAGATCCCGCCGGATCGGGCGGTCTCGATCGAGCGTGAGATCTTCCCCGAGCTGATCGGCGACGGCCTCTACGGGATCCGGCTCGAGGGCTACTGGATCGACATCGGGACTCCCGAGCGGTTCCTGGAGGCGAACTGGGACATCCTCGAGCGTCGGGTCGACACGGTCACCGGCGGACGTCTGGACGAGAACGGCTTGCTGGTGGAGGAAGGGGTCGAGCTTGGGGTTCCCGCTGCGTTGGATGGTCCGGCGGTGATTGGGGCGCGGACCGAGATTTCACCGGGCGCGCAGCCACGTCCACCGTGTGTACTCGGCCGGAATTGCCGGATCCGTCCCGGCGCAAGATTGGAGCGCTCCGTGCTACTCGACGATTGCGTGGTTGAGGACGATGCGGTGGTCGTGAACAGCATCCTGGGCTCTGGTGTGACCGTCGGGGTCGGAGCGGAACTCGATGGCGACGTAATCGCGGAGGGGGACCTGGTCGAGAGACCCGGCGCGGCCGCTGAGCGGCGAGCGGAAGAGTCCACCTCATGACAGTGATCGGGGGCGACATGCTCGACGCGGTCCGGGCGCTGCCGGAGCACCTTCGCGACGCCCTCTGGCGGATCGAGACCGCCCGTGCCCCGACGATGGAGGCACCGGCCGCGTTCGTCTGCGGCATGGGCGGCTCAGCCATCGGCGGCGACCTCGCCGTCGCGGCCCTCTCCGACCGCCTCACGAAGCCGACACTCGTCGCGCGGGGATACGAACTGCCGTCCTGGGCCCCTCCCGGCTCGGCGGTGCTCTGCTCGAGCTACTCCGGCGCCACGGAGGAGACCCTCGCCTGTTACGCGGCTGCCGAGGCGGTGGGGGCCCAACGTCTCGTAGCCACGACCGGCGGTGAGCTCGCCGAGCTCGCGCGCCGCGACAGCGTGCCGGTGATCGGGCTTCCCGTCGGCCTCGAGCCCCGGGCGGCGGTCGGCTACATGTTCTGCGTCGCAGCCGAGCTCGCCGCGCTCGCCCTCGCCGCGCCGCGCATCAACACTGATATCGACGCGGCCGCCTCCCACCTCGGCGGCGCCTTCCAAGGCGCCGAATCACGCGCGGGCGAGATCGCATCGCAGATCGGTGACGTCGTTCCGGTGATCTTCGGCAGCGACCTGACCGCCCCGGTCGCGTACCGCTGGAAGACCCAGGTGAACGAGAACGCGAAGTCGCCGGCCTACTCGGGCGTTCTGCCGGAGGCGGACCACAACGAGCTCGAGGGCTGGTCGGGCGCTCAGGGCCGCTTCGCGGCGATCTTGCTGGAGGATCGCGACCAGCATCCACGCGAGCGGAGGCGTTTCGAGCTGACGGCGAAGGCGATCGAGCCGAACGCCGCGGCCGTGATCAGGCTGGAGACCGAGGGCGAGACGCGGACCGAGCGACTCCTTCAGGCCGTCATGCTCGGCGACCTCGTCTCGATCGAGCTCGCGAACGCGCGCGGGGTGGACCCGATGTCCGTCGAGGGCATCGAATCCTTCAAGCGCGAGCTGGGCCGGCCCGAGGCGTCCTAGCGGAGCCGCTCGTCAAGCTGGACGACGACCTCGTCGCCCTCGTCCTTGCCGATGGCCCTGCGCAAGTCGGCCTTCACGGGCAGCTTGTGCGTCCCATCGCCGAGGGCCATGAAGGAGCTGCTGGTCGGAGTCGGCGCCGCGATCGCGGCGTTCTTCTGCTTCCAGCGGGCTCTGCAGCTGCAGCGCCCGGTCGCCGCGATCGCGGTGATGGAGGCGGGTGCCACCGGCGGGGGAGTGCTGGCCGGATCGTGGCGTTCGGCGATCCGCTCGGGGCGACGCCGGCGATCGACGTGCTCCACCTGGCGGCATTCATCGGCGTCGGGATCGCCGCCTGGATCCTGGCTCCCGCGCAGGTTCGGCTCGCCGAGCCGGCCGAGGCGACGCGCTCATCCGGCGCCCCGGTTGCAGCCCCGACCACCCCGGAGGCGGTGGCCTGACGATGGAGGCGATCGGCGCTCAGAGATCGGCCCGAGACCTGTCGTTCCCGGGTCGCGCGCTCGTCGCAGCCCTGCGCGCGCTGGTCGCGGGGCTGATCGCTCTGGCGTCGCTCGCCGCCGCGGTCGGCGTGCTCTACCTGCTTCGGCGGGTGGATTTGTTGGCGATCGGTCCGAATATCCGCGGCGCGCTGCCGCTGCAGCAGCTTGCCGGAGGGGAGGCCCAGCCGCTGCTCCGCATGGCGATCGCCTGGCTGCCCGCCGGATTCGTCGCCGGCCTTGCGCTCGCGTCCCTGACCGGACTGCGACGCTGGGCCCGCACCGCATCCCTGGCGGCGGTGCCGCGCTCGTCCTCCTGCTCGCGGGCGCCGCGGCGGACGCGATCGCGATCACCGATCCGCTCGGCCCGCATCTCCTGCCGCAGCTCGCCCGAGTCGGCACGTGGACGGCGGTCGTATTGTTCGCGCTCGGATCCCTGCTCGTCGAGCGCCTGTCCTGGCGTCCGCCGCCCTAGTCGTCGCTCGGCCGCCGCCGCCGCGCTTTGCGCTCCGAGGTTCGCCGCTTCTGCTCGAGCCGCCGCTCCCGAGCGGCCCGTGATGGCTTCGTCGGCCGGCGCGGCCTCGGGCGCCGCAACCCGGCTGCGAGCTTCTCGCGGAGCCGCTCGAGTGCGAGCTCGCGGTTGCGGGCCTGGCTTCGAGCGTCCTGGGCGACCGCGGTGACGCGGGGGCCGAGCTTTCGGAGCAGGAGCTGGCGCTGCTCGGAGCTCAGCGCCCGGGAATCCTCGACGTCGAACACCGCCTCGATCCGGGATGCCGTGACGTTCGCGTGCTGCCCGCCCGGTCCGGAGGAGCGGCTGGCGCGAAACTGAATCTCGTCGAGGGGGATGACCGTATCCTCGGCGACCCGGATGTCTTCCTCCATGGTCTGACCGTATCCCCGTTAGCCTTGAGCGTCCTCAATCCTCGACCCAGGAGACCGACCACCGCATGAGCACCGCCACCACCGACGCTACGTCCGCCCGCCTCGATTTCAAGGTCGCGGATCTCTCGCTGGCCGAGTTCGGCCGCAAGGAGATCCGGCTCGCCGAGCACGAGATGCCGGGCCTGATGGCGACCCGAGCGGAGTTCGCGGAGTCCAAGCCGCTGAAGGGCGCGAGGGTCACCGGCTCCCTGCACATGACGGTCCAGACCGCGGTGCTGATCGAGACCCTCGTCGCGATTGGCGCCGAGGTTCGCTGGGCGAGCTGCAACATCTTCTCGACGCAGGATCACGCCGCCGCCGCGGTCGCGGTCGGACCCGACGGGACCGCGGCTGACCCGAAGGGCATCCCGGTCTTCGCCTGGAAGGGCGAGACCCTCGAGGAGTACTGGTGGTGCGCTCTCCAGGCCCTGACGTGGCCCGAGCCCGGCCCGAACGGGGAGACCGGGGCGAACATGCTGCTCGACGACGGCGGCGACGCGACGCTTTTGGTCCACCTCGGTACGGAGTACGAGGCCGCGGGCGCGGTCCCGAGCGACGAGACGGCCGGCTCGGAGGAGGAGCGCGTCATCCTCGAGCTCCTGCGGAAGAGCCTGGCTGAGGACCCCCAGCGATTCACGAAGATGGCCGAGGGGATCAAGGGCGTCACGGAGGAGACCACGACCGGCGTGATCCGCCTCTACGAGCGCCAGGCGAACGGCACCCTGCTGTTCCCCGCGATCAACGTCAACGACTCGGTCACCAAGTCCAAGTTCGACAACATCTACGGCTGCCGCCACTCGCTGATCGATGGCATCAACCGCGCCACGGACGTGATGATCGGCGGCAAGACCGCGGTGATCTGCGGCTTCGGCGACGTCGGCAAGGGCTGCGCCGAGTCGCTGCGCGGCCAGGGTGCCCGGGTGATCGTCACGGAGATCGATCCGATCTGCGCCCTCCAGGCCGCGATGCAGGGCTACGAGGTGCGCAAGCTCGAGAGCGTCATCCCCGAGGCGGACATCTTCATCAGCGCCACCGGCAACAAGGACGTGATCACGGTCGACCACATGGCGGCGATGAAGCATCAGGCGATCGTCGGCAACATCGGCCACTTCGATGACGAGATCCAGATGGCGGCGCTCGAGAATTACCCGGGCGTCGAGCGGATCAACATCAAGCCGCAGGTCGACGAGTGGCGCTTCCCCGACGGCCACTCGATCATCGTCCTCTCCGAGGGCCGGCTGCTGAACCTGGGCAACGCGACGGGACATCCGAGCTTCGTGATGTCCAACTCGTTCACCAACCAGGTGATCGCCCAGATCGAGCTGTTCAGCAAGGCGGAGGCCTACGGCAAGGAGGTCCACGTCCTGCCGAAGCACCTGGACGAGAAGGTGGCCCGCCTGCACCTCGACGCGCTCGGCGTGGAGCTCACGGAGCTGAATCAGGAGCAGGCCGCCTACATCGGCGTTCCGGTCGAGGGCCCCTACAAGAGCGATCACTACCGGTACTAGCGGCCACCAGGCCGCTCCGCTATGAGCGAGGGCGTAGCCCGAGCGGTTGTGTGGGCAGCCGCCTGTGGCCGCGATCTGATGGCGTGATCTTCCGGCCCCGAGCGGGTCTCTGAGGGGATGGAAGATCGGGATCGAAGACTGACCCGCCGTCAGACCCTCGGCATCGCCGGGGCGGCCGGTTCGGCGGTCGTGCTCGGCGGTTCTGCGGGCAAGCTGCCCTCGCAGATGGGGGAGGGATCCGGACGAAGTCGATGCGGCCATGGCCGCGAAGGCGTGCAGGCTGACGCCTGAGGTGACCGAGGGCCCGTTCTACGTCGCCCTCGACAGGATCCGCCGCGACATCACCGAGGGCGGGCCGGGCCTGCCCCTGAGTCTCAAGATCCGCGTGATCGACGTTCGGAAGTGCAAACCGATTCACAGCGCCGCCGTCGACATCTGGCACTGCGATGCCGGCGGCCTCTACTCCGACGAGTCCTCAAACGGAACGGCCGGGCAAACCTTTCTCCGGGGCGTCCAGCTCACCAACAGGAAGGGCTACGCGACCTTCAGGACGGTGTATCCCGGCCACTACACCGGCCGCGCGACCCACATCCACCTGAAGGTGCACATCGGCGGCAAGGCGCGCGGCGGCACTCTGCGCGGCGGCCGCGTCTCGCACACCGGCCAGCTCTTCTTCGCCGAATCCGACAACTCGAGCGTCTACTCCGTCGCCCCCTACAGCTCGACACCGATCCGCGAACCCTCAACTCGTCGGACAACATCTACTCGCAGGCGGGCGGCTCCCGGGCGGAGGTCAGCCTCTCGGGCAGCCCAGTGTCTGGATTCGCCGGCCGGATCGTCGTCGGTGTCAACCCGAAGCGCACGCCCGCGGCCGCCTAGCCGCTGGTTTCCCTATATTCGGCTCGATGGGAGCCAGGGTCCGGTTCGCGCTGCTCGTCGGGTGTCTCGCGCTGCTCGCGATCGTCCCGGCGCGGGCTGCGGCGCTCGGGCTCCAGTCGATCGGTCCGAGCTTCGATCAGCCGGTCTTCGCCACCTCCCCGCCGGGCGATCCACGCCTCTTCGTCGTCGAGCGCTCCGGCTACATCCAGGTGCTCCACGACGGCACGGTCACCCAGTTCCTCGACATCCACGACCTGACGACGACGGATGGCGAGCGGGGACTGCTCTCGATGGCCTTCGATCCCAACTACGCCTCGAACGGCCTCCTCTACGTCTACTACACAG
>DATAPB010000305.1:0-2820 GCA_036265435.1 Solirubrobacterales bacterium | reverse complement strand
GGTCCCGCTCCGTTCTCGGTCGCCTCGGCGACGAGCGGGACCAGTCCCTCCCTGAGGTCGGTGAGCACCGCGCGCATCTGGTCGGTGGTCATCTCCGGCTCGTACTCGTCGAGCAGGGCGTCGTAGGTTCGGCTGAAGCCGGGGAAGCCGTCGTAGCAATCGGCGAAGCGGCGAGTGAGCTCGACGTTCAGCTCCAGGTGGGGGAGGAGCATGGCGAAGTCGGAGCGCTCCTTGGCCTCGACCCAGGCGTTCTCGGCCACCGAGCTCGCGTGCGCCATCTCGGCGCGGAGGTCGGAGGGCACGCGGCGGGCCTTCTCCCAGTCCCGGCCGACGACCCTGATCAGGTCGGCGTCGACCGACTCGCCGGCGGGGACGTCCGCGTCGATCTCAGAGCGGGCCCGATCGATGAGGGCGCCGATCTCGTCGTCGATGAACATCTCGTGCCGCACGCGGGCGAGAGTCGCCAGCGTCTCGGCGCGCGCGCCGGCGCCCCCCTTGGGCATCATCGTCCGCTCGTCCCAGGCCAGCAGGGAGTCCGCGCGGCCCAGATCGTGGATCACGCCGAGCCGTTCCTGGAGCTCCTCTATGGCGGCCATGTCACAAGGTTACGTAGGCGGGGGGAGGCGGGCCCTCGGCCGCGACCCGCGACAGGCCCTCGAGCCAGCGCTGGTGGAGACGGACCATCATTGGGCGCAGCACCGGCTTGACGGCGACTATGCCCCAGCCCTTCTGCGTCTCCTCCGTCCGCACGTAGGTGCCGCCGTCCTGCGGGCGCAGCAGCCAGCCGTGGTAGCCGCGGCCGCCCAGCACCTTGGCGTCCCAGGCGATCCGCTCCGGCGGCTCGTACTCGACCACCTGCGAGGTGACGAAGGCGCCGAAGCTCCACCAGCGGAACCGGCTACCCAACTCGAGCTCTGGCCAGGGCCCACCGAGATGCTTGATGAGCTTGGCGTTCGAGTAGTACCTCGGCCAGAGGTCGGGTCGGCACAGCCAGGCCCAGATCGCCTCCGGCTTCGCGGGCATCTGCAACTCGTTCACCGCGTGGAAAGCCGAGTTCTCCGGCGTGTGCTCGTCTGGCCAGCTGATGACCGTGTCGCCGTCGCTCACGGGGCGGAACCTACTCCAACCCGCCCCTCGGGCGAGGCCGTCAGTGGATGTGGAGATCGACGTCGAAGAAGACGACCAGCGGCCAGAGCACGATCGCCAGCAGAGCCGAGATGACCTGCCCGACGTTGTCGTGATGGATGTAGTTGTGATCGCCCGCCGCGAAGACGCCGATGGTCAGATAGACGACCGTCAGCAGGCCGGGACCGCCGCGTCTATGCACGCGTCAGTCTCGGTTGGGTGCGACTTCGCTCGCGCGTTCCTCGTGTTGGTTGGCGCGCTCCTCGGCCACCTGGGCCTTCTCCTGGAGCTCCTCGGCCTTCTGCCGGTGATCCTCCGCCATCGAGCGGTGACCCTCGGCCTCGGCCTCACGCCTGCGCATCTCGCGTTCCCGCGCGATCCTTCGCCGCTGCGTGACCATGCGGGCGACGAAGAGCAGCACGATCAGCGCCACCACCACGATCACGATGATTGCCAGTGTGGACATGACCCCTGCCTACCCGGCGGGGACCGCTGGAAACGCGAAGAAGGCGTTAAGCCGCCTGCTCTAGGGTGGGTTCGTGCCCGACGCGCCGCTGTACAAGAAGCCGGACTGGTTCACCGCACATCTCGTGAACCCATTGGTGAAGGGGCTCCACCGGCTCGGAATCGGCGTCGCGGGCTCGCAGACGCTGGCGGTCCGTGGGCGGAAGAGCGGCGAGGTGCGGACCAACCCGGTGAACCCGTTCGAGCTCGACGGGCGCACCTATCTGCTCTCCCCGCGAGGAACGACCCAGTGGGTGCGCAACCTGCGCGCCGCCGGATCGGGTGAGCTGCGCACCGGTCGCAAGGTCCGCCGCTTCCACGCAGAGGAGGTGCCCGACGCCGACAAGCTCCCGCTGATGCGCCTCTACATGGACAAGTGGTCGTGGGAGGTGAAGGGCTTCCTCGGAATCGACGCCGACGCGTCCGACGAGGAGATCGAGCGAATCCTGCCGGACCACCCGGCGTTCGAGCTCAGCTTCGACGACGCAACCGCTAGCTAGCGGCGCTGCGGCGCTCGATCGAGACGCTGTAGGCCTTCGGCCGCGCCGCGAGGATCTGATCGGCCGACGGGTCGATGCCGTCGGTGAGCCGCATCGGGTCGAAGACCATCGGGTCGTCGGGAGTCTCGGCGTCCTCGACCACCGTGATGACCTCGAGCTCGCCGAGCTCGACCACCTCGTGCTCGCCCTCCCACTCGGCGGTCGGGTCGTCGAGAGGGTCGCCCTCGTTCGCCAGGGTGAACTCGAGCGTGAACCGGGCGATCCCGTCCGCCAGCCGCTCCCTGATCTCCTCCTGTAGGTAGTTCCGCGACGCCGCCTCACGCTGCTCATCGGTGAGGTACTCGGTACCCGCCTCGGGCTCCCAGGTGTAGCGGCCCCAGTGCACGCCGCCGTCGGCGTCGACCAGACCGAAGGTGTGCAGGGCGCGGTAGTCGGAGGTGGCGAAGCTGGTTGTGGGAGCGAGCTTCGGGATGCCCTTCTGCAGCGCGACTCCCGCCTCGGGATGCTCAGCGAGGTAGGCGCCGAACTTCTCTGGATCGGGATCTCCCGTCTCCGGATCGGGGATGCGTGCGCGCGTCATCGCCAGGAAGTCCTCGGGGTTGCGGGCGAAGAAGACGACGAGGGGCACGGAGACGATGTCCGTCGACTCGCCGTCCGGCAGGTGGAACTTGACCGCCATGCCCCGCCCGGC
>DATAPB010000304.1:0-3261 GCA_036265435.1 Solirubrobacterales bacterium | reverse complement strand
GCTGAATGTCGGCGTTGAACACCTCGGACGCACTGCCGAACAGCCCGTGCCCGTAGATCGCCGGGCGACCGGGCGTGGGCGTTCCGTCGATCGCTGAGCGCGGGATGATGCAGTCGAAGTTGGCGGTCCAGTCGTTGCCGCCGTTGCGGCTGGGCAGCCCGTCGGCGCCGAGCTGGAAGCTGCCGCCCGGGCCGCAGTTCGGCTGCAGGTAGCAGGGAACCGTGAACGTCCCGCGGACGCGGCGGGCGATCTCGGGATCCTCGACGGGAGTGAAGTTGTCGACCTGAGTCACCTGGAAGTCCGGGGCAGAGCCGTCCATGACGCCGTCGCCGGGGGTGGTGTCGCCGAGTGAGGCCAGGGCGTCGTCCCGGATGTGGAGCTCGCGGGCGGCGATGTTCTCGTCGGTCGCGACCGTGAAGTCCCACGCGAGGTACAGGTTCGAGCGCCGGATGCCCGCGCCTCGCAACGTGCCGAAGATCGACTCGAAGCGAGACCGCTGGGCGTTGATTGGGGCCTCGCTCGACGGCAGCTGGTCGCGGTAGTAGCGAAATCCCTCCGGCGCCGGAATCGTCTGTCCGGCGGCGTCCTTCAGGTTTCGCAGGGCGACGACGTAGCGGTGCCCGGAGGCGAAGTTGACGGCCGGGTGGATCTCCAGGGCGGTTGTGGCGGGGCTGCCGGCGCTCGAGTCGATCTCGACCCAGATCGGCTGGCGCTGCCCCGTCGTCGCGTCGATCACCACCACCGGCGCGTCGGCGTCGGCGTAGCGGCCGATGTGGTTGATCGGAGATGCGTTCGTCTGCTGAAGGGCGGCTGCGCTGTCGAGGCCCGGCACCTTGAGGACGATTCCCGCACCCGGGCTGAAGCCGTCGTTGCGGAGGTAGGGGCTCGGATCGATCGGGACGCCGCCTGCGTTATTCGGCATCCCGGCGGCGTGGAAGTCGATCCGTCTGCCCGTCGCGGTCGCTGGGTCGGAGACCGTGTAGTAGTCGTCTGGGAACGGCAGCAGGCAGAGCGATCCCTGCTGCTGGCCGATGAAGTCGCAGTCCGCGGCGCGGCTCAGGTCGATGGGCTTCGGACTGCACGCGGTGCTGTCGCGAACGAGCTCGGCGCTGGCCTTCCGCTTACCGGCACGGACCTGGATCCGGCGCGCCTCGCAGCTGCGGATCGCCGCCTTGCCCGCTCCCGTCATCTTGAGGCGAACGACGCGCCGCTGACCGCGGGCGCGCGCGACCTCGGCCAGGCGCGCCGGCGACTGGTCATCGAAGGTCGTGCTGGTTGCCTTCACCTTCACGCCCCGGCGGTGCTTCGCCGGCAGCCGGACGCGGAGCCCCCGCTTCAGGATCGTGTTCTGCGTCGGCCCGAGGATCGTCACTCGCTTGGCCCCCCTGCTCTTGGGCTGGCCGGCCCCCGACGCCAGGGGCAGCACGAGCAGCGACGCACCGGCCGCAAGGAGCACGGTCGATGCCACCGCCAGCTTCGAGGTGCCTCTCATCCCATCCCTCTCCTGCCAGGCACCCTACAAGTCCGTGTCAAAGCCGGCGAGCGGACTCGAACCGCTGACCCCTTCATTACGAATGAAGTGCTCTACCAGCTGAGCTACGCCGGCACGTCTCGTGCCCGGCGATTGTAGGGTCCCCGTCCGTGAACGATCAGCCACTGCTCACGGAGCGCCGCGACCGAGTCCTCCTCATCACGCTGAACCGGCCGGACGCGCGGAACGCGGTCAATCTCGCGATGGCCGAGGCGATGGACGCCGCCCTGACCGAGCTCGACTCGACGGACCAGCTCAGCCTCGGGGTGATCACCGGCGAGGGCAAGGGGTTCAGCTCGGGGATGGACCTGAAGGCGTTCGCCGGGGGCGAGCGGCCCTGGGCTGGCGAGCGTGGCTTCGCCGGGATCGTCCAGAAGCCCACCGAGAAGCCGCTGATCGCCGCCATCGAGGGATTCGCCGTCGCCGGCGGCCTCGAGATCGCGCTGGCCTGCGACCTGATCGTGGCCGCGAGGGACGCAAAGCTCGGGATTCCCGAGGCGAAGCGCGGACTCGTCGCGGCGGCCGGAGCGCTCCGCCGGCTGCCCCGCCGCCTGCCCGCGGCGATCGCGATGGAGCTCGCCCTGACCGGCGACACGATCACCGCCGAGCGCGCGGCCGAGCTGGGGCTCATCAACCGGCTGGCGGACCGCGGCAAGGCGCTCGACGTGGCGCTGGAGCTCGCCGACGAGGTCGCCGCCAACGCTCCGCTGGCGCTCCGCGCCTCGAAGACGATCCTCAACGAGCAGTGGTTCTGGGACGACGAGACGTTCTGGGCGAAGCAGGGCGAGCTGATCGCGCCGGTCTTCTCCTCCGAGGATGCGATCGAGGGCGCAACGGCCTTCGCCGAGAAGCGCGACCCGAACTGGAAAGGTCGTTAGGTCTCACTCCTAGCCGCCAAAGAGCCGCTTTGCATGGAAGCGGTGGTCTTCGCGGGATACTGGGCGGGCGATGACGAAGGAGAACCTTGAGACGTTCCGCGCTTCGCTGGAAGCCTTTGATCGCCGCGACAAGACGTCCTGGCTCGAAACCAGGCACCGGGACTACGAGGTCATCACCAGCAAAGAATGGCCGGAGGGGGACGTGCGCGGACGCGACGCTGCCTGGGACTTCTACGTCACGATCGCGGATGCGTTCGAGCGTCGGCCCTTCAGCGACGACATCGAGGTCATGGACGGCGGGCCCGACAAGGTCGTCGTCCATCAGCGAAACGACGCGCGCGGCCGTGAAAGCGGCGTGAACGTCGAGATCGACTACTGGGTCGTCGTCAGCTTCCGCGACGGAAAGATGATTCGCGACCAATGGTTCGAGGACCGAGACGAAGCCCTCGAAGCCGCCAGACTCTCGGGGTAGGCGATTTCGGAGGAGAACATCGAGATCGTCCGTGGGATTTGGAAGGCGGACCGGCAACACGACGTGGACGCGGTACTCGCGGCGTACGCGCCCGACGCGGTCTGGGAAGACAACACCGGCCTCTGGGGAGATTGGGGAATCGCACGCGGTCCTGAGGGGATCCAGGCCGCGTGGCGCCAATGGTACGAGGCCTTCGACGAGGTTCAGTTCGAGTGGAATGAAGTCGCCGACGCCGGAGATGATGTGGTGGTGACGTATCGGGCCAAGGCCCGAGGGCGCGGCAGCGGGGCGGTCGTCGATCAGGCCATCACGCTCGTCTGGACACTGCGAGCGGGAAAGGTGGTGCACATCCGCTCCTATGCGGATCGCGCCGAGGCCCT
>DATAPB010000303.1:0-3996 GCA_036265435.1 Solirubrobacterales bacterium | reverse complement strand
TTCCAGAAGGCGATGGAGGAGCAGTTCACCGCCGTGGTCGAGGAGGCCACCGGCCGCACGGTGATCGCCTACATGAGCCAGATCCACCACGACCCTGATCTGGCGGTCGAGATCTTCGTGCTCGAGCCGAGCCGCGAGCCGTCACCGGGCCCGACTGGCGCGAGTTTTTGAAGGCCGGTCCCGGCTCACCCTGCGACTGCGCCGCGCAAAAACGCGCCGCCAGAACGGCGTGGGCGAAGTCGCAAGAAAGAGGCCCCACACCCCATCGACGCCCGGCTCAAGCATTCGGCGCAACTTTCGGGGAAACCCTCGGCAAGGTGCGCCGGAAGCCTCACGAATGAAGGCGTCGTCTGGTTGGTCGGTCACCGCCGGGTAGCAGGACCACCTTTCACCTTACAGCGTTAGTCGCTCGTCAGCGGAAGACGGGAGACCTGATCACGGGAACTCTCCCCGGCGTTCCTCACGCTCAACGAGATCCAGCGGCTGGTGATCGCCCGGACGCTGGCCTAGGGTCCTTTACCCGCCGGAAGCCCCCCCACGTCTAATCGCAGTAGTGTCCGGAGGCGGGCCTGGGGTCGCGACCCCTGATCCCGGCGCAGTCCTCGAGCCGCCCCAGCCGCGCGGCAAGCTCCCGCTCCCGGGAGGCCCTCGCTGTCCCCGTCGGCGCGGGGAACAGGTTCTGCAGCTGGAAGGGGTCGGATCGCAGGTCGTAGTGCTCCACCTCCTCCCGGCGAATGCATGCGCCCTTGTCGGTCGCGGTCCAGCTGTGGTACTCGACGTAGACCTGTCGGGCCGTGCGGATTCCCTGGTAATTGCACGGTGTATACGGCGCTGCGTGGTTGAACGGGGAGCGGAGCTCGAGCAGGATGCCTCGGTCTCGAGGCCAGCGGTGGCCCTCGCTCCTGATCGCCCTGAGTATCGACCGCCCATCGAGGATCCGGCAATGGCCTGGGCCAGAACAGGGCTTAGCGCCCGCGATCACCAGGATGGTCGGCGCAACGTCGATGTTGGCGACGGTCGTGGGAAGGCTGTGGGGGTTGCCGCGCCCGCGTCGCATGTCCTTCGGGAGCCGCACGACGAAGGGCACGTGGAGGGCCTCCTCATACGGATCCACCTTCCTCCCGGCGACGCGATGTTGACCCTGGAGCCAGCCGTTGTCCGACGTGAAGATGATCGCGGTGTCGTCGAGCTCGTGCTCGGATCGAAGCGCCTGAACGATGCCCGCGACGCCGCGATCCACCGCGCGCAGCGACGCCAGGCGGCACTGATACTGGCGCCGCTGATCCGCGATGTCCTCCCTCGTGAATCTGGGCTGTGCTTGGATGTAGCTCGGCTTGTCGGTCACGTCGGCCTCGTCGAATGACGGCGGTCTCGGCAGGCTGGCGTGCGTGAAGAGGTCCCGGTCCCGCGGATCCGGGATGCCGCTGCGCTCACACTCGGGGGCCCGAGTTGAGCGCGAGCCGTGTGGGGCGAATTGATCGATCTCCATGAAGAGCGGCCTCGGCCGGGGCACGTACCGGTGGATCATGCCGTCGGCCTTGTGGTTGAGAACCCTGGTCAGGTAGTCCTCGGGCCGGCCGCCGTACTTGACGGGGCGTCCGTTCTCACGGAGCGTGTAGTTGTAGTAGGAGATCGGCTCCAGCACCGTGTGCCACTCGTCCCACCCCGGCGCGACCTCGTTCGGATCTCCAACCGCCCTGGCGTAGAGGTTCAGATACTTGCCGAGATGGACCGTGCGGTAGCCCGCCCGCTTGAGCCAGACGGGCAGGGTGTTCCCCTTCTCCCGGAGGTCCCCATAAGGATTGGGGTTGTCCCACAGGACGCCGTTGTTGTGCCCGTACTGCCCGGTGAGGAGGACGGCCCGCGAGGGGCAGCACAGAGGCCCGCTGTCGATGTAATCGGTGAAAGTGGTGCCGTGGTCCTTCAGCAACTCGACGGTTCGCGGCATCACGCGCCGGGTCAGCGAGGCGGCGTCCTGATCGTCGGTCTGCATGACGATGATGTTGGGCCGCGGGCCGGCATGCGCGACATCGCCAGACACGTAGGCGCCGAACGTCGCGATGACCAACACGAGTACCACTCTCGCCGCCGTGTGGCGTCCTGCACGATGATTGTTGCTCCCTCCGTCCAACTCGTCGCTCCCCAGCCGTCGGGCTCACTGTATCGGGGCGGACGGGCCGCCTAGCGCCGCAGCCGGCGTCTCCACGCGCCCCAGGCAAGGATCAGCGACCCGGCTAGTGTGACGAAGATCCCGAGCCGAAGGCCGGCTTCGAATCGATAGCCGGAAAGGGACGTCGGGGTGACGATCATCCGTAGCGCGACGGCGACGACGGCGGCCACCGAGAGGCCGAACAGCCGGTTGCCCGAGCCGTCCCACTCGATCCCGCGGGCGCCGGCGAGGGTGGTGCCGATCGCGAACAGCGCCGCGGCCAGGATGATCAGGTCGCCGATCACGCCGAGCCAGCCCGCACCGCTCCACGGGCCGAACGAGGCCGGAATCGTGCCACCGGGACCGCCGCTGGCCTCGAGGGTCGCTTGCGATGCCTCGTACCAGGGCGGCACGAAGAGACCGAGCAGGACCAGCAGTGCGCCGCATACGGCGGTGATCTCGCCCCGCCTCAGGCGGGCCAGATCGAGGCCCATCGGGGCGGACGAGCGCTCCTCCATGTTCTCGCCTATTCCCGACGATCGGCGCGCTATGCGCCGCGGGAAGGAGAGCCCGGATACGGTTCCCGCCCACCCGCAGAGAGATCGGAGAGGAGAAACGACACCGATGGGGTTACTTGACGGCAAGTCCGCGATCATCACCGGATCGGCCCGGGGGATCGGCCGTGCGACCGCGGAGCTCTTCATGCGTGAGGGCGCGAGGGTCCTGATCAACGACATCGACGGCGACGTAGCCGAGCAGGCCGCCGCCGAGATCGAGGGCGAGACCGCGGTGTTCGCCGGGGACCTCACGAAGCCCGGCGTGCCGGACGAGTTGGTCACGAAGGCGAACGATTCGTTCGGCCAGGTCGACATCGTCGTCAACAACGCCGGCTACACGTGGGACGGCGTCGTGCACAAGATGACCGACGAGCAGTTCCAGGCGATGCTCGACATCCACACGATCGTTCCCTTCCGGGTCATCCGGGCGCTGGCCCCCCACTGGCGGGAGGTGGCGAAGGCGGAGCGCAACGATGGCCGCGAGGTGTTCCGCAAGATCGTGAACGT
Source organism: Solirubrobacterales bacterium (assembly GCA_036265435.1). GTDB lineage: Bacteria > Actinomycetota > Thermoleophilia > Solirubrobacterales > 70-9 > DASUPK01. The sequence goes on along the minus strand of DATAPB010000303.1, from coordinate 783 downwards.
GACTTCGATCTCCGGCACGATGGGAAACGCCGGCCAGGCGAACTACTCGGCGGCGAAGGCTGGGGTGACGGGGCTGACCAAGACGATCGCCAAGGAGTGGGGGCAGTTCAAGGTGAACGTGAACGCGGTCGCGTTCGGTTTCGTCGAGACGCGGTTGACCGCAGCGAAGGAGGAAGCCGGCTCAATCGAGCGCGAGGGCGAGACGATCGCGCTGGGGATCCCCGAGCAGCAGCGGGCGATGGCGTCGATGATCATCCCGGTCGGGCGCCCCGCGCGGCCCGATGAGGCCGCGGGGCCGGTGCTGTTCCTGGCCTCTGAGCTGGCTGACTACGTCCACGGCCAGATCCTCAACGTCACGGGCGGCCAGTTCGGCGGAATGTACGCGTAGCGCCCCGCGAGCATCGTGTGCTAGGTGGCGCGCCGGTCACGCTCCTCCGCGAGCGGTTCTCCCGAGTCGCCCGTGACGCCCGGCGGCGGCCACGCCCCGAACCAATTGTCGCGCGCGCCGTCGATCGTCATCACGCAGCCAGAGAGGAAATCTCCCGCCGGCGACGCCAGATAGGCGATCATCCATGCCATCTCCTCCGGCGTGCCGAGCCGCTGCAGCGGGACCGTGCGCGGGACGCTTTCGCTGACCTGAGGGGGATACTTCGTGCGCAGCACCTCGGTATCGAACTGTCCCGCGGCCACGGCGCACAACTTGATGTTGAACCGCGCCCACTCGATCGAGAGCGTGCGCATCATGTTCTCCACCGCCGCCCGCGCCGCCCCGGAATGAGCCAT
>DATAPB010000302.1:0-18305 GCA_036265435.1 Solirubrobacterales bacterium | reverse complement strand
GTCGAGCGACATCGCCGTCTTGTAGGTCACCAGTGGCCGGCCGGTCCGAGCACCTTTGCGGAATGGCTGGTTGAGCAGGCGCGCGGCGGCGGCCTCGGGGCCGCCCGCCAACTCGACGGTCACGCCGCCGTCGCGAAGGATTCCCGGCCCGCGGCCGGAGGCCTTGTCCGTCGGGTCCTCGGACGCGAAGACGACGCGAGAGATGCCGGCCTCGAGGATCCCCTCGGTGCAGGGTGGCTGCCGCCCCGCGTGGGCGCAGGGCTCAAGCGTCACGTAGATGGTCGACCCGGCCGGGTCCTCGCCCCGCTCGCGGGCGTCCTCGATCGCGGCCCGCTCGGCGTGGAGCTCACCCAGTGCGGCGTGGAAGCCCTCACCGATCACCTGGTCGTCGCGGACGAGCACGGCTCCGACCATCGGATTGGGGCTCACGCGCCCGCGCCCGCCTTCGGCGAGCTCCAGGGCCCGGCGAAGGTGTGATGCGTCTTGTTCGGTGCTGACCGTGACGATGCTCGCCTCCTCGGGTCGAGCTCGACTGATTGACTGGTCAGTCAGCCAGTGATTGTACGGCAGTAAGGTGCGCTCCATGCCGAGCGTGGGACGGGTGCGGGCGACGGACGAGGCAAGGAGCTATGGACGCCGTGCCAGCATGCTCTCGATCGGGGTCGGGATCACGGGGCTGATCACCTACCTCTACTTCGCGATCGCCTCGCATGAGCTCTCGCGGGACCAGTACGGTCAGGTGGCGGTCCTTTGGTCGGCGGTGTTCATCGTCGTCTCGGTACTGCAGCGGCCGGTCGAGCAGCTGCTGTCTCGCACCGTCTCGGAGAACCTCGCTCACGATGTGCCCATCCGGCACACCGTACGGGTCGCCGCGACGATTCAGCTCGCCGTCGCGGTCGCGTTCGACGTCGTCGCCCTGGCACTCCGCACCCCGATCCAGGACCACCTCCTGGACGGCAACTCGACGCTCTACTGGATCGGCGTCACGGCCGTCACCGCCTATGGCGCGAGCTACTTCGCCCGCGGTTTCCTGGCCGGCAGCCATCGGTTGACCATCTACGCGCTCCAAATCATCAGCGAGTCGGTGGCCCGCACCGCGTTCCCTGTCGCGGTCGCGCTGGGCATCGCCTCAGGACAAACGGCGGTCGCGCTCGGCATCGTCGCGGCCCCCACTCTCTCCCTGATCGTCGTGCCGTTCGCGTTCCTGCATCGCTTTCGGAACGAGGTGCCGGAGCCCCGGCCGCTCCCAGAGCACCAGGGCGAGGCCTCAGACCAGTTCAGTCTCGCCAGGGGAGGGCGGTTTGCGGCAGGCGTCTTCCTGATCATGCTCAGCGAGCAGACGTTCCTGAACGCCGGCGTCCTCACGACGAAGGCGACCGCTGGGGCGGCGGCGGCCGGGTACGTGTTCAACATCCTGATGATCGCCCGGGCCCCCCTCCAGCTCTTCCAGGCGGTCCAGACGAGCCTCCTCCCCCACCTCACGACGCTGGGATCCCGTGGCGAGGAGAAGGACTTCCGCGCCTCGATCCGGGTGACCCTGCTGGCGGTCGCGAGCTTTGCCGCCCTCGTGGCGCTCGCCCTGCTGATCGCCGGTCCGCAGCTGATGCACATCGCCTTCGGCAACAAGCATGACTACGCCCGCAGCGATCTCGTGGTCGTCGCCGTCGGAATGGGGCTCTACCTGTCCGCAGCGACGCTGAACCAGGCTGCGCTGGCACGTGGCCAGGTGCGGCGCGCGTCGTTCTGCTGGGTCGGCACCGCGATTGCCTTCATCGTCTGGATCGTCGTTCCGATCGTGTCGGACGACGTCACCCGCGTCGTCGTCGGGTACCTCGGTGCCGCGACGCTGCTCTGCTCGCTGCTCTACTGGCTCTACCGCCAGCCGCTCGAACCGCGCGAGATGCGCGTCGAGCCGGGCTCAACCGAGGAGATGGAGCTGCAGCTCGCGTCGGCCGACGAGGCCGGCTAGACCGCGCCGGCGGCTTCCGCGATCGCCGTGTAGGCCGCCGCCGGGTCGTCGGAGCCGAAGACCGCCGACCCCGCGACGAAGAGGCCCGCCCCCGCGTCGGCCACGCTGCCGGCGGTGCCTGGGTCGATCCCGCCGTCGACTTCGATCGTCCCGTCGCCGACCAGCGAGGCGAGGCGCCTCACCTTGTCCGGCGAGTCGGCGATGAAGGGCTGACCTCCCCACCCCGGGTTGACCGTCATGCAGAGGAAGACGTCCGCGTCGTGGACCGACTCGCCGACCGCGCCGACCGGGGTGCCGGGATTGATGGCGAGCCCCGCGAGGCAACCCAGCTCGCGGATCGCGTTGAGCGTGCGGTTGATGTGAGGGGTGGCCTCGGCGTGGAAGGTGATCGAGTCGGCGCCCGCCTTGGCGAATTCCTCGATGTGCTCATCGGGGCGCTCGATCATCAGATGGACGTCGATCGCGCCGCCCGCCTGGTGGACCTGGTCCGAGATCGAGCCTGCGACCAGCGGCCCGATCGTGATCGGCGGGACGAAGTGGCCGTCCATCACGTCCACGTGGACGATGCGCGCGCCCGCCGCCATCACCTCCTCGATCTGAGAGCCGAGGCGGGAGAAGTCCGCCGAGAGAATCGAGGGGGCGACCCGCCTGCTCGCGTAGAGGTCGCGCCGCTCGCTCGAGGCCCTGTCGGTCGCGGCTTCCATCTCGAAGGTCAGATGCTGCGCAGCATCGAGTGGCCGCAGTGCTGGCACTGCATGTCCTCGGTGCGGCTCATCCGGGCGATCGTCTGATGCTCGCCGCAGTTCGGGCAAGCGGAGACCAGCTCGAAACGGCGCAGGCAGTAGACGCAGACGAAGCGCCCCGGCAGCTGGGCGGGGCGCAGCCAGGGCTCACCGCAGCCCGGACAGTCCGGGCGGCTGAGCGCTCCCTCGGCCGCCGCCCCTGTCCCGGCCGAGTTTCCGAGACTGCTCTCAATCCGTTCGGCCATGTGACGAGAGTAGCGAGCGGTCAGACCGCGTTCGCCGGCGCATCGTGTCCGCGCAGGAAATCGGCCGCGCTCATCGGCTTCTTTCCGGGTGGCTGGACCACCTCGAGTTGGAGGATCCCGTCGCCCGCAACGAGAAGAAGCTCGCTGCCCTCGACGACGAGCGTGCCGACCGGGTCCACCGGTCCTTGGCCGACGGGCCGCCGCGCCTCGGCCTGACGTATGCCGAGCCGCTCCCCGTCCTCCAGCTCCAGATAGGCGCCGACATGAGGCGTCAGCGCCCTCACCTTCCGCTCGAGCTCCTCGACCGGCCTTGACGGATCGAGACGGCGCTCCTCGGGCGAGATCTTCTCGGCGTAGGTCGCGTCGGCCTCGTTCTGGTCGGCGAACTCGAGCTCGCCGCGGTCGAGCTGGTCCAGGGCCCGCACGACCAGCTCGCCTGCGGTCTCGGCCAGCCGCGCCGACAGCGACGCGTAGTCGTCGTCGCCGTAGACCTGGACCTCTTCCGCGAGTGCGACGGGACCGGAGTCGAGGCCGGCCGTCAGCCGCATGATCGTCACTCCCGTGAGCCCCTCCCCCGCCATCAGGACCCGCTCGATCGGAGCGGCGCCGCGCCAGCGCGGGATCAGGGACGGGTGCACATTCAGCAACGTGAACTCGGTCAGGAGCGGCTCCTTGATCAGCTGGCCGAACGCGCAGACGACGATCGCCCGCGGGTTCGCGGCACGGATCGCCGCGAGCGATTCCTCGGAGTTGACGTCTGGCGTCTGGTGCACCGTGAGGCCGAGCTCGCGCGCCAGCTCGGCGGCCGGCGGCGAGGCGAGCCGGCGCCCCCGGCCGCGACGGCTGTCCGGCGGAGTGACGACGAGCGCCGGGCGGTGGCGACTATCGCTGAGGCGGCGAAGGACGGCCGCCGCGAACTCGGAGGTGCCGAAGTAGGCGGTCCTCACTCCTCGGCTGGAGCGCTCGTTTCCCCGGCCTCCTCGTCGTCCTGATCGGGCGCGTACGTGCCGCCCTCACGGAGAGCGCGCAGGGCGCCCTTGCGCTGGTCCTTCTCGGTGCGGTCGAGCATCAGGACCCCATCGAGGTGGTCCACCTCGTGCTGGATCACCCGGGCTTCGAGGCCCGAGGCCTCGACGGTCAGCGGCTCGCCATTGACGTCGAGGGCGCGGGCTCGGACGAAGAGCGGCCGCTCGACGTCGACGACGACGCCGGGGATGCTGAGGCAGCCCTCCTCCGCCGTCGCCGAGTCCTCCGAGCGCCACTCGATCTCCGGGTTGACGAGGACCGTCGGCTCCGCCTCGGAGCCGACCTGGAACACCAGCATCCGCCGGAGGAGGCCGAGCTGGGTGGCGGCCAGGCCGACGCCGATAGCGTCGCGCATCAGGTCGATCATCCGCTCTGCGTCGTCCGCCAGCAGCTCGTCGAAATCCGTCACCGGCGACGCTGCGGAGCGCAGCACCGGATCGCCGAACTTGACGACCTGGGAGAGCGCCGCGCTGCGGCGCTCGAGCGCCTCCTGGTCGAGGCCCTCCGGCTCGCCCGTCTCGATCGGCTGCTCGCCGTCGGCCTGCTCGTCGAGCTCCTCGACGGGTGTTTTCGTGGCTTCGTCGCTCACGCCGTCGAGTCTAGTCCGAGTGCTCGGGGCTACTGCGGATCGACATCGACGGCGATCGCCAGCTCGCGCAGCGCCCGGTCGCGTACAGCGGCGGCGACGGCCTCACGAACGGCCGTGACGGTCTCGTGCCGTCGCTCCGACTTGATCAGCAGGCGGCGACGGTGCCTGCCGCGCAGGCGGAAGAGCGGTGCCGGTCCGAGCAGCTCGTCGTCGGCCGAAATGCGGTCGCCGACGAGCTCGCGCATCGTCTCGGCCGAGCTCTCGACCCGAGCCTCGTCGACGCCGGCCAGCCCGATCTCGATCAGATGCGAGAAAGGCGGATAGCGCAAGGCGCGCCGGCGTTCCAGCTCCTCCGCCAGGAAGCTGGCGGAGTCGTGACGCGCGGCATGCCGGATGCTCGGAGCGCCGGTGGCGAGCGCCTGGACCAGAACCCGCCCGCCCGCCTCGCCGCGTCCGCTGCGGCCCGCCAGCTGTGTGATCAGCGAGAAGGTCCGCTCCTCGGAGCGGAAGTCCGGAAGGCGCAGCGCCGAATCGGCGTCGAGGACCACGCTCAGGGTCACGTCGGGGAAGTCATGGCCCTTGGCCACCATCTGGGTCCCGACGAGCACGCCGGACTCGGCGGCCTGGAACCTGCTCAGCACCTCGGCGTGCCCGCGGCTGGCGGCGCTGTCGGAGTCGAGCCGGAAGATCTCGAGCGGCGCCAGCATCTCGGCCAGCTCGGACTCCACCCGCTGGGTGCCGGAGCCGACACGGGCAATGGTCACCGAGGAACACTCGGGGCACGACTGCGGCTTCGGCTCCGCGTGGCCGCAGTGGTGGCAGCGAAGACCGCCGTCACGATGGAGGACCAGCGAGACGTCGCAGTGGGGGCATTCCCAGGCATGGCCGCAGGAGCGGCAGGTGAGGTGAGTGGACCAGCCGCGGCGGTTGATCAGCAGGATCGCCTTGCCGCCCTCTCGCGCGACCTCGTTGAACGCCTCGCGAGTCGCCGGGTGAAGCGGTCCAGGCACTCCCCCGCGCATGTCGACGACCTCCACCGGCGGTAGCGCACGTCCGTCGACTCGGCTGGGCAGCTCCAGCCGTTCGAGCTCATGCCAGCTCTCGGCGCGCGGCGTCGCCGTCCCGCAGAGGAGCACCGCGCCCGAGTCCGCGGCGCGCCGTCTGGCCACCTCCCGCGCGTCGTAGCGCGGGTCGCTCTCCTGCTTGTAGGAGGAGTCGTGCTCCTCGTCGATCACGATCAGGCCCGGGTCCGCGACGGGGGCGAAGACGGCAGACCGGGGCCCCACGCAGATCCGAGCCTCGCCGCTGCGGAGTCGCCGCCACTCGTCGTAGCGCGCGCCGGCCGGCATCCGGGAGTGCAGCAGCGCCACGGAGTCACCGAAACGTCGCCGGAAGCGATCCATCGTCTGAGGGGTGAGCGCGATTTCGGGAACCAGCACGATCGCCCCGCGTCCGCGGGCCAGCGACTCGCGCGCCGCCTCCAGGTAGACCTCGGTCTTGCCGGAGCCGGTCACGCCATGGAGCAGGAAGGAGCGCCGCGCCGTGTCGGTGTCCGTACCCGGAATCGCCGCGACCACCGCGGCGAGGACGGTCCTCTGGTCGGCCGTCAGCTCGATCCCCTCGCGGACCGCCCCCACTCCCGGAGAGTGATGGCGGCGCCGGCGCTCGACCTCCCGAGTTTGGACGAGACCGCGAGCCTCGAGCCGTCGCACGGTGGATCGGTCCGATCCGGCGCTCGCGGCGAGCTGGCGTGCGAGCTTGGGTCCGGCGGCCAGAGCGCGCAGCACGGCTCGCTGGCGCAATCCAAGGCGCTCGCCGCCGGCGATCGCATCCAGCCCACGGTCCGTCGCTGCGACCTCCAGTTCGACCAGCGGCCGGACCCTGCGGGCCTCCGCCCCGGTCCCGACCCCCGGCGGCAGGACCAGCCCGAGGCCGCGTGCCGGCGTCGAGCAGTACTCCTCCCCCACCCACCGGCCGAGTGCGACCAGCTCGGGCGGCACGCCGGCCTCCAGCGCCTCCAGCGGCTCCGCGAGGCGGTCCTGCGGGAGATCGCTCCGGTCCGCGAGCCCGACTACGACCCCGACGACGCGGCGGCGGCCAAAGGGAACGACGAGGACCGAGCCGACCTCGACCTCGCTCATCGCCTCGGGCAGGCGGTAGTCGAAGGGCCCGGAGACGTTCCGGGTCGTCAGCAGCGGCTCGACCTTCGCGATGGTCATTCGTCGGCTGAGCCTAAGCAGCCGCCCGGCGGCGCAGTAGGCTGCCCGCGTGGATCTGCAGTCCGGGGAGAAGGTGATCTATCAGGGGCATCCGTCGTGGCGGGCGATCCTGGGCTTCTATTTCAAGGGCCTCTTGGTCGGCGCGGCCGCCGGGGTGCTTGCCGGGCTGATCGACGGCAGCACGGGCCTGGGGATCCTCACCTTCGCCATCGTCGCGGCGATCACGATCCTGGCCGGGTTCATCAAGCGGGTCGCGACCGTCTATACGATCACCGACCGCCGACTCAACATCAAGCGGGGGATCATCGCCCGCCATGTCCAGGAGACACGGCTGCAGCGGGTGCAGAACGTCAACTACACCCAGGGTGCGGTCGAGCGGGTGCTGCAGGTCGGCAACGTCGACTTCGACACGGCCGGCACCGACGACTCCGACTTCACCTTCTACGGGGTGGCCCAGCCGGAGCAGGTCGTCCAGCACGTCGAGCACGCGACGCCGATCCTCTCCGACCTGCAGGGGCAGGCCGAGCCGAACAGAAGCTAGGCGGGCGCCTCGGCCTTCTCACCGAGCCCGGCGGCCTGCCGCAGCTCGGCTGCCCGATCGGTCCGCTCCCAGGTGAAGTCCGCGTCGTCGCGGCCGAAGTGGCCGTAGGCGGCGGTCTTCTGGAAGATCGGCCGGTGCAGGTCGAGATAGCGCCGGAACGCCGCCGGCCGCAGGTCGAAGTTGTCCTGCACGATCCGCGCGATCTCGGCGTCGCTCACCTTGCCGGCGCCGAAGGTCTGCACCATCACTGAGACGGGGTGGGCGACCCCGATCGCGTAGGCGACCTGGACCTCGCAGCGATCCGCGAGGCCCGCCGCGACCACGTTCTTGGCCACGTAGCGGGCCGCGTACGCCGCTGAGCGGTCCACCTTCGACGGGTCCTTGCCCGAGAACGCGCCACCGCCGTGACGGGCGGCGCCACCGTAGGTGTCGACGATGATCTTCCGGCCCGTGAGGCCGGCGTCCCCGACCGGTCCCCCGATCACGAACTTACCCGTCGGATTGACCATGAAGTTCTCGAGCAGCTCCTTCTCGGTGAAGAGCTCCTTGTACTCGGTGTGCAGCACAGGCTCGAGCACATGCTCCCAGAGGTCGTTCCGGATCATCTGCTTGCCGGCGTCCTCACGGTGCTGCGTCGAGATCAGCACCTTGGCGATCTCGACGGGACGGTCGTTCTCGTAGCGAACGGTCACCTGGGTCTTGCCGTCGGGACCGAGATAGGGCACCACCTCCGCCTTGCGCACCTCGGCGAGCTGGCGCGCGAGTTGGTGCGCGACCTGGATCGGCATCGGCATCAGCGCCTTCGTCTCGCGGGTGGCGTAGCCGAACATCATTCCCTGGTCGCCGGCGCCGGCGGAGTCGAGCTCGTCCGCCGACTCGCCCTCCCGCTGCTCATAGCCCTTGTCCACGCCCTGCGCGATGTCCGCCGACTGCTCGTCGATCGCCGTGAGCACGGCGCAGGCCTCGTGGTCGAAGCCGTAACGCGGGTCGTCGTAGCCGATCTGCCGGATCGTCTCGCGCGCGATCTTCGGAATGTCGACGTAGGTCTTGGTCGTGATCTCGCCCGAGACGACGACCAGCCCCGTATTGACCAGCGTCTCGCAGGCGACCCGTCCCTCGGGATCCTCGGCCATGATCGCGTCGAGGACGCCGTCCGAGATCTGGTCGCAGATCTTGTCCGGATGGCCCTCGGTGACCGACTCCGATGTGAACAGGTACTCGTTCTCTGAAAGCTTCTGCATGGGTTCCTCAGTCGTGGATGGCCAGGAAGAGCTCTGATTGAAGCTCGTCTTCGCTCCCTCTCACGGCTAGGCCGAGAGAGCCGATGCGCGAGATGTCTTCGCTGAGCGAGGCATACAGTGGATTCTCCGCCAAGCCGGCCCGCTGCGCCAGCCCCAGGACCTCATCGAGGTTGAGGAAGACTAGCGCCGAGACCCTGTCCGGGAGCCGATCCGTCGCGTCCTCGAATGCGCTCGTGCTCGCCAGGTTGTCGCCACTCGCGCGCACCTGAGAGATGCCCTGTGGCTGTGTGGAGATGACGAGCTTGCCATCGAAGATGCCGTAGGAGAGGTCGACCGTGGGCGAAACCTGGACGGAGTGCACGGTGACGCCATCGATGTCGGTCGTTCGGAAGCTCGGTACCCCCGCGCCACCGGCGCTCAGCGATCGCAGGAGGGGAACCTGCAGGGAGGCGAGCGCGTCGCCAGCCTTCTTCTCGTCGACCCCGTCGACGATCAGGGTCGCGTAGGGCGCCGCGGCGGTCGGCTCCGCGACAAGCGCTGCCTGTCCGCCGAGCGCCGGCAGGAGGTCCTTGAGTGGATCGACGCCCGCCTCCTTCTGCAGATTCTGGGCCAGCGCCCTGAGCGAGCCCGCCAGTCCCTGCGCGCTCACGCCCGCGGTCTCGAGCGCCTTGTTGATCGCCGGACCGAGCTCTCCCACGCCGATGTAGCCGAGGGCGCGCGGGCCCGCCTCGTCGGCGAGGCCCGGCTCGAACTCGGGCAGGCTCGCGAACACGGTCGGGCTGCGCCGCTCGAGGTTGGGGTCCAGATCGCTGACGAGGTTGATCTGGACGCCGTCGTCACGCGCCCGGGCACCGGCGGCCATGCCGCTGGTGGCACCGTAGTCGACGAACGTGTCCAGCTGGGACGCCCCGGTCGCCGTCGGGGAGAGAAAGCGCTGGACGCCGGCGCGGGACAGGTAGACCTCGGCGAAGCGGACATCCGGCAACTGCTCACGGGCGTTGTCCTGGTCGGATCCCTGGAGTTCCGGCAGCTGTCCCGACTTCGCCGCCAAAGCCTCGCGCACCGCGATCAGGTTTCCGAAGAGCAGCTGATCCCCCGAGCGCGCCGTGGCGACGCCGTTCGAGTACGCCGTCAGCGAGGCGTCCCCCACCTTGACCTGCCTCGATGGCCCCCCGGGCGCCAGGCTCGCCGCGAACTGGTCGGCCTTGGCGCTGTCGCCGATCCCCGCGACGTAGGTCTCGGGCGTCGTGCCCTTCGGCCCCGGCACCCGGAGCAGCGCGATGTCGTCCTTGACCCAGGGCAGCACCTCCCGCGAGAGGTCGACGGTCCTGCCCGCTGGACCGGTCAGGGCGCGCGTGTCGCTCTGCAGTAGAGCGGTGAAGCTGGGCAGCGTCTTCGCCAGGTCATGCTCGAGATCCCACTGATGGCTGTCGCTGTTCACCGTCAGGTGTACGTAGAGGACGGCGTTGCGCGGGACGTAGGCGATGGTGTCGTTCGACGGCGCGCACTCCTTCGCGGCCGAGATCTGGCACGACACGCCGGGCACCGGCAGAAACTTGAGCACGAGGTAGAGGACGACGACGCCTGCTACCGCCCCGACGCGGATCTTGGTCCCCCGCGAGCGCCTCGACCACCATTCCCCCGCCGAGCGGGCGCCGGCGCCGGTCGCCGCTCCGCCGCGCTTCAGCTCCCGCCAGGTGATCTGCCCCTTCTCGCGCAACCAGTACCCCATCGCCCGCAACCTGGTCTTCGCTCTGAATGCGAGCTCGTCGGCGCGCTTGGGCTTCTCCTCCCTCCGTTCCTCCTCGGTCGGATCGAGCGAGAAGAGGGGCTTGGGTGGCGAGGGCGCCGGGCCCTGCGGAAAGGGAGGCCCGCTCTCCTCGGGCTGAGTCGGCCCGGCCGCTTGGCCTTCGCCGGTCCCCGAGTCGCTGCGCGCCGCAGTCAGCCTGCGCCGCAGCCGGGCGAGCCGTGACTCCTTCGCGTCCGTGCTGTTGTCGCCGGTTTCGTTCGAGGCATACCCACCCCCAGTCCCACCGGATTCGGGCGTACTCACGACGCGCCCTTATACCCGGCCCGCGCGCTCCGCGCTCCGGTTGCGACGCCCCTTGCGAGGCACGAAATCGATCACCAGCGGGACGCCCTGCAGCTCGTACGCGTCGCGCAGCCGGTTCTCGAGATGAAAGGCCCAGTCGCGATTGATCAGCCTGCGGTCGTTCACCTGGAGGGCGAAGCGCGGCGGGCGCCGGCCCACCTGGGCGGCGTAGTAGATGCGAAGGCGCCGGCCGTGCCGCTGGGGCGGCGGGCGATCCGCCAGCACGCCGGAGACGAACCGATTCAGCTCGGGCGTCGGGATCCGCTCGGCGGCGCGGCGCGCGAGCCGGATCGCCTCCTGGAGGACGGCGCTCACATTGCGGCCGCTTACCGCCGAGCAGGTGAGGACCGGCGGGCGGAGGCGCAGCTTCCGGTTCGCGCGGATGCGGACGTCGTCGATGTCACCCGCACGAAACGCGTTCCCCTCCGGCGTATCACGGGTCGCTCCCTCCGGGAGCGCCCTCGTCTCGTCGGGAACCGCTCGCACCAGATCCCATTTGTTCATCGCCAGCACGGTCGCGCAGCCAGACCGCATCGCCAGCTCCGCGACCCTCAGGTCCTCCGCGGTCAGGCCCTCGGTCGCATCGCAGACCACGATCGCGGCGTCCGCGCGCTCGGCGGCGCGCTCGGAGCGAAGCTGCGCGTAGTAGCCCACCGTCCCGGCGACCTTCCCCCGGCGCCTCAGTCCAGCGGTGTCGACGAGAACGATCCGCTCGCCGTCCACCTCGGCCTCGGTGTCGACCGGATCGCGCGTCGTCCCCGCCCGCTCGCTGACGATCACCCGATCGGAGCCCAGCATCGCGTTGAGCAGTGAGGACTTGCCCACGTTCGGCCGTCCCAGAATGGCGATTCGGGGCGACTCCACCTCGTCGCTCGCCACCTCGTCGGGGAGATGCCGGCGGAGCTCCTCCACCAGCCTGTCAAGGAGGTCACCGGTGCCGAGGCCGTGGCTCGCCGAGACGGGAATGGGCTCGCCGAGGCCGAGCGCGTTCAGCTCCGCCGCCACCGCCTCGTCCTCCTGCCGGTCGATCTTGTTCGCGGCCACGATCACCGGCCGGCCCGAGCGGCGCAGCAGGTCCGCGAGATCAGCGTCGCCCGGCCCGAGGCCGGTGCGCGCGTCGACGACGAGCAGGATCACCTCGGCGTCCTCGATCGCCGCCCTCGCCTGTGCCTGCACCGCGCGAGCGAGCTCGTCCGAATCCGCCAGGTCGACGCCCCCCGTATCGATCAGGTCGAAGGTTAGACCGTTCCATTCGCACTCGAGCGCGCGGCGGTCTCGCGTCACCCCGGGCTGCGCGTCAGTCACCGCCTCGCGGCCGCCCGCGAGCCGGTTGACCAGCGTGCTCTTCCCCGCGTTCGGAAAGCCGACCACCGCCACTGCGGGCCGGCGCCGCAGCGCGCGCGCGGGCGCGGACGGGTCCGAGCCCTTTGGCTTGGGGTCAGATGCGCTCACGCGATCCCTCGCTCGTGCGCCAGGTCCGCGATCCGCCGGACCACCTCATCCGGCGTCAATGCCGTCGTGTCGATCTCGACGGCCTCGTCCGCCTGACGGAGCGGACTGTCGGCCCGCTCCTTGTCTCGTCGATCCCGCTCCTGCATCGCCTGCAGAACTTCGTTTACGGACTCGCCGCTCTCCCGCGCGCGCCGCTCTGCGCGAGCTGTCTCTTCGGCCCTCAGAAAGATCTTCAGAGGGGAATCAGGGCTGACGACGGTGCCGATATCGCGCCCCTCGGCGACGTAGTTCCCAGAAGCGATCAGCTCCCGCTGGCGCTTCACCATCGCCTGCCTCACTTGTGGGTGCACCGAGACGCGGGAGGCGGCCAGCGTCACCTCGGGTGAGCGGATTCGCCCCTCCACGGCCTTGCCGCCGAGGCGGATGGTGTCCCCGTCGAAATCGATGTCGAGATCCCAGGCGAGCTCGCCCAGCCTCTCTCCATCATCCGGGTCGATCCCGCGATCCAGCGCGGCAAGCGCGACTGCGCGATACATCGCCCCCGAGTCGAGGTAGGTGAAGCCGAGCGTCCTCGCGACGCCTCTGGCCACCGTTGACTTACCGGCCCCGGCGGGTCCGTCGATCGCAATCACCATGCCGCCCCATTAAACGGGTCGCGCCTCAGCTTCGCTTGTGGCGCGCCCTCGCATTACGGTTTCCCCTTCGGAGCGGCGGATATAGAGTCCCGGTTGCGATGGAGAGTTGGAACCTCAACGAGCTCGAGGTGCTGCCGCACCAGCCCGAGGTGCTCGATTCCGAGTCCGAGGGCCGGGCGATCCTGATCAACCTCCCACAGGGCGAGCAGCTTCAGGAGCACCAGGTCCACGAGCGCGCCTGGCTGCTCGTGATCGACGGCAACGTCGAGATCAACACGCCGGATGGGAAGTGGGCGACCGGCGGAACGGGGCTGCTTGCCATCTTCGACCCGGCGGAGCGCCACGAGGTCCAGGCCGTCGAGGACTCGCGCCTGCTGCTGGTCCTCTCACCCTGGCCAGGGGACGGACATCCCTCGCAACCCGAGGAAGTCCGCGAGCGGGCCGCCGACTAGCCCGCCTCAGCCGAGGAGCGAGCGGAGGTCCCGCTCGAAGCCCGGGTAGCTGACCTCGACGGCATCGAACCCCTGGATTTCGACGCCCTCTCGAGAGGCGAGACCGGCGATGGCGCCCAGCATCGCGAGCCGATGATCGCCGCGAGCATCGAGGCTGCCGCCGCGAAGGCCACCGGTCCCGCGAACGGCGAAGCCATCGGGCCGGCCCTCGATCTCAGCGCCGAGGGCCGCCAGGCCGTCGACGATGCCCGCGATCCGGTCGGACTCCTTCGCACGCAGCTCCGCGGCGCCGCTGACGACGGTCTCGCCCTCTGCGAAGCAGCCGAGCAGGCCGACGAGCGGGAGCTCATCGATGGCCGACGGCACGTCCTCGGCGGTGACCTCCGTCCCGCGCAGTGGCGCGGCTCTCACGTTGAGCCTCGCGATCGGCTCGGGTCCCGGCTCCCGGATCTCCTCGACGGAGACGGAGCGGTCACCTTCGTGCGCGCCCCCCATCTCGACCCCCATGCGCGAGAGGATCGAGAGCAGGCCGATCCGCGCCCGATTGATGCCGACCTCCCGCAGGCTGACCTCACTGCCCGGGACTATCAGGGCGCCGACCAGGAAGAACGCCGCGGAGGAGAAGTCGCCCGGGACGGGCACGTCGCCAGCCTCGAGACGCTCGGTGGGAGCGACGGTGACCTTGCCACCGTCTCGCCGGATCTCTGCGCCGGCAGATGCCAGGAGCCGCTCGGTGTGGTCCCGCGTCCAGAACGGCTCGTGGACCGTCGTGGTCCCCTCGGCGAGCAGGCCGGCGAGAAGCAGGCACGACTTCACCTGGGCGCTCGCGACCGGCATCTCGTAGTCGATTCCCCGGAGGGGCGCGCCCCGGACGCGAAACGGCGGCAGCCGCTCATCCCGCGCCTCCACGTCGGCACCCATCTGCCGGAGGGGCTCCGCGATCCGGTCGACCGGCCGGCGGCGAATCGACTCGTCCCCGTCGAGGGTCCACTCGCCGCCGGACTGCCCGGCGAGCCAGCCCGGCATCAGGCGCAGCAGGGTGCCCGCGTTCCCGACATCGATCTCAGCCGGCCGCGGCCCGCGCAGACCTATCCCCTCGACTTCGACGAAGAGGCCGCCGTGGTCGTCCGCCTCACCCTCCCTGACCTCGGCCCCCACCGCCGAGACGGCGCGCAGCGTCGCTCGGGTGTCGGCGGAGTCGAGATAGCCCGTGATCCGGGTGGGACCCTCCGCCATCGCTCCGATCAGCGCTGCGCGGTGGGAGACCGACTTGTCCGGCGGCGGGTTGAGCTCCCCCTGGAGCGGGCCGGCGGGGTCGAACCTCATCGGGCTCGGGAGACGTCGTGTCCGAGCTCGCGAACGAGGTTCTCCGCGCGCTCGGCCTCATCGTGGCCCGCGATGTAGAGCGAGATCGCGCCGGAGGTCATGTCCGCCGCGGGATAGAGGGCCATGTCCACGATGTTGACGCCTGCACGGCCGAGCTCGAGCGCCAGCTCCGCGACGATGCCCGGGCGGTTCGGCACCAGGACCCGCAGCTCGTACAGCGGCCCGCCGGCGATCTCGGTCTCGATCAACTCGCGTCGGCGACGCCCGGCCTCCTCGTGCCACTCCCCCAGTGCCGCGCGGTCGCCCGAGCGGAGCAGATCCGCCGCCTCGTTCAGCTGCGAGACCACCGCGTCGATCTCCGCGGCAACGGCCTCGCGGTTGCCCGCGAAGATGTCGCCCCAGATCGCCGGGTTGGCGCCGGCCACCCGCGTCGCGTCCCGAAAGCTCGGCCCGACCTCGGGCAGGTGCTCGGCCTCCTCGCTGAGGGCGGTCGTAGCCTGGGTCACGAGCACGTTGGCGAGCACGTGGGGCAGGTGGCTGATCGTCGCCATCAGGCGATCGTGGGTCTCGGCCTCGATCGCCTGCGGCCTCGCCCCGATCTCGGAGATCGCGCGCTGGACGCGGTCATAGAGCAGCCCGCCGGTCCTCTGCGTCGGGGTGAGGTACCAGCGGGCGCCCTCGAAGAGATCGGCGCGCGCGTTCTCCACTCCGGCGGTCTCGGCGCCCGCCAGCGGGTGGCCCCCGATGAAGCGGCTCTCGGAGCCAAGCGCCGCGATCACATCGCGCTTCACCGAGCCGACGTCCGTCACGACGGTGTCCTCGCCCGCCGCGTCCAGGGCCTCCGCGGCCAGGCCGGGGAGCGCGGTGACCGGTGCCGCACAGAAGACGAGCTCAGCCCCGTCGACGGCCGCGGCGACGCTCTCGGCGGCGGAGTCCACCGCCTCGAGCTCCAGCGCGCGGTCGAGCAGCTCGCGGTCGGGGTCGAATCCCGCTACCTCCGCATCGAGCCTGCGGCGGGCGGCCAGCCCGATCGAGCCTCCGATCAGGCCGACGCCGAGGACGGCGATTCGCATTGGGTCGGGCTCAGCCGGCCTCGCGCCGCTTCCGCACTGCCGAGGCGAGCCGGTCGAGGGTCAGCACGGTGTTGTCCCAGTCCATGCAGGCGTCGGTGATCGATTGGCCGTAGACGAGCGGCTGATCGGACTCGAGGTCCTGTCGCCCGCCCACCAGGAACGACTCCATCATTACGCCGACGATGGCGCCGTTGCCGCTCGAGACCTGGCCCGCGACATCGCTGACGACCTCGGGCTGACGCTCGTGGTCCTTGCCGCTGTTGTCATGGGAGGCGTCGATCACCACGCGCTCGGTCAGGCCGGCCGCGCGCAGCTGCTCGAGTGCCCCGCTGACCGAGCCGGCGTCGTAGTTCGGAGCGCCCCGGCCGCCGCGGAGGATCACATGACAGTCCTCGTTGCCCTCCGTGTAGAGGATCGCGGGCGTGCCGCTGACGTCGACGCCGGCGAACGCGTGGGGCGCACCCGCCGCCCGGACGGCGTCCACCGCGAGCTGCACGCTGCCAGCCGTGCCGTTCTTGAAGCCGACCGGCATCGACAGGCCGGAGGCAAGCTGACGGTGGATCTGGCTCTCGGTAGTGCGAGCGCCGATCGCGCCCCAGGCGACCACGTCTGAGATGTACTGCGGGGTGATCGGATCGAGGAACTCGCAGCCGATCGGCAGACCGAGTTCCGTGACCTCGAGCAGCAGGCGGCGGGCCGTGTGGAGCCCGAAGTTCACGTCGCGCGAGCCGTCCAGGCGCGGATCGTTGATCAGGCCCTTCCAGCCCGTCGTCGTGCGGGGCTTCTCGAAGTAGACGCGCATCGCGACGCAGAGGTCATCCCGGAGGTCCGCCGCGCGCTCCGCGAGCCGCCCGGCGTACTCGGTTGCGGCCTCTGGGTCGTGGACGCTGCAGGGGCCGACCACGACGATCAGGCGGTCGTCCGCGCGGTCGAGGATCGCCTTCACCTCGGCTCGGTGGGAGAGCACCGCGTCCTCGCCCGCCGTGCCCAGGGGCAGGTCCTCGAGGATCTCGCCGGGCGAGACCAGCTCGACCACCCGCTCGATGCGCTGGTCTCTGACGCGATCCGCGTCCTTTCTCGGTATCTCCTTCATCTCGAAATTCATCCTGCTTGTCCCTTCTTTCTACTGGTCTGGCGAGGGTCCTGGGCTGCGGAGGGCCGACGGTCACGTTCGTGCACGCGGCAGGTGAGACGGCGCCCGGCTGGTGTGATCTGCGTCAGCGGCTAGAGGCAGCCGCGGGCCGGACGCCTAGGTAAATCGCCAGAAGTAGAAATAGGCACGCGTGCGAGCCGCGAACCGGCTCGAGGGAGAAGCGATGTGCGTGCCGTGCTGCATGTGCGCCGAATTGAAGCAGACGGGGAGCGCTCTGTCGAAGGATTCAGCCCACGATCTCGCGCATCGCCGCGAGGAACCGCTCGTTCTCAACGCGGGTCCCATAGGTCACCCGCAGGTGCCCCGGGCCGCCCAGCGGCGTGCCCGGGCGAACGGCCACCCCGGCCCTCGCCAGGGACTCGACCACCTCATCCTCGTCCAGGTCACCCAGGTCGACCCAGCAGAAGTTGGCCTGAGACTCGGCCGTGCTGAAGCCCATCTCCCGCAGCCCCTCCTCCACGACGACCCGCTCGATCAGGTTCTTCTCGACGCGATCGGCGACGTCGTCCTGGTGCCGGATCGCCTCGGTGGCGGCGGCCTGCGCAAGGGCATTCACGCTGAACGGCTGGCGCACCGCGTCCACGGCCGCGCGGAACTGCGGCGAGCAGAGCGCGTACCCGACCCGGAGACCCGCCAGCCCGTGGACCTTGCTGAAGGTGCGGAGCAGCACGATGTTCGGCTGCTTCTCGAGCAGGTCGATCGTCATGTCCGGGTCGTCGTTCGTCTGGTACTCGACGTAGGCCTCGTCGAGGATGATCGTCGTCCGGTCCGGGACGCTTTCGGCGAAGGCGCCGATCCGGTCGGCCGGAATGTGGGTCCCCGTGGGGTTGTTCGGATTGCAGACGATCAGCAACTGCGTGGCGGCGGTGACCTCCTCGAGCATGGCCTCGAGGTCGTGCACGTCGTCATCGTCCAGCTCGACCCTGATCTCCCTCGCGCCGCAGAGCGGCGCCATGTAGGGGTAGATCGAGAAGGAGGGCCAGGCGAAGAGGATCTCGTCGCCCGGCTCGCAGAGCGCGAGGGCTGCGGCGAGCAGCAGCTCGCAGGAGCCGTTGGAGACGGCGATGCGCCCGGGCTCCGTCTCGTGGTGATCGGCGATCGCGCGGCGGAGCGCCCGAGCCTCCGGATCGGGATAGCGGTTGATTCCCGAGGCCGCGCGAGAGATCGCCTCGACCACGGCGGGGTGAGGCGGGAACGGGGACTCGTTGGAGGCGAGCTTGATCGCGTCGGAGGTGTCTGCGCGCGCCCTTGCGTCGTCCAGTGACGTGCCCGGCTCGTAGTGCGGAATCCGCTCCAGCTTCTGGGCGAAGGTGATCGACATGAGAACGGCATTGTGACGCTCAGGGCAGCGAGCGGCGCATGCGAATCGATCGCCGAGCGCTAGTCGGCGGTCGCGCTTCCGGTCGGTCGCCGGAGCCTGATCGCCACCGCCTGCGATCGGGGATGGACCTTCTCGTCCCCATCGCGCCTCCACCCGTGCCGCTCGTAGAAGCGGATGGCCGGCCCGTTCTCCTTGAACGTCCAGAGGAAGACCTCGTCGTAGGGGAGC
>DATAPB010000301.1:0-2871 GCA_036265435.1 Solirubrobacterales bacterium | reverse complement strand
AAGGATGTTGATCGGCTTTGGTGGCAGAATCCCCGGCCGCTCTGGAGATGGACCTCAAACCTCAGGGGGATCGATGCGAAGGATCGCAATAGCTCTCACCGTCGTTGGAGCGATGCTGCTCGGCGCCACCAGCGCGCAGGCGGCGACACTCAACGAAGTCGGCGGGATCGTCTACTACGTCGCCGGCCAGGGGGAGCGGAACGACATCCAGGTCGGCGTCGACTCGATCCTCGGCGGGACGGTCAACGTGTACACCTTCAAGGACGCCGACGCCAATCCCATCGCCATCGGCGGCGGACGCTGCGAGCTGATCAACGGGGTGGGGATGTGCCGGCAGTCGGGCCTCAGCAGCTTCGTGATCGACGCGCGCGACCGGGACGACACCATCACCGTCTCGACGGCCGGGAGCGGACTCGTGCCTCCGCTGAGGCTCGGCGCCCTGATGATCGGTGGCCGAGGCGTGGACGTGTTGATGGGCGGGCTCGGCAACGACATCCTGAAGGGCAACGACGGCCGCGACTCCCTCCGCGGTCGCGAGGGGGCCGACGCCTACAAGGGCGGCCGTGGGCGCGACACGCTGCAGACGCTCGACGGGATCCGCGACACGCTGATCTCGTGCGGCGACGGCAGCGACGACGTGCTCCGCAAGGACAAGCTCGATCCGCGTGGCCGGCACTGTGAGCACTCAAACCACAAGAACATGTCGAAGGCTCACTAGCGCTGTTCGGTAGCGCCGCTGCCCGGCTTGTGGCCTAGGGGTTCGTTTGGTTCTCGCGGCTGAGAAGCTAGCCTGCCCCCGATGGAAGCGCTGAAGGGGTTGATCCTCTCGGGGGGTGCCGGGACGCGCCTGCGTCCGATCACCCACACCTCGGCCAAGCAGCTGGTGCCCGTCGCGAACAAGCCGGTGCTCTTCTACGGCATCGAGGCGCTGGTCGAGGCGGGGATCAAAGACATCGGCGTGATCATCGCCCCCGAGACCGGTGGCGAGATCAGGCAGGCGGCGGGCGACGGCGCGGACTTCGGGGCCCGGATCACCTACATCGAGCAAGAGGCGCCACTCGGGCTGGCACACGCCCTGCTGACCGCCGAGGAATACCTCGGGCAGAACCCGTTCGTGATGTACCTCGGCGACAACCTGCTCCGCGACGGGATCACTGACCTCGTCGAGGTGTTCCGCGGCTCGGAGCCGGACGCGCTGATCTTGCTCACGCGCGTCGACGATCCCTCCTCCTACGGCGTCGCCGAGCTGAACGGGGATCGCGTGGTCCGGCTGGTCGAGAAGCCGAAGGACCCTCCCAGCGACATGGCGCTCGTCGGCGTCTACATGTTCACGCCGGCGATCTTCGAGGCGGCGCACTCGATCAAGCCGTCGAGTCGTGGCGAGCTCGAGATCACCGACGCCATCGACACCCTCATCGGGAGGGACCTCCGGGTCGAGTCCCACATCGTCAAGGGCTGGTGGAAGGACACCGGCAAGCTCGAGGACATGCTCGAGGCGAACCGCCTGGTGCTCGAGGACATCGAGCCGCGGATCGACGGCGAGCTGGACTCCGAGTCCAGGGTCGAGGGCCGGGTGGCGATCGAGGAGGGGGCGAAGCTCGAGCGCACCATCGTCCGCGGTCCGGCCATCATCGGCGCCGGCGCCCAGCTCACCGACGCCTACGTCGGGCCCTACACGGCAATCGACCGGGACGTCGTCATCACCGGCTCCGAGATCGAGCATTCGATCGTGCTCGCCGGTTCGAGCATCCGGAACCTGCACGCGCGGATGGAGGCGAGCCTGCTCGGCAAGAACGTCAGCCTGAGTCGCAGCGAGGGCATGCCGAAGACACTGCGGTTCCTCGTCGGCGACAACGCGGACATCTCGATCCCATGAGGGTCGTGATCACGGGAGCCAATGGGATGCTGGGCCACGACGTCGTCAGGGTCGCCGAGGACATGCGCCATCAGGTGATCGCCATCGGCCACGAGGACCTCGACGTCACGGACCCGGCCAGGGTCGAGCGCCTGATCACGCGGGAGCGACCGGGCGCGGTGATCAACTGCGCAGCCTGGACCAACGTCGACGGCGCGGAGGAGTTCGAGCACGACGCGTCGCTGGTGAACGCGCAGGGCGCCGGCTTCGTCGCCGACGCGGCCTCGAAGGTCTACGCCAAGGTCATCTTCCCCTCGACCGACTACGTGTTCAACGGCGGGGGCGGGCCCTACGGGGAGTCGGACGATCCCGATCCCATCAACGCCTACGGCCGTACCAAGCTCGCCGGCGAGCGGGCCACAGCGCTGGTCAACGGGCAGAGCTTCATCGTCCGGACCTCCTGGCTCTTCGGGCCGCACGGCGGCAACTTCGTCGAGACGATGCTGCGTCTCGGTGAGGGAGGCGGTCCGGTGGTCGTCGTGCACGACCAGGTCGGCTGCCCCACCTATACGGGCCACCTCGCCGTGGGCCTCCTCCGCCTGATGGAGAGCGCCGCGTACGGGATCCACCACATGGCGGGCGAGGGCAGCTGCTCCTGGTACGAGTTCGCGATGGAGATCTTCCGCCAGGCCGAGGTGGTGACCCGCGTGATGGCCTCGACCACGGACATGATGGAGCGGCCGGCGAAGCGACCCGCAAACTCGGTGCTGATCTCCCGCCGCTCCGCGCCGATCAAGCTGCCTGCCTGGCAGCGCGGGCTCTCCGACTACCTGGCGCGACGCGATCAGGACCAGGAGACGGCGCCGAGAAGGCGATCGAGCGCCTCCAAGCGACAGCCCGTCCTCGACAGCTGGCCCGAGCGGGTGCGAGAGGAGATCGAGTTCGAGAACGGAGGGACCGAGAACGGGGAGCCCGAGGAGGCCGGCGACGACAAGGGGCAGGACGCCGCATGAGGC
>DATAPB010000300.1:0-23184 GCA_036265435.1 Solirubrobacterales bacterium | reverse complement strand
GGCCAGGCCGAGGGCAAAGCCGGGAATCAGGTAGCGGAGGTTGATGCCGAAGGCGAGGGGATGGCCCTCGGGGCCGGCGGCGGTCAGCGGGGTGAAGACGTACGCGATCGCGGCGACGATCGTCACCACGCCGGCGAGACGGACCGCCGGCGAGCGCGGTCGCCAGATCGAGAGGATCGCCCCGGCCGACGCTCCGCCAAGGATCAGGAACCAGAGCGGACCGAGCAGGTTCTCGATCGGGTTGAGGAAGTACTGGCGCCAGAGGCCGGTGCTCGGGTTGCTGAAGATGTAGTGCGCGACCGTGAAGTCGGTTCGGCCCTCGAGGCCGCGGTTCGGGCCGGGCAGGTCGATCGGACCGAGGTGCCGGATCCAGGGAAGCGGATTGCCGGCGTGGATCAGGTTCCGGAGGAACCAGAACGCCGACACCGCCGCCACGCCGCCGACGAACACCCAGAACGCCTTCCAGCGGAGATCTCGGGGAACGAGGAACGGCACGCCGATCGCGAACGCGACCGTGACGCCCCAGATCGTCAGCTTGCTGCCGAGCGCGATGCCGACCGCCAGGCCCGCCACGAGGAGAGCGCCCATGAGGACGGCTTCGGAGCCGGCGTTACGCTTCGGGGGTTCCGTCGCCGCGGCACGGCCGCCACCCGAGGCGGGGTCTCGCGACCGCGCGGCCCAGGCGTTGATGAGGATGGCCGCGGCGGCCAGCAGCATCGCCACCGGGACGGTGTCCGTTGCCGGCGTGCCGGCCTCGCGCGGGACCATCGGGCCGGTGTCCATGGCGATCGCGACCGCGGTGAGCGAGAGGGGCGCCACGCCGTAGGGGCGGCCGATGCACCAGGCGGCGAGCAGTGCGACGCCGAGCCAGCCGAAGTTGACGAACGGCGAGAAGAGATCGCGGTTGAAAAGCGTGATCCCCGCGCCGTGCAGGAGCTCGGAGTTCTGCGGGTAGAACCAGTTCAGGTAGAGGGGGTCCGTGAAGTGCATCCCCCAGACCGAGCCGGTGTCCGCGATCCGTGCGGCGAAGGGGCCGTGATACCAGAGCGTGTCGAAGGTGAGCATCCCCCTCCCCCAGACGTCCTGGAGGCCGGTCGCCCAGTGGGTCGCGACGAAGGTTGCGGCGAGCAGCGCCAAAAGCAGCTGAGGAAGTGGGACGCTGGGCGCGGGGGGTGGATCCGCCGGCTGACTCTGTGGCGCGTTCACCCTGGTATGCGAGGGAAAAGCGCCCCAGAAGCCGTAGTAGAGGCCCAATCCGACCAGGAGGGCCGCTGGGATCAGAACTCCTGCGTAGAGAATCCCGAAGGCGTCGAGCAACTGGAGCAGCACCGTGAGCAATGCGACTCCGAGAACCGCCTCCGCGAGACGAGCCGGAGCTCCCTCCCACGCCGGCAGCAGGCGCTGGCGCAGGCGCACACCGCCCATCGCCATCGGGATCGCGACCAGTGCGAGCCCGACGACGCCGAAGGCGTAGTCGCCGAAGCTCACTGGGACGCGGCCGAACCCGACCCAACGGCGACCACCTTCTGATTCACGCGAAAGCCAGGCGCCCGATTGCAGGCGCCGGCATCGAGTGGGAGGTCGAGCCGGAAGACCGAGACGTCATCGGTCGTCTCGATGCGGGTTGCGCCGGCCGCCGCGGTCCAGGTGGCCTCGATCGGTGGCAGCGATTGGGTGCGCTGGTCGGGACCGATGACCGCGTAGCGATAGTCGCCGTCAGTCAGCGCCGTGATCCACTCCTGGCATTGAGCCACGAAGTTCCGGCCCTGCACCGACGCTCCGGGCGTCTGTGATTCCTGCGCCGCCTGGCTCGCGATCGGCAGGTAGGCGCCGTGCGGGCCCCGCCTGGCGACGTACTGGACGTGATTGGAGAGGTCGTCGCCGTAGAAGATGTACTGCTTGAACCCGGGGCGGCCACCGACCACGGCGATCCGCGAGTCGTGTGGGTCGGTCCGGTTGAACCAGGCGAGGGAGGCCTTCATGCCCACGGGGAAGTCACGCGGCGCGGTCGCGGCCCGATAGCGGTCCTTGACGTAGTCGTCCGAATTCGGCCAGCCGATCAGGACCACCGCCACGAGTCCGACCGCCGCGGCGGCGGCGAGCACCGCTGGCGGCATGCCCCGCTGTCCGGCGAGGGCGAGGCCGACCGGGACCAGGACCAGGAAGAACGCGAGCCCGATCGCGCCGAGGATGAAGTCCTTCTCCCACTCGTCGCCGAGGTCCCAGATCGGGACCGCCTGAACGAGCA
This sequence comes from Solirubrobacterales bacterium, assembly GCA_036265435.1. Lineage (GTDB taxonomy): Bacteria > Actinomycetota > Thermoleophilia > Solirubrobacterales > 70-9 > DASUPK01. Next base: position 20,936 of record DATAPB010000300.1, on the reverse strand, counting down.
GCAGGACGACCAGCGCACCGAGGAGCCAGGGCTGGACTCGCGGCCGCAGAAGCCCCGAGTCGACGCCGAGCAGCATCGCCCCGAGCCCGATCGCGGGCGAGGCGTAGCGCAGGTTGGTGGTGAAGGCGGTGGGATCGCCCTCGGGGCCGGCTGCGGTGAGCGGCGTGACCAGGTAGGCGAGGCCGCTGAGCAGGGCGACGATGCCGAGCATCCGGATCATCGAGGTGCGGCCGCGGAAGATCGCCAGCAGGAAGCCGCCGATCACTGCCACCAGCACCAGCGGCCAGAGGTCCCCGAAGCTGTCGTGCAGCCCCGGGATCAGGTGGTGGCGGATCACGCCGCCGTCCGGCGGGAGCAGGTAGTGGGCGACGTTCGCCGGATGGCGGATGTTGATGTCGAGCTGGTCCGGCCCCGGTAGCGGCCCCGCCTGGATCCAGGGCAGCGGGTTGCCGGCGTGGATCAGGTTTCGGGCGAACCAGAAGCCGCCTGTCACGAGGGAGCTGACCACCCAGATCCAGGTCGCCCGCCAGCGATAGCCGGCGCTGACCGCGATCACGCCGAGGGTGAGGAAGGCGAACGGTGCCAGCAGATTGAGCTTGGTCCCGAGGGCGACGCCGGCCGCGAGCCCCGCGACGATCAGCGCACCGTCGGGGAGCATCGGGCGCACGCCGGCGCCGGAGTAGAAGCTCCGCGGTGCGGTCTCGGTCGCCCCGCCCGCTATCGGCCGCACCGCGCCGGCCGCCGCCCTCGCCTGCGCCTCCGCGTTGACGAGGACGGCCGCCGAGGCCAGGAAGAAGAACAGGCCCATCGTGTCGTTCTTCGCGTCCCCCGGCTGGTAGAGCAGCAGCATGTTGGCGTCGAGCACGAGAGCGATCCCCAGCACCGCGATCGGGCCGCCGCCGTAGGCGCGCGCGAAGACCCACGCCGTCAGCAGGCAGAGGGCCATCCAGCCGATGTTCAGGAGGGGCGAGAGGAAGTCGTTGCCCAGGAAGAGGACGCCGATCGAGTGGAGCAGCTCGGAGTTCTGGGGGTAGAACCAGACCGTCAGGTTGAGCACTTCGGTGAAGTGCAGGGCGCCCACCTGGTGGTCCTGAACGAACCGAGCGGCGAAGGGTGCGTTCTGCCAGGTGGTGTTCGGCAGGTACATGCCGATGTCGAGCCCGGTCTGGGTCGGCATCGCCCAGTGGGCGGCTACCAGGAGGGCCGCCGCCACCGCCACCGCCAACGCGATCGGCGTCACCGGCGGCGCCGGCAGCTCGATCCAGCGGCGGGGAGGACGCAGCACCGTGCCGATCACAGCGCCGACGACGATCGTCGCCAGCAGGACCCACCCCGGCCTGTAGAGGCCGACCACACCGACCAGCTCGGCTATGACCACAAGCAGAGAGAGACCGAGAATGAACTCGCCCAGGCGCGCCGAGGCACCGGACCACCCGGGGAGCAGCCGCCCGCGCAGCCCCGCCGCCGCGTAGGCCATCGCCACCGCGACGATCAGCAGCTCGATCGAGCCCTGCAGGTAGTCGCCGAAGCTCATGCCTGAGCCACGGAACCCAGCTCTGCGCAGCTCGCCGGATCAAGCGGCCCGTTGATCTTGTAGACGGCCGCCGGCCCCGACTGAATCACGGTCCGCACGTTCGGGTCGGCCGACGTCCAGAGGTTCTGCGGCGGCGCGACCGACTCGATCACCCCGATCGCCGGGGTGGTGACCACGTAGTCGTAGTGGCCGTGGTTGATCGTCTGGCGCCAGAGCGCGCAGTTGTAGATCGGTCGGAACGTGCCGTGGTTGCCCTCCTCGCCGAGGTACTGGACATGGTTGGTGAGGTCGTTTCCGTAGAAGAAGTACTGCCCGAAGGCGGAGGCGCGGCCGAAGACGCCGATCCGCTGGTGGCTCGCCTCCCGCCCCCAGTCCTGCAGCGGCTGCCACTCGGGCGAGGCCCGGAAGCCGCCGCCGAGCGGCGGACGCACCGCCGTCACGTAGCGGTGGTCGAGGTAGTAGTCCTCGCGCACCCGGCCGAGCGCGACGGCCGCGATCACCATCACGAGGCCGAAGGACACCAGCAGCACCGGATTGAGCCGAGCGCGGAACCCCCACACGAGCAGAGCCGGCACCCCGACGATCAGGAACGCGAGGCCGATCGACGCCAGGTGATGCTTGAACTCCCAACTGGACTGCGTCACCGTCCCCTGGACCAACAGGATCGTGAACAGGCCGATCAGGATCCAGGGCCGCCTGCCGTGCCGGAACCAGGGGATCAGCGGCAGCAGGAGGAAGCCCACCATGAGGACCGGTGAGACGTAACGCAGGTTGGCGTCGAACCCGCTGCCGTCGTAGGGCTGGCCGGAGGCCGTGAGCGGCGTGAAGATGTAGGCGATGCCCGCGACCATGCCGGTGGCGGCGAGGATCCGCATCAGCGCGCTACCCCCCTTGATGAAGGCCCAGACCAGCGCGACGACCACGACGAGCAGGATCACCGGCCAGAGGGGCCCGAGGCGCTCGTGCAGCACCGGAGTCAGCTTGTGGGTCCAGACGAGCGGGTCGTTGTAGTACTCGGCCAGCTTGTGGGGCGGGCGGGGGTAGAGGCTGACCTGGTCCGGGCCGGGAAGGTCGATCGGGCCGAGCTTCTGGATCTGCGGGAACGGGTTGAGCGCATAGACGAAGTTGCGCCCGTACCAGAAGCCGCAGGTGATCACGACCCCACCGAGCCAGATGCCGAGCGCGCGCAGCCAGTGCTGGCGCCCCCCCAGGATCACGACGCCGATCGTGAACGCCGCGATCGTCGCCAGCAGGGTGATCTTCGTGCCGATCCCCATGCCTGCGGCGAGGCCGGCCATGAACAGGGGTCCGGCGCCGACGGTGGCGAGCACCCGCGGGTCACCCGCCACAGGGACGTCCTCCACCACTCCCATCTCCCCGGTCTCCTCGGGGGCGGGAGCCGGGGGCGCGGTGGCGGACGCACCACCGTTCAGCCGGGTACGGGCCGCCTCACGGATCGCGTGCGCACTGGCTGCACCGTCGACCAGGAAGGCGAGTGCCGCCATCAGGAAGAAGAGGCCCATGACGTCGTTCGGAGCCTGGCCGGCCTGCGAGCCGACCATCATGTCCGAGTCGAGGACGACCGCAGCGCCGAGCACGGTGACGCCGCCGATCCCGTACGGTCGGCCGACGCACCAGGCCGCCAGCAGGCAGAGCGCGCACCACATCAGGTTGATCAGCGGCGAGAGGAAGTCGGTGTCGAGCGTGACGATCCCGACGCCGTGCAGAAGCTCCGAGTTCTGCGGGTAGAACCAGACCGCGAGCTTGAGCGGATCGGTGAAGTGGAGCGGCCCGATGTGCCCGGTCTGGTCGAACCGGGCCGAGAAGGACATGTGGTACCAGGTGGTGTCCTGGTAGTACATCCCCTGGTCCAGCGCCTGGCCGGTCGGGTGGGCCCAGTGGATCACCACGAGGACGGCGGCCGCCACCCCGATTCCGATCATGATCGGGCTCGCGCGGAGCTCGGTGGTTCTCGGGGCCTCGGGCAGGCCCCGCCGCCGCGCGTAGAAGGTGGCTCCCAGTCCGACGAGCACCGAGCCGACCACGAGCGGCAGCTGCTTGAACAAAGCGAGCGCGCCGATCACCTCGGAGACCAGGATCAGCATGGAGAGGCCGAGCACGACCTCGGCAAGCCGGGCGAGCGCTCCCGTCCAGGCTGGCACGAGCAGGGCTCGCAGGTGGTAGGCGCCTAGGCCGAGAGCGGTCGCGATCACCGCCAGCTCCGCCGCGCCGAGCAGGTACTGGCTCGTACTCATCGGCTCAATTCACGCAAAACGCGCACAGCCACATGCCGCGCGCGCGGGCGCGGAATCATATCCCCGGACTTAATGGCAGGCGCCTTAAGCGCCGCTCAGGGCTCAGTTGTCGCCGAGCCCGTGCACGATGTAGGCGTGCTCGCCGGGCTTGACCATGCCCAGGCGGCGCGCCTCGCGCTCAAGCGCCGCGGGGCTCGAGACGTCGCGCAGCTGCTGCCTCAGCTGCGTTTTCTCCTGTTTCAGCTGGGTGAGCTGGGCCGCGCCCGACTTCGACCCCTGCCACGCCTGCAGCAGGTTGACGAGCGGATTGAGGTAGGAGACGAGCACGAAGAAGAGGACGAGGACCAGCGCGATCCGGCCCAGCTTGTCCCAGCGGATCCGGCTCGGCCCCGCCCGCCGCCCGACTCGCCGCCGGGGGGCCCGCCTGGTCGCGGCATACGCCCTGCTGCTCATGTGAGTCGATTCGCCGTCGAGGGCCCCATTCCTCGCGCTTGTCAAGGCTCGACCGGTCGCGGATACCGCTCCGCTGCAAGGGGGAGATGGCCCGCGTGCAGGCGCACGTCGACGAGTTGCGGCCCAGCGAGGTGGAAGTGGTTGCGCAGGTCTAGCGCTTGAAGACCGAGGCGCCCGGGAACTTGGCGCGGTCGCCGAGCTCCTCCTCGATCCGCAACAGGCGGTTGTACTTGGCCACGCGATCCGAGCGAGCCGGCGCGCCGGTCTTGATCTGACCGGCGCCGGTGCCGACCGCCAGGTCGGCGATCGTCGTATCCTCGGTCTCGCCCGAGCGGTGTGAGATCACCGTCGTGTAGCCGGCGTCGCGGGCGATCTGGATCGCCTCGAGCGTCTCGGTGAGGGTGCCGATCTGGTTGACCTTGATCAGAATCGAGTTGGCGACACCCTGCTCGATCCCGCGCCGGAGCCGCTCCGGGTTGGTGACGAAGAGGTCATCGCCGACGAGCTGGCAGAGGTCGCCGATCCGCTCCGTCAGGGCCTTCCAGCCGTCCCAGTCCTCCTCGTCCATCCCGTCCTCGATGGAGACGACGTGAAAGCGGGCACGCACGTCGTGCCAGTACTCGGCCATCTCCTCCGGCGTCAACGAGCGGCCCTCGTGCTCGAGGACGTACTTGCCGTCGTCGTAGATCTCGCTGGTCGCCGGGTCGAGCGCAATCACGACGTCGTCCCCGGGCGCGTAGCCTGCCGCCTCGATCGCAGCGATCAGGAAGTCCAGCGCGGCGTGGTTGGACTCCAAATCCGGTGCGAATCCACCCTCGTCGCCGAGGGCCGTGGAGAGGCCCTTCTCACCCAGCGCCTTCTTCAGCGCGTGGTAGACCTCGGTGCCCACGCGGAGGCAGTCCGCGAAGGTCGGAGCGCCGGCCGGCATCACCATGAACTCCTGGAAGTCAACCGAGTTGTCGGCGTGCGCGCCGCCGTTGACCACGTTCATCATCGGCACCGGGAGGACCTCCGCCGGCCCGGCGTCCTTCGCGCCGGTTGCGGCGTAGAGCTCCGCGAAGTAGTCGTACAGGGGCTGGCCGACGTCGGCCGCGGCGGCTCTCGCGATCGCCAGCGAGACGCCGAGGATCGCGTTGGCGCCCAGCCGGCCCTTGTTGGGCGTCCCGTCCAGCTCGATCATCGTCCGGTCGAGCGCCGACTGCTCGGCCGCCCGCGCGCCCGTGATCGCATCGGCGATCTCCGTATTCACGTTGGCGATCGCCTTGGTGACGCCCTTGCCTCCCCACAGCTGGCCTCCGTCGCGCAGCTCGACCGCCTCGAACTCGCCGGTCGAAGCCCCGGAGGGAACGATCGCCAGGCCGCGCGCGCCGGAGTCGAGCACGACCTCGACCTCGACCGTCGGGTTGCCCCGGGAGTCGAGCACCTGCCGCCCGTGAACGCTCTCGATGGTCGCCATGGGGCGGGAAAGCTACCGGCAGGCGGTCAGGAGCCGTCGGCCAGTCGCCGGGTCGCCTGCCGGAGAGCGAGCTCGGGATCCACTGCCAGCCGCCGCGAGACCTTGACGGCCTCCAGCAGGAGCTCGCCGACGAGGCGCTCGGCCGCGTCGCGCTCCTCGGGGTCGGCCGATGGACCGCCCGGCTTCTCGCTTCCTGAAGAGCCCTCTGGATCGATGCGGCGGAGGACCTTGCGCGCGTAGAGCAGGGAGGGCAGATTTTCGGGCAGCCCCTCGAGCGGCTCCAGATCGCCGGTCCCCTCCACCTCGCGCTTGATCTCCTCCCACTGCGCCAGCACCTGGCCCGCAGTCTCGAGATCGCGCTCGCCATAGACGTGGGGGTGGCGGCGGATCAGCTTGGCAGCACAGGACTCGGCGACCGCCGCCAGGTCGCCCTCGCCGCGCTCCTCGAGGAGCAGCGAGAGGAAGAGCACCTGGAAGAGGACGTCGCCGAGCTCATCGACCATCGCCTCGGTGTCGTCGCGGTTGGCCGCGTCGGCCAGCTCGTAGGCCTCCTCGACCGTGTGCGGGACGATCGAGCGCGCATCCTGCTCACGGTCCCAGGGGCACTCGCGGCGCAGCCGCCGGGTCACCTCGTCGAGGTGCTCGAGGGATTCGAGGTAGGACGGCTTCGCCACTGAAAACGGGTTGCGCTTTCGCGCACCCTCGCGCTAACCGCCCGGTGTCAGGCCGGGAATCGAGATGCTGCCGGCGCCACCGCCGGCGCCGGTGCCGGCGCCGGGCGGATGCGGCCCCTGTGGCGCGCCACCCACCACCGGGACGAACGGCTTGACGGAGCCGGGAGCACCGGGGGTGGGGCCGGAGCCTGTGCACTGGAGCTGACCGGCCTGGCCGCCCGTTGCCGAGGAGCCCTCCTGGCAGCTGGCGAACACCGGTGCGGGGCAGCCGGTCCCGCCGCCCCCTGGCTGCTGGGCGACCTTGCTCGGGTCACAGGTCGGGCCGCCGCCGTTGAAGTTGTCGCAGCCCGCCACCACGAAGTCGCTCGCGCACTGGGTCAGGTTGGTCCAGTAGTCGCGGAACTGGGTGCCGAAGGCCGTGAGAGCCTGCTGCTGCTGCTGGCTTTTGATCTGCTGCTTGATCTGGTCGCTGACCTTGGCGGCGGCGCCCCCCTGAGCGCTGCTGACGGTGTCGTCGAAGCCCTGGACGGTCTGGGGAGTCGCCGACTCGACCTCGAAGATGAACGTGCCGGTCGAGGTCGTCACGGGGCCCTCGACCTGGCCGGTGGGGGCCTTGAAGATCGCGTCGTTGAGGTTCGTTTCGAAGGAGCCGGGCACCACGTCCGCGCGCAGCCCGCCCTTGTCCTTGGAGGTCGGGTCGGTCGAATACTGGGCGGCGACCTTCTTCCAGTTCGCCGGGGACGAGTCGGCCTGGAGCGCCTGCAGCGCCTGGTTGACCTGGTTCGCGTCCTTGTTCTGGATGATCCGGATCGTCCGCTTGGGCGGCTGCGTGAACTGCGACTTGTTGGCGTCGTAGAAGGCCCGCGCGTCGCTGTCGGAGACGGTCCCCACGCTGTTCGAGATGTTGTCCTGGATCTTGTTCTGGATCAGCTGGAGCCTCGCCCGCTCGACGACGTCCGCATCGGTCAGCCCGGCCTGATCGCGCGCCTGCTCGTACTCCTGCTGGCTCTTGAACTGGGACTTGATCTGCTGGAGCGACTGCTGGATCTGCGTGTCCGTGAACTCGAGGCCCTGCTTGTGCGCCTCCCCCACGATCCAGCCGATCTGGAGCGCGCTCTGCATCGCCTGGTCCTTGAGCTGCTTGTACTGCGGGTCGCTCTGCTGCGGGACCTGCTGCAGGTTGTTCTGCTTGGCCGTCTGGAGCAGGAACCGGTTGAAGTTCGCCTTGCTCATCACGCCGTCCTCGAACAGGCCCGGAACGTCGACAGCGTCGTCGTCGACAACCGCGACATCGTCGGAGGGCACGCTCGGGTGGCCGACGCCGATGGCGACCGCCGTGATCGCGACCAGCAGGACGAGGGTCGCCCCGAAGAGGATCGCCATGTTGCGCTTGGAGAAGAATCCCCGGCTCACAGAGGCGGCAGCATAGCCATACACCCCTAAGTCGGTTCTAAGGACCAGCCGAGGCAGGGCACCCGGCGCCCGCCGGCAAGCTGAGCGTCTCGGATCCTGCGCGCCTCAGCTGACGGCCGCGGCCGGCGCGCCGGCCGCGGAGATCCCCCCCGCGACCGCGATCAACGCCCCGAGGCGCGCCGTGGGGTCGTCCGGCACAGGCACGGCGATGGTCCGCTCCCGCCACGCATAGATCGCGTCCTCCACCCGCTCGTTGAGGGTCTCGACCTGGCCCGAGTCGAGCTCGACCGGCGAGACCCGCAGGCGCCCCGCGCGGAACTCGACCGTCCGCACGCCGGCGTCCCCGAGCGTGATGCGAACCCGCTGCAGGTCGAGCAGGTTCGCGACCGATCCGGGAACCGGCCCAAAGCGGTCCTCGAGCTCCTCGCGCAGTGCGCGCAGCTCGCCCGGCTCGCGGGCCGCTGCGACGCGGCGGTGGACGTCGATCTTGGCCGCCTCGAACGGGATGTAGTCCGACGGGACGTAGGCGTCCACGTCGACCTCGATCCGCACCGGCTCCCGGGGCTCGTCCGGGAGCTCGGCGGCTCCGGCCCGGAGCGACTCGGCGGCGTCCTCGAGCATCTGGCAGTAGAGCTCGAAGCCGACTGCGGCGACATGCCCGGACTGCTCGTCACCCAGCAGGTTGCCGGCGCCGCGGATCTCGAGGTCGCGCATCGCGACGCGGAAGCCCGAGCCGAGCTCGGTGTTGTCCGAGAGGGTGGCGAGGCGAGCCGCGGCGTCCTGGCTCAGCGACTCGGCGGACGGGTAGAGCAGGTAGGCGAAGGCGCGCTCCCGGCTCCGACCCACCCGGCCGCGAATCTGGTAGGCCTGCGCCAGCCCGAGCTGGTCGGCCCGCTCGACGAGAAGCGTGTTCGCGGTGGGGATGTCGAGCCCCGACTCGATGATCGTGGTGGCGATCAGGACGTCGTGCTCGCCCCGGACGAAGGCGAGCATCGTCGCCTCCAGCTGGAGCTCGTCCATCTGCCCGTGCGCCTCGGCAAAGCCCACCCCGGGGCAGAGCGCCCGCAGGCGCTCGGCGGTCTCGTGCAGCGTGTCGATCCGGTTGTGCAGGAAGAAGGCCTGGCCGCCGCGGTCCTTCTCGCGCAGGATCGCCCGCCTGACCAGGTCCTCGTCATAGGGCCCGACGTGGGTCCGCACCGGGCGGCGGCCCTCCGGCGGCGTTTCGATCACCGAGATGTCGCGCAGGCCCGCGAGCGACATCTGCAGGGTGCGCGGGATCGGCGTCGCCGAGAGCGAGAGCACGTCGACCTTGAGCTTCAGCTGCCGGAGAAGCTCCTTCTGCTTGACGCCGAAGCGCTGCTCCTCGTCGACGATCATCAGGCCGAGGTCCTTGCCGCGGACGTCCCGGGAGAGCAGCCGGTGGGTGCCGATCAGGATGTCGACGCGACCGTCACCGAAGCGCTGGAGAACCTCCTTGACCTCGGCCGGCTTGCGCAGCCGCGAGACCATCTCGACGTTGAAGGCGGTGTCGGCGAAGCGCTCGCGGAATGTGCCGAAGTGCTGCTGCGCGAGGATCGTCGTCGGGACGAGCATCATCACCTGCTTGCCGTCGACCGCCGCCTTGTGCGCGGCGCGCAGCGCGATCTCCGTCTTGCCGTAGCCCACGTCGCCGCAGATCAGGCGGTCCATCGGCCGCTCGGACTCCATGTCGGCCTTGACGGCGTCGATCGCATCCATCTGGTCCGCCGTCTCGCGGTACGGGAAAGCTGCCTCGAACCCCATCTGCATCTCGCCGTCGGGCGAGAACGCGTGTCCCTTGCGCACCTGGCGCTCGGCGTAGAGGTTGATCAGGTCGCCGGCCATCGCCTGGGCGGCGCGCCGCGCGCGGGACTTCATGTTCTGCCAGCGCTTGCCGCCGAGCGGGCTCAATGCGGGCTCGTCGCCCTCGGCGCCGATGTAGCGGCTGATCCGGGCGAGCTGGTCGGTCGGCGCGAAGACGCGGTCGCCGCCGCGATACTCGAGCTCCAGGTAGTCCCGGGTGACGCCGGCGAGTGTCTTCGTGTCGAAGCCGGAGAACCGGGCGACCCCGTGGTCCTCGTGGACCACGAAGTCGCCGACCCGCAGCTCGATCGCCGCAGCGAGCCGCGCTCGAGCGGATACCGCCGGGGTAGCGCGGCGGCGGTGCACGAGCCGGCGCTGAGGGATCACGGCCAGCTGCAGCTCCGGCGAGAGAAAGCCCTCACGGAGCCTCGCCTCGGCGAAGCTGACACCCGGCTCCTCCGGGACCCGATCGCCCAGGAAGGGAACGTCGAGACGGCTCAGGTTGTAACGGGTGCGCTCTGCCTCCCCGCGGCCGTCGAAGGCGACCACAGTCCGATAGCCCGAGCGGATCAGCTTCTCGAGCTCCCCCTCCGCCTCGGCGAGAGTCCGCGAGGGGAACTCAGCGCGCTGCGCCCTGAAGGAATGGTCCTGGCCGGAGTCCGCACCCAACGACAGCCTGGCCCTCGAGGGGAGCGACTCGGACACGTCGACATAGAACGGGCGGACGTCGGCCTCCTCGGCGACGGCGGTGACGTCCTCCCAGAAGTCGTGGAGCGCCCCCGGAATCTCCTCGGCGGCGGCGATCACCACCAAGGCCTCAGAGGGGATCAGGTCCAGGACGGCCAGGAAATCGCCCGGATCGACGTCGTCCCGATGCTCGGCCGACAGCTCGGCCGCCGGAGCAAGCTCGACCCGCTCCGTCTCGCCCAGCGAGCGCTGGGTGAAGACCGAGAAGCGCCGCATCGAGTCGATCTCATCGCCGAACAGCTCGACACGGATCGCCTGCTCCTCGGTCGCCGGGTAGACGTCGAGGATCCCGCCGCGAACCGCGAACTGGCCGCGTTCCTCGACCTGATCGATGCGCTCATAGCCTGCGTCGGCCAGGAGCAGAGTGACGTCATCGAGATCGACGCTCTCGCCCCGGTGCAACGCCAGGGTCTCGGGCCGCAGCGACGGGTCGGGGACCTTCTCCGCCAGCGCGATCGCGCTCGCCACAACCACCGCGGTGGGATCGGCGAGCGCGTTCATCGCGGCGATCCTCAGCCCGGCCAGGTGCGGAGGTGGGTCGAGGTGCGACTCGAAGGTGGTCCCCCGCGACGGGTAGAGGTGGACCGGCCGCAGCGCCAGGAAGGCCTTCAGGTCCCGGGCGAGGTCGCGGGCGGCGCGGTCGTCGGCAGCGACGATCAGCGACGGCCCGGCGTTCGCGCCCTCGTCCCCGCCGATCAGCGCCGCGAGCAGGTAGGGGCGCATGGATGCGGAGACGTAGGCTTCCACCATGCCGTCGGCTGCGCCCACGGTCGAGCGGAGCGCTCGCAGGCGCTCGTCCTCATTCGCGATCTGGAGCAGCGGTCTCAGACTCATCTACGCACGACGAAAGCCCGAATCGGCGATTCGGGTTCGATTTACGCATGGGCGCCCCTGAGGGAGCGACCCGTTTCGGCCGTTCTTCTCGGCCTCGATCGAGCTTAGCTCCCGGGGTCCTCCCGCTACGGTGAGGCGATGCCTGAGCGGCGCGTGATCATCGACCACCTCACCATCGGCGTCTCCGACCTGGAGCGGAGCCGCCGCTTCTACGCGCAGGCGCTGGCGCCGCTCGGGTTCGAGGAGCTGGGGCCGTGGAGCGATCAGCGTCGCGACATCTCCTTCGGGGCCAAGGACGCGGACGACTTCGTGATCTCCGACGAATACGAGCCCGGTGGCCAGGTCCACATCGCTTTCGCGGCGGACAATGCGGAGCAGGTGGACGCCTTCCACGTCGCCGCCGTGGCCGCCGGCGGAACCGACAACGGTGCGCCCGGCCCCCGACCGGAGTACAGCGAGGGGTATTACGGCGCCTTCGTGCTCGATCCGGACGGCCACAACATCGAGGCCGTCTTCCACTCCTAGCCGCTCCGCTCGCCCAGCTCGCCCGCTCTGTCGGCCGGTCGCATGACCGCGGACTCGAACCGGAAAGGGCGGCCCTCGTCGTCGTCGATCTCCTCGGTCGACTCGATCTCGAAGCGGTCGGAGAAGATCTGCCGCAGCTCCTCGTCGGTGAAGCCGCAGCCAGTCTCGACCAGCGGCCCCGTCAGGTAGCCGATCAGCTTTCCCATCGCTCCGCCGTAGGTCGCGTCCAGAGCCACCGTGGGGCGGGTGGAGACGTGGTGGCAGATCAGGTGGAAGTGCCCGGCCGGCGCAACCCGGTCCGCGACCAGCTGCTTGTAGTCCTCGAACCGGAAGACGGGCAGATGGTGGAGCAGGCCGCGATCGAAGACGAGCTCGTAGCGCTGCTCGCGCGGCTCGAGCTCGAAGACGTCGCCCTCCACGAACTCGACCTCCACCCTGGCCTCGCGCGCCTTCTGCCGGGCCATCTCGACGGCCGTGCGGGAGACGTCGACGGCAGTCACCCGTGATCCCCGGCTCGCCATGAAGACCGCATTGAGGCCGTCGCCGCAGCCCAGCTCGAGCACGGTCCGCGGGCCGAAGCCCGGCCGGTCGAAGAGCTCGACGAGGGCGCTGACCGGCCTCTCGCTCTCCCACTGCAGCTGCCCGATCAGCTGTCGCGACCGCGAGGAGTAGATCGCCTCCCAGCCGAGCGACTTTCGCTTCAGCCCGGCCATCACCGGCTCCGCGAGCTCGGCGCCGGCCGCGCGATGGAAGTCGCTCAACTCCTTGGCAGTCACCGAGCGAACGTCGCGATCCGCGAATGCCTCGCCGAGCGCCTCCAGATAGGGAGCGGCGGAGATCAGGCTCTGGACCGAGTTCGCTCGGCCGAACTCCAGGAGGCGGCCGACGAGCTCCTCGGTGGTCATCCGAAGATGTTCACCAGGCGGCGCCGGGGCTCGCAAGATAGGCCACCATCTGCGCCGCCTCGGCCTTGGTCAACTCGTCAACGTCGTCCTTGCCCAGCCGGTTGCGGAGGATCGTCCGCATCGCCTCGTCCGAGTAGCCGGCGCGGGTCGCGCCGCTGCGGACCATCTCCCTCTGCCGGTCGTCGATCTGGCCGGCGGGCCGGGTTCGGGCGATCAACACGGGGTCCTCGTACTTGAGCCCGCCCTTCATGTCGTTGCCCTCGGCGATCCGGGTGACCTGCTCCTCCTCGCGCTCCGGCGGGCAGAGCTCCTCCGGCGCGGCCTCGGGTGAGATGTCGGCGCAGAGGCGTCTGAAGAGCGCGCGCATATCCCGCACCTTGTGCCGGACGTCGGTCGCCGGCTGGAGGTAGGCGGCGGCGATCTCATCGATCACGGGCTCGAAGTCCCGCAGGACGTCCTCCGGCCCGACCATCTTCGCCGCGACGTTCTGGATGTATGGGTCGCGGTGGAAGTTGTCGACCGAGAGGAAGCGGCCGTAGCGGGTGCGGCCGAAGCGGTAGTTGAACGACATCGCATCGTCCAGGTACTCGAGGTGGTGCCACATCAGCATCGGGATGTAGACCGTCTCCCCCGGCTCGAGCACCGTGTGGTATCCGCCGGCGCGCTCGACCCAGTCGAGCTTCTCCTCCAGGCTCATGTCCTCCAGATAGACGCCCGCCAGCGAGGGGCGCGAGTAGGGGCCGTCGAGGGTCCGGAGGTGCTTCGCGGCCGCCGGCGGGAAGAGCACGACACGCTTGCGCCCGTAGACCTGGTGGAGGATGACGTCGCGCTGGTCGCCATCGAAGTGCAGGTGGCCCACGTTGCCCGCGTTCGCCAGGAAGATGGCGGTCACGAGATCGAAGTCGCCGTACTTCTTCGGCAGGCCGAGGATCTCCTCGCCCGGGTGCGTTACCTGGCACATCTCGGGGAGCTCGAAAGAGGCGAGCACGCGGGCCGGCGTGTCGTACTCCGTGCAGCAGAGGCGGGTCGAGGGGTTCGACCGCGAGAAGTCGACGTAGTCACGAAGCGACATCACGCTCGGCTCCGGGGGGGCGGCCTTGCCCTCGGCGCTCGTGTACTCCTCCTGGACGACCAGATTGACGTCGCCCCAGACGCGTACGGCGTCCTCGACGGTGCTGATCTGGTCCACCTCCGCGCCCTCGAAGAGATCGGTGAGCACCACCGGCTCGCGCGCGTAGACGTACTCCGCCAGGAAGTCAGTCAGAGGCGGCATGGTGGTGCGGGGGATCTCTCGTATCGCCATGGCAGCTGCTCCTCGTCTCGTGCCTTGCGCCCTGTCCGTGCGCTCAATCCTGGAAGTCGCCGTAGCTCCGATCGCGATCCGAGATGACGACCTCGTCCACCGGCCAATCGATGCCGAACCGGGGGTCGTTCCAGCGCACGCCGAACTCGGCTTCGGGATCGTAGTAGTCGCTCAGCTGGTAGGAGACCTCGGCGCCGTCGACGAGAGTCTGGAAGCCATGAGCGAACCCCTCGGGCACGTAGAGGCTCTCCCGGCCGGAGGCGGTGAGGTCGACGGCCACCCACCGGGTGTAGGTGGGTGAGTCACGACGGAGGTCGACGATCACGTCATAGATCGCCCCGTTCGTGCAGCGGACGAGCTTGGCCTGAGCGCGAGGCGCCAGTTGCATGTGCATCCCGCGAAGCGTTCCCCGGCGCGCGTTGTGGGAGATGCCGCCCTCGACGAACGAACCCACGAGGCCGCGGGCCTCGAACTCTCGCGCGGTGAACGACTGCGCGTAGAAGCCGCGGTTGTCCTCGCTCGGCTCGATCTCGACGAGGAAGGCGCCCTCCAGGTCGACCGGCCGTAGGATCATGCGTCAGTGAACCACGCGACCGTGCTTGGCGCGACAGGGTTCATCGGCTCCCATCTGAGCGCCGAGCTGCGCCGTCGCGGGATCGAGGTGGCGACGCCGGCTCGCAATGCCGATCTCTCCCACCAGGACCTCGGCACCGTCTTCTACTGCATCGGGTTGACGGGAGACGCCCCCCGCCGCCCGTTCGAGACCGTCGAGGCCCACATCGTCAGGCTCGCGGAGGTACTCAGCGACTGCAGCTTCGACCGCCTCGTCTACCCCTCCTCCACCCGCCTCTACCTCGGCGCGCCTGCCGCGCGGGAGGAAGAGGCGCTCCGCATCGATCCGGCGGATCCCGGGCGCATCTTCAATCTCTCCAAGGCGCTCGGGGAGACCCTCGTCCTGGAATCGGATCGGGGGCGCGTGGCCCGCCTCTCGAACGTCTACGGGCGGGACTGGGAATCCGAGAACTTCCTGACCGCGATCCTCATGGCCGCGTGCCGGGACGGAGAGGTGACGATCAGGGACGCCCCCGCGTCGGCCAAGGACTACGTGCACGTCGGCGACGCGGTGGAGGCGCTGATCCGGATCGGCGATGAGGGCCGCGAGCGGACCTACAACGTCGCCAGCGGCGAGAACACCAGCCACGGCGAGCTCGCGGAGGCGCTGCGGCGCGCCTGCGGCTGCACCGTCGACTTCGGGGACGAGCCCCGGACGGTGGTCTTCCCCCAGATCGACACCGCGCGGATTCAGGCCGAGTTCCCCTTCTCGCCGAGACGGGTACTGGACGACCTCCCCGCCCTGGTCGATGGATGCCGCGCCTGGCTCAGGGCGGGCCGACCTTCCGCAGCTCCGGCAGCGGAACGATGAAGGTGCCGCCGCGCCGGCGGTACTCGGACTGCTGAGCGATCACCTCGTCGCCGACGTTCCAGGCGAGCAGCAGGACGTCGTCAGGCATCTCGGCGAGCAGGTCCTCGGGCGGCCTGATCTCGAGTCCAGACCCGGGCAGGCGCCGGCCCTGTTTCCTCGGGTTCCGGTCGACGACGAAGTCGAGGACATCCACGTCCAGGTCGAGCGCGTTGAGCAGCATCACCCCCTTCGCCGCGGCGCCGTAGGCCGCGATCCGGCGGCCCTCACGGCTGCGCGCCATCAGGAGATCGCGGAGGTCGCGGCGCCTCTCGTCCACGCGCGAGCTGAACTCGGCGTAGGGCCGGAGCTCGCGGACGCCCCAGTCGTCCTCCTCGCCCAGCAGCTCCTCGGCGGCGGCCGAGCTGCCCGAGCCCGCACGCGCGATGACCCGCAAAGAGCCGCCATGGATCGGGAACCGCGCGACGTCGATCCGCCCCAGGCCATGTCGGGCTAGCAGCGCGGTGAGCGAGGTCAGCGAGTAGTAGAAGAGGTGCTCGTGGTAGATCGTGTCGAACTCGAGCCGCTCGATCAGGTCCCGGAGGTAGGGCGTCTCGATGACGAACGTGCCGTCCGGAGCGAGTAGCCGCCGGGCGCCCGCCACCACGTCGTTCACGTCGGGCACGTGGGCCATGACGTTGTTCGCGACTACGAGGCGCGGGCTGATGCCCTCGCCCGCCAGCTCCTCGGCGACGGCCTCCCCGAAGAACAGCTGCCGGGTTTCGATCCCCCGCTCGGCCGCCAGCTCGCAGGCCGCCTCGGCCGGATCGACCCCGAGCGTCGGGACGCCCGCCCGGGCGAAGTGCTGGAGCAGGTAGCCGTCGTTGCTCCCGACCTCGACCACGGGCGCCGACCCGTCGAGCGAGAGCTCCGCGATCAGCGTCTGGGCCAGCTCACGCGCGTGCTCGACCATCGTGTCGGAGAACGAGGAGAGGTAGGGGTAGTCCGCGAAGATCTCGCCCGGCGGCGGGGCCTCGCCGAGCTGGGCCAGCCCGCAATCCGCGCAGAGGTAGAGGTCGAGTGGATAGCGGGGCTCCGAGCGGGCGGCCCGCTCGTCGTCGCTGAGGCGGTTCGCCAGTGGTGCCGGCCCGAGGGAGAACACCCTCTCGACCCGTTCGCTGCCACACGAACGGCATTCGGAGATCATCGGGCCGGTGTTAGCATCGCCACGAATTGGCCCTCACCTTCCGTAGGCGCGATGAAGCGGCGCCGAGCCCGGCGGTCGATGCCGAGAGCCTCGCTCACCTCGTCCATGCGATGCATCAGCGCGGGGAGCTGGCCGAGGTCAGCCGGGAGCACGTCGAGGCCATCCTGTACGCGCTTCGCGACTCGGGTCACGACGTGCCCGCGATCGACGCGGCCGCCTACAACGAGGATTTCCTCACCACGATCCACAACGCGGACTTCCTCCGAGATCCGCGCTTCATCGCCGCCTACGAGCGAGGCATCGAGGCCGTCGGCGGCGACTATCGGTTCCGCTGGCGGGTTCACGTGGGACTCTGGGCGGCCGCCACCGCCATCCGGCTGGACGGCGACTTCGTCGAGTGCGGTGTCAACCGCGGGTTCATGAGCTCGGCGATCATGCACTACCTCGACTGGAACCGGCGTGACCGCAGGTTCTTCCTCCTCGACACGTTCAAGGGCCTCGACGGCGATCTGCTGACCGAGGAGGAGAGACGACTGGGGAAGTCGTCCGATTACCTCGGCTACACCGAGTGCTTCGCCGAGGTGCAGGCGAACTTCGCCGAGTTCGACAACGCCATCCTGATCCGCGGCAGCGTCCCTTCGACACTCCCTCAGGCCGACACCGACGCCGTGGCCTACCTGCACATCGACATGAACTGCGTCGCCCCGGAGGTCGCGGCGATCGAGCACTTCTGGCCCCGGCTCCTGCCCGGCGCCATCGTCCTCCTCGACGACTACGGCTCGCCGGGATACGAGCCGCAGAAGGACGGGATGGACGGCTTCGCGCGCGAGCACGACCTCGAGATCCTTTCGCTCCCCACCGGTCAGGGGATGCTGGTCAAGACTTGAGCGCCTCGCCGACGCTGTCCATCGGGATCCCGGTCCTGAACGGCGAGCGCTATCTCGCCGAGGCACTCGAGTCGGCGCTCCGGCAGCGCTACCCGAACCTGGAGGTGCTGATCTCGGACAACGCCTCGACGGACTCGACGCCCGAGATCTGCGCGCGGTTCGAGGGCGACCCGCGCGTCACCTACGTCCGGAGCGCCGAGACCACCCATCCAGTCGCGAACTTCAGCCGCGTGCTCTCCATGGCCGCTGGGACCTACTTCACCTGGCTCGCGCACGACGACCTGCTGACGAGCCCGGAGTACGCGTCCACGATGGTGGCGACTTTCGAGGCGAACCCCGACGCGGTTCTCTGCGCATCCGCCCTGGAGGTGTTTCGCGAAGGCGGGCAGCCCATGCGCCACATCCACACCTACCCCCGCGTCGCGAGCGTTGAGCCCTGGCGGCGAACGCGGCGCGCGCTCTTCCGCTGGCCGCCCGGCGGCTGGGAGTCGCTGATCTACGGCGTGTTCAGGCGGAAGCCCTTGAAGCGGGAGGTCGCCCGGACGGGGTCGCTCAGGTACGTGCTCCAGCACCTCGCGTTCGAGGGGCGCTTCATCGTGATGCCCACGCCGCTGCGGGCGTTCCGCCTGCACGACGAGTCCCTCGCCCGTGAGCGCGTGTCCAAGTCGGAGCTCCAGCTGCTCCTGACCGGGCTGGGACTCAAGTCGCAGCTGCTCTGGGAGGCGGCCCGCGCCCCGGCCCCGCCACCGGAGCGGATCCGGCTGGTTGGCACCGGCATTCGGAACTTCCTCGGGAACCACCTCGCCTGGGCCTCCAGCGTCCGCGACCAGATCCGAGCCCAGGAGGCCGAGCTCGGGGCATTGGCGGCCGCGGCGCAGGAGCGACGGGCGCTGATCCGGCAGCGTGGCGACCGTCCTCCGGAAGGAACGCATCTGGAGCGTGCGCCCCGCGGCTCGCGCTCGCCGGGCTGGCTACGCCGCCCGGACGCCGGCGACGCCGCCTACCTGGCCGAGCTCACTGCCCAGGTCGATGAGGCGCGCCGCGTCTGCGATGAGCTCCTCGCCGCGATCGACGGGAAGCCGCTCCACGGCTAGTGCGGCGGCGTAGCCGTCGACCAGGTCCAGGTCCAGGATCGACCAGCGCTCCGAATCGGGTCGCTCCGCGATCCGCTCCAGCCCGGCGCCGCTGGCCTTCGCAAGCGCCTCCTGGCGCACCCACAGGCGGAAGAATTCCCTCGACCGGTCCTCCCCCGTCCGCCCCTCGATCTCGCTGACCGCGTCGGGCGGCAGGAAGCGGCGACCGATCCGCTCGATGTGGAGACCGTCGCGCCGGGCCTCGACGTCGACGCCCAACTCCCTGCCCTCGCAGAGCGCGATCGCCACCACGCCATGCGAATGTGAGACGTTGAAGCGCAGTCCGGTCTCACCGGCGAGCCGGGGCTTGCCTCGCTCGCCATAGGCGAAGCTGATCCGGCCCGGGTCCTCGTCGAGGCGTTCGCCGAGCACGGTGCGGAGGAGTCCGCGAGCGACCACGTACCGCCGCCTGTCGCGCTCGAACCTGAACGCCGCGGCGCGGTCGCGCTCGTCCGGGGAGAGACGCGGCTCGAACCGGTCGGCGCCGTGGTCGTCGAGGTGGCCCCAGCGGATCGTCACGCCTTCGCCGGTCATGCGGCAGGCCCTCCGTTTGCACCGCCGCCGCGCGCCTCACGGGCGCGCCGCAGGCAGTCGTCGAGCGTCGCCGCGGTGGTCGCCGCATGATCGCGGAGGTGCGTGTAGTGGTCACCCGGCAGGTAGCGGACCTCGAGCCCGCCAGCCGCGACGTCCTTCCAGACGCGGGCCGCGTCCTCCACCTCGCGCTCCTCACAGGCGAGGAAGATCAGCTTCCCGTCATAGGGCTGCGGGCGATAGCCCAGGATCCGGCGCAGGTAGCGGTTGCCGATCGCGGAGCGACGCATGCCGATTCGCTGCTCCTCGGTCGGCGAGAAGAGCACCCTGGCCCGGTCCTGGGCGCGCGCGGCCACTCCGCGCAGCCCTCCGGGCCGTGCGACGCCGGGCGGCAGCGTGTCCTTCCAGAGGTTGACCACCTGGTTGCGGATCATGCGCGGGCGGGTCGGGAAGTTGCTGTCGATCAGGACCAGCACCGGCACCTCCTCGCCGTCCGCTCGGAGCTGCTGCGCGAGCTCGTAGGCGACCACGCCGCCCACGCAGCTGCCGCTGATGTAGTACGGGCCGCGCGGCTGGACCTTCCGGATCTCCTCGAGATGCTCCGCGGCCATCGCCTCCACGCTCTCGTGCGGCTCGACCAGGTCGTCGACGCCGCGAGCGCGGAGACCGTAGAAGGGCTGGTCCGGGTTCAGGTAGCGGGTCAGCCTGGCGTAGACGAGCAGCTCCTGCTCGCCGCCCATCCCGCCCGCGACGAGGAACAGAGGCGGCAGCTCGCCCTCCGCGCGGATCGGCACGAGCGGCGGGTGCGGCTCGGTCGCCCGCTCCGCCTCCGCCGGGACGGGCACGACGGCGCCGCTCTCCGGCACCGCACTGCCGCTCTCCGGGACACCATCCGCGCCCTCGACCTCGCGGACGAGCGCGCCGAGGGTGGGGTCGACGAGCAGGGACCGCACGGTCAGCTCGACGCCGCAGGCCTCGTTGACGTCATGGATGAGCTTCATCGCCAGCAGGGAATGGCCGCCGGAGGCGAAGAAGTCGTCCTCGGGCCCGGCCGCCTCCACTCCCAGCACCTCGGACCAGATCCCGGCGACGACGCGCTCGATGTCGCTCCGCTCCGCCGGCTCGCCGGCGTCCGGCGTCGCCACCTCAACGGGCTCCACCGGCGTTCCCTCCCCGCGCGCCTGCTCGACCTCGCGCACGAGCGCCCCGAGGGTCGGCTCGACCAGCAGGGTCCTCACCTTGAGGTCAGTGCCGAAGGTCTCGTTCACGTCGTGGATCAGCCGCAGCGCGAGCAGCGAGTGGCCTCCGAGGGCGAAGAAGTCGTCCTCGGGCCCCGCCGCCTCGACGCCGAGCACCTCCGCCCAGATGCCGGAGATGACCTCCTCCGTCCCTCCGGACGGCGCGGCGGCGCCGGCCTCCACGCGAGCGGCGGGACTCTCGGCGGGTGGTTCTCCGCTGACGGCCCAGTCATCCAGGGCGACGCGGTCGACCTTGCCATTAGGAGTGACCGGCAGCCGCTCGACCAAGGCGAACGCCGAGGGCACCATGTAGGGGGGCAGCTTCGCGGCCAGATGGGAGCGCAGCTCGCCCTCCCCGGTCCCGGAGTCCGCGACGACGAAGGCGACCATGCGCCGGTCCCCGTTGCGGTCGGCGGGCGCGACCACCGCCACCTCCCGCACGCCCGGATGGCCCGCCATTGCGACCTCCACCTCCCCGACCTCCACACGGAACCCGCGGACCTTGACCTGCAGGTCCTCGCGGCGCAGGAACTCGAGCTGGCCGTCGGGACGCCAGCGGACGAGGTCGCCGGTGCGGTAGAGGCGACCCTCGCCGAACGGGCTCTGGACGAAGCGCTCGGC
>DATAPB010000299.1:0-5206 GCA_036265435.1 Solirubrobacterales bacterium | reverse complement strand
AAGTCGATGCGGGAGCGGAACTGGTTCCCTGGCTTCACCTCGGGGTTCACAGCCGTGAACCGAGACGAGTCCCGCCACGTCGGCTTCGGCGTCAAGTTCCTCGCCGACGCGATCAAGGACGACCAGGCGAACGCGAAGATCATCGAGGACACCCTGAAGGAGTGCCTGCCGGTGGCCACGCTCGTCTTCGTCCCGCCGTGGGTGGACGACCCGTACAACTTCGAGACGCCCTTCTATCACTCGTCCGAGATCTTCGAGTACGCGGCGAAGTCGCTCTCCAAGAAGCTCGCGGCGATGGGCCTCGACCCGGCGATGCTCGCCACGGCATGACACCAACGGCGGCCACAAGAGCCGCCCCCGGCCCTACAACCGCCGTACGCAGGGGCCGGCCCTCTACCGGCGCGCGAGAGCGCATCCTCGAGGCCGCGATCGAGGTGCTGAAGTCGGATGGCTACGCGGGACTGACGATGGCCAAGGTCGCCGCGCAGGCCGGCGAGTCGAAGCCGCTGGTCGCCTACCACTACGGCTCCAAGCAGGGCCTGGTGCAGGCGGCCGGCCGCTCGATCGCCGAGATGATCACCGGGGAGGTCCTCGATGCGATCGACGGCGCAACGACGGTCGAGGCCGTTGTGCGAGGCGTCGATGCCGGCGTCGAGCGGGTGCTCGACGCCGACGAGAGGGTGGCCCGCCTGTATTTCGACCTCGCCGCGGTGTCGGTGATCGATCCGGAGGTGCGCGGGACGATCGCCGAGGTGAACGAGCAGTGGCGCGAGGTGCTGGTCCGGCTGCTCACCGACGCGAGCGACGGCCTATCCCCGGCCCGGGCGCGGGTATTGACCGTGATGGTGATCTCGGGCATGCAGGGGATGACGCTGGAGCGGATCGAGCGCGGCGCCACGCCCGAGCGCAAGCGGGCCCGGGAGCTCTTCATCCGCAGCGCGGTTGCGGCGGCCACCTGAGCCGCCCTAGGCTGGACAGGTGTCGAGCAGCAACGTCGAGATCATCGAGCGAGGGTTCGAGGCGTTCAACTCGGAGGGGATCGACGGCATCCTGCCCTTCCTCGATCCGGACTTCGAGGCGACCACCCCGCCCGAGCTCGCCTCGGAGCCGGATACCTACCGCGGTCCTGACGGCATCAGGCGGTGGTTCGACTCGTTCCTCGAGGTCATGGACGGGATCCGGTGGGACGCCCGCAGCTTCCGCGAGGTCGGGGACCGGGTGGTGGTCGAGTTCACTCTCCGCGCGCGGGGGAAGACCACCGGCCTCGACTTCGGCCAGGACGCGGTGATGGTCTGGGAGCTTCGCGACGCCAAGGCGATCCGCCTATCCCTCTACCCGACGCTCGAGCAGGCGATCTCGGCGATCGAGCAGGAATCGTCGGCGTAGAGATGGCCGACTACCGGACACAGCTCCAGCAGCTGAGCGAGACATACAACGACCGCGACCCCGATGGCTGGATCGCCGTCTGGGACCCGGATGCCGAGTGGCATCCGTTCCTCACCGCCCGGGAGGAGGGAGGGCTGGGCTACCACGGCCACAACGGGATGCGCGCCTGGTTCGAGGACGTCGACGAGATGTTCGAGGAGTCGCGGGTGGAGCTCGACGAGTTTCGCCAGGTGGGGAACCGGCTGCTCGTCCTCGGGCGGATGACGGCCAAACGGCGCGGCACGGGCGAGGCCGTGGACCGCGAGGTCGGCTGGGTCGTCGAACCCAGGGGCGAGAGGTTCCAACGCGGCTGGGCCTACGACAGCCACGAGGAGGCCGAGCGGCAGGCGAAGGCCGCGGACTCCTAGCCGGACGCCTCTCCCAGGATCCCCTCGATCACGCCACGCGGCAGGGCGCCCTCGCGCAGGACCTCCCAGCGGCCGGAGGAGTCGAGCTCGCTCAGGTCGACGACGGTGGAGGGGGCGCCGAGGAGCTCGCCGCCGTCAATCGCGACGTCGGCGCCGGCCAGCACCTGCTCATCGATCCCTTCGAAGCTGTGCGGCGCCGACTCCCCGCTGCGGTTGGCGCTCGTCTGGAAGATCGGGGTCCTCGTGCCCGAGAGCGGGCCCTCGATCAGCCGGACGCCGAGCCGCTCGGGGTTGTCGCGGGAGGCGAGGGGATAGCGCTGGTCCGGGTTGGCGATCACCAGGGTGAGCGGGCCCGGGAGCAGCGCGGACACCGCCTGGCGGGAGCGCTCCCCGAGCGCCGAGACCAGCTCCCGCATCGCCAGCGGCGAGAAGTACATGACGGCCGAGGGCTTGCCCTCGTCCCGGCCCTTGATCGAGTGGATCCGCTCGACCGCCTGGGCGTTGAGCGGGTCGCAGGCCAGGCCGTAGAGGGTGTCGGCCGGAAAGATCGCGATGCCACCCTCTCCCGCGCACCGCTCGAGGGCGGCTCGGGCCGCTTCCGGTCCGTCGCGCTCGATCGAGACCACTTCGGTCATCGGCCGACGACCATCCGGTCGAGGCCGGCGAGGTCCTGCCGCACCTCCGTCTGCTCGTAGCCCGTTGCCCTGATCAGCCTCGTGACCTCGTCGGCCTGCTGCGCCCCGATCTCGAGCGCGATGATCGACGGCCTCGGCGCCAGGCCGAAGAGCTCCTCGGCCAGCGCCTCGATCGCCTCGAGCCCGGTCGCCCCGGGGACCAACGCCTCGCGCGGCTCGTACTCGCGGATCTCGGGGGCCAGCTCGTCCCACTCGTCGTCACTGACGTAGGGGAGGTTTGCGAGCAGGAGGTCGACGGGCCGGCCATCGGGCTCGGCGCCGCTCAGCGCACTCGGCCCGCGAAGCACGACGTCGACTCGATCTGACAGCCCGAGCCGCTCCGTGTTCGCCTGCGCCACGCGGACCGCATCGAAAGAGGTGTCGACGGCGGTCACACTCGCCCCGTCGAGCTCGTCTGCAACCGCCAGTGCGATCGCCCCGCTTCCGGTGCCCACGTCGAGCACTCGGGAGGGCTGCACCTCGAGGGCCAGATCCACCAGCAGCTCGGTCTCCGGCCTCGGGATCAGGACCCGCCGGTCCACGATCAGCTCGATCCGGCGGAAGCCCTTGCGGCCGAGGATGTAGGCGACCGGCTCTCGGCGCACGCGGCGGCGGACCATCTCCCCGAACTCACGCGACGCCCCGACCGGCAGGCGCGCCTCCGGCTCGGCCGCCAGGTGGGCACGGTCCCAGCCCGTCGCCTGCCCGAGCAGAACCTCGGCGTCCAGGCGGGCGGTCTCGCATCCGGCGGCATTCAGCGCGTCAACGGCGGCCTCCAGCGCGTCACGGACCGTGTTTCCCGGCACTGTCCGCTCAGGTCGCTTCGGCCGTCTGGGTCTCGAGCCGGCGGCGCTTCTCCTCCGAGGAGAGCGCCTCCGTGATCTCGTCGAGCTCCCCGTTCAGGACGCGGTCGACGCCGCTCACGGTCACCTTCACGCGGTGGTCGGTGACCCGGTCCTGAGGGAAGTTGTAGGTGCGGATCTTCTCCGAGCGCTCGCCGGTGCCGACCTGGGCGCGGCGCTCGGATGCGATTTTCGCCTGCTGCTCGGCGGTCTCCCGCTCGAACAGCCGGGCCCGCAGAACGCGCATCGCCTTCTCGCGGTTCTGGAGCTGCGACTTCTCGTCCTGCATCGAGACGACGACGCCCGTGGGCTTGTGGGTGATGCGGACGGCGGAGTCGGTCGTGTTCACCGACTGCCCGCCGGGGCCGGACGAGCGGTAGACGTCGACCTGCAGGTCGTTGGGATCGATCTGGATGTCGACCTCCTCGGCCTCCGGCAGAACCGCGACAGTCGCCGTCGACGTGTGGATGCGGCCCTGCGACTCGGTCTTCGGGACGCGCTGCACGCGGTGGGTGCCGCCCTCGTACTTGAAGATGGAGTAGGCCCCGTCGCCCTTGACCGAGAACGTGACCTCCTTGAAACCGCCGACCTCGGCCGGCGACTGCGAGAGCACCTCGACCGAGTAGCCGCGACGCTCCGCGTAGCGGGTGAGCATCTTGTAGAGGTCGCCGGCGAACAGGGCCGCCTCGTCTCCCCCGGTCCCGGCCCGGATCTCGACGATCACGTTCTTGTCGTCGTTCGGGTCCCGCTCGACCATCGCCAGCCGGATCTGCTCCGCCAGATCCTCGAGCCGCCCTGGGGCGTCGGCCAGGACCTTCCTGAGCTCCGGGTCGTCGCCGTCCTCGGCGAGCAGCTCGCGGGCGCCCTCGAGATCGTCCTTCAGCGTGAGCCATTCCCGCGCCAGGTCGTGCGCCGGTTGCAGCTCCCGGTACTCGCGCCCGACTTCGGCATAGCGCTCCCGGTCGGCGATCACCTCCGGGTCCGACATCTGCCGCTCGAGCTCGGCGAAGCGACCCTGAATCTGGTCGACGAGATCTTCGATCACACGTTAAGTGTGACGCCACCCGGGACGCATCAGGCGCCCGAGGGCGTTAGGAGGTACCGCTGGTGACAGGCGCCGGCGATGACGAATACCCGCTCGAGCCCGAGCCGTACGAATAGCCGGAGCCGTACTGCTGCGTGTACGGATCGTTCCCCGACCCGGCGCTCGGGGACGAGGAGGATGCGGAGCCGGCCGGAGTCGCCGTGGATTTCTTCGCGGTCGCGGTCGCCTTGGGGCCGAGTGCCGGGTCGTTGCCGGACGCCATCTCGGCTGAGATCAGGACGCCCACGGCGAGGGTGGTGGCGACCGCGAGGGCGGCGATCTTGGCGGTCAGGCCCTTGGTCGAGGGCAACGGCTGGCGATACCTGCGGTAACTGCGGCTGGATGGCATCACGGGCTCCTTCGGGCGGTGGGCCGGCATCAGAACTGCTCCGAGGGAAGGGGAATGCGGCGGCGCCTGCCTTGCCCGGGTTCGCTCGTCGAAAGCCACCTGAGCGCTGTCAGCAAGGCGATCGGCGTCGCGGTCGCCACAAGGATCGCCGTCAGCCATAGGGTTCCCGCGTCGGTACCCGCGCCGATCGTGTGGATCACGCCGAGCACGAACACGACGAGCGTCCAGCGGTGCAGCTGGCGCCACAGTTTCGGCCCGATCCAGCCACGGATGTAGAAGCTCAGACCGAGAACGGCCGCGAGGTAGCCACCGACTATCCCGAGGCCGGTCCAAAACGATCGGTAGGAGGTTTCGAACGGAATCGCGACCCCCGACAGCCCCTGACGAGGGTGGGATCCACCAGCCCATCGGAGAGGCGGGCCGCCCAGAGTGCCGCCTCGATCGCCACCGTCAGCGTCGAGCTC
>DATAPB010000298.1:0-5330 GCA_036265435.1 Solirubrobacterales bacterium | reverse complement strand
GCTTCGGGTTCGAGGGGATCGATGACGCCGCCACCCGCGCCGACGTGCTCGCCCGCAGCCTCGCGTACCTCCTCCACTGAGTGCGAAAGGGACCGCCCCGCGGAGCCACTCCCGTTCGGCTCCGCGCGCCGGTCCCTTCCTTCTGCTGCTCGTACCCCTGAGCACTACTCCCAGTTCACAAAAAGCATACCCAATTTTATGCTCCCTAAAAGTGATTAGCCCACCGTCCCAACTTTTAGGGACCAAGTTGGCCGCGGGACGCGCCGCTACGCTCCGCCTGCCCGGCCCCCGTAGCTCAGTGGACAGAGCGGCTGCCTTCTAAGCAGCGGGCCGCAGGTTCGAATCCTGCCGGGGGCGCTGCCCGCCTGGGTTAGAAGACGACGGTCCGCTCGCCGTCGACCAGCACCCGGTCCTCCAGGTGAGCGCGGACCGCGCGGGCGAGCACGAGGCGCTCGATGTCCCGCCCGATCCGGACCAGGTCGCTGATCTCGTCACGGTGCGAGATCCGCGCCGTGTCCTGCTCGATGATCGGACCGGCGTCGAGGTCCTCGGTCACGTAGTGGGCCGTCCCGCCGATCAGCTTGACGCCGCGCTCCCAGGCTCGCTGGTAGGGATCGGCCCCGGCGAACGCCGGCAGGAAGCTGTGGTGGATGTTGATCGCGGGGCAGCCGAGGCTCTCGAGGAACTTCCCCGAGAGGATCTGCATGTAGCGGGCAAGCACCAGCAGGTCGATCTGGCCCCGCATCACTTCGAGAGCGGCTCGCTCGGCGTCGGGCTTGCTCTCGTGAGTCACCACGACGTGGTGGTAGGGCAGCCCGAAGGAGCGGACCGCCTCCTCGTGATCGGGATGATTCGAGATCACGAGCACCGGCTCGCCCGGCAGCTCACCGGAGCGGAAGCGCCAGAGCAGATCGAGCAGGCAGTGATCCTCCCTCGACGCCATTACCGCGACGCGAGGCAGTCGGTCGGACTCGGCGAAGCGATGCTCCATCTCGAGCGGCCCGGCCACCTCCTCGGCGAAGCGGCCGTAGAGCGCGGCGCGTTCCTCGCCCGGGGCCGACTCGAAGACCAGCCGCATGAACAGCCGGGCTCGTTCGGTGGAATGCTGGTCGGCATCGATGATGTTCCGGCCGGCGTCGGCGAGGAAACCGGCGACACGCGCGACGATCCCGGGCCGGTCCGGGCAGCTCAGCAGTAGACGCGTCGTCTCCACGCCAGGCAGTGTCACCGAAACGCGGAATCCAGGCACGTGTTCCCTTGAAGGAATAAGGTGGCAATGCTGACCAGGGGGGTTAGGTGGGAGAAGATGAAGAGGCTGTCAGGAGCAGGCGTGGTCCTCATCGCGGCGATCGCGATGGTGATCTCAGCCGCGCCCGCGTCCGCCGCGGTCACGTGCGCCTACTCGGCGAGTGACCATCTGGTCTCGCTCAGCGCGACCGACGACTTCACCAGGGTGGCTCGCTCCGCAGACGCCATCCAGGTCGACGACGGGCACGAGCCCATAGCTTGCACCGGCGGTTCGCCGACGGTCGCGGACACGGACCTGATCCAGATCGCCCACTCCGGCGTGAGTGCCGCAACCGTGGACCTCAGGAACGGCCCGCTGGCGCCGGGATTCACTCCCGAGCCCGTCGGAATCTCCGAGATCGAGGTTCAGTACCTCAGCCCGACGTTCCTCGACATCCGCGGCGGCGCGGAGCCCGATCGGCTCAGCTTCGCGGCGGGCGGCGCCAACCTCGACGGCGATGACGACGCAGACGTCACCGGGCAGTTCACCGTCCTGCTCATGGAGGGAGGGGGCGGTAATGACCGGATGTCCTCGCAGGGCGGCTACACGACCGTGGCCGGGCGCCGGGTCATGCTGGGCCAGGGCGGCCGCGACACGCTGATCGCGACCCCCGACGGCAGCACCCTGCACGGCGGCAACGGCCACGACAAGCTGATCGGCGACGGCGCCCGCGACAACCTGACCGGCGGTCGCGGAGCGGACGTGATCAACGGCGGCAAGGGCCGCGACCTGCTCCGTGCGATCGACGGCAGTCGCGACCTCGTCAACTGCGGTCCGGGCATCGACCGGGCGAAGGTGGACGGCATCGACAAGGTGAAGAACTGCGAAAGGCTGATCGCCGTGAAGAGGCGAGGGCCCGTCAGGCGCTAGAGCCTCCAGCGAAACTAATCGCCCGGGCAGTGGTCTACATTGCCGCAGCTTCAATGGGGAAGGGACCTCGGCGTGGAGGGCCGGGTGAAAAGAGGAGAAGGACTTGCACGCCCACGCCGTTTCGAATCCGGTCCGGAGGACCATTGCGCTCGCCGCCATCGCGCTCGCTGCGCTGATCCTGTTCGCTGCGACCTCGCAGCGGGCCGACGCGAAGGCCAAGCAGAAGTCGGCAAAGGTCACCAAGGGCCCAAAGGGCCTCAAGTTCTACAAGCCTCCCAAGAAGCTTCCGAAGCAGCACGGCACCCTGATCTGGGCCCGCAAGGCGACCGGGTTGGTCCCGCTCGCTGACGCGAGGTACACGAAGCTCGTCCTCTACTCCTCCCGGACCCCGCAGGGCGCCAAGGCCGCGGTCTCGGGATCGGTGAGTGTCCCCCGGGGCAAGCCGCCGAAGGGCGGCTGGCCGGTGATCACCTGGGCGCACGGGACCACCGGCGTCGCCGACGCGTGCGCGCCTTCCCGAAACAGCGTCAGCTCGCCCGCCCAGGCCTCGATCTCGTACATCTATCCCGAGCTCAACGACTGGCTGCGTGCCGGCTACGCGGTCGTTCAGACCGACTACCAGGGGCTCGGCACTCCGGGCAAGCATCCGTACCTGATCGGCGAGGCCGAGGGCCGCAGCGTTCTCGACATCGTCACCGCCGCCCGCCAGCTCGATCCGAAGATCGGCAAGCGCTTCCTGATCTCGGGCCACTCGCAGGGCGGTCAGTCCGCGCTCTTCGCGGCGGGCGAGGCGAGCAGCTGGACCCCCAAGCTACGGCTGCGCGGAACCGTCGCCTTTGCTCCTGCATCGCACATCCTGGAGCAGGTCCCGCTGCTTCCGTCGCTCACCGCTCCGAGCTCGCTGACAGCTCTGGCGACCATGATCCTGGACGGCGCCTCCACGCAATCGAGCGCGATCGACGAAAACAAGCTCCTCTCGGACGAGGTGCTCGCCTTCTTCCCGCTGCTGCAGAGCCAGTGTCTGCAGCAGCTCGGGGCCTCCAACGAGCTCGGCGGGATCCCCCCGTCGCATCTGATCCGCTCGGGTGCCGACCTGGCCCCGGTCAACCCGTTGCTCGCCGCGATGAACCCGCTGGTGAGGACCTCGGCGCCGATCCTAATCGCCCAGGGGGCCAGTGATACGACGGTCTTCCCGGTCTACACGGACCGGCTCAAGGACGAGCTGGTCAACGCCGGCGACCGGGTCACCTACAACAAGTACCCGGGCGTCAACCACGTCGGCGTGGTGACCACCGGGGAGGCGGACGCCCTCGCCTTCTTCCGGCAGATGCTCCCGCCGCGGTCCTAGACGTGTCGCTGCCCCGGGGCCGCATCGGCGGCGCCGGGTCACGCTAGATTGAAGCGACGCGGTGGGCGTAGCTCAGTTGGTAGAGCTCCTGGTTGTGGTCCAGGTGGTCGCCGGTTCGAGTCCGGTCGCTCACCCCTCACGAAGCCCCTGCTGACGCGGGGGTTTCGTATTTCAGGACTCTAATCCCGCGATCGTGGCGGGCATCAAGCGGGCATCAATTACCGCCGTCGGTGGTGTAGTGACCTCGGCCCTGACCTTCGTCTTGCGGTCGGCTTCCGTCGCTATTCCCTAGGCAGCGTCGAACAGGACGAGATTCGGGGCGTAGGCCGGCGTGGCTTGTCGCGCCAGCGAGATGACCCAGCGTACGGGTATCGAAAGGGGACCTACCTGCCACTTCCCCTCGTACTCCAGCAAGTTGCCCGCCGGATCGAGCATGACCACCTCATTCTGAAGCTGCCAGAACGTCCAGATCGCGATCTTGCCCTCGGGGACTTCGAACTTGAAGGTGTCCTGGATGGTCGTTTCACTGCTGACGGTGAATTCAGTCTGGAACTCCGCCGACAACTTGGCGGAGAGCCCTCCCACCTCGACGCCCAATTCCCCACCAAGCTTTCGGGTCACCGTGTCGCTCATCCCTACCGTTGTGGTCACGGACCTCTCGAACGCTTGCGGTCCGGGAATCACAAAGCTGACCGTGTTTATCCAATAGCGTCGGTACGCCATCCCGACGGACGGGAAGTCGGGCGTGAGGCCGTACTCCTCCAGCGTCTTCACGGCAACGAAGTCGCCTTCATCGCCCCCCACTTGGAGGTATGGCTCCTCCAAGTCTGCTCTAGCGACGATAATTTTTGCGGACGTGTCGGGTGGGAGGGTCTGGGCGTCCGGCGGCTGGGGAATCGGCGGCGTTGTGGGAGTGGGAAGTGGGTGCCATCCCTCGATGGCCTCGTCGATTTCCCGGATCGGGTCTTTGGAGATGATGAGCGACTGCGCCACGGTTCCAGCAGGGACCCCGAGCGAGACCAACTCCCGTCGGATGCCGTCGATGTCAGCCGCGTTCTCCACGTCCACCTTGTAGGTCGAACCCTTCGCGGTTCTGACGGCCACTAGGGCATCCCCACGCTGAGCCTGGCCATCGCGCTCGGCCAGGGAACGATCGTGCGCTTCATGCGTCTCTCTTCCAACCTGCGCTTTGGTGGTGACGGGGTAAGCGCTCATCGTGCTCCTCCATTGCCGTGCATCGCGTGAACTCTTGCCGCGAAGGTTGCGCTGCGGGTGTTTCAGTCCCGTTACAGACCTGCAACCAGCTGCATGGCGCGACGGATGATCGCCATCCGCCCGTTTCGCCATCGCAGCCAGATCGGGACAGGGAACTGTCGAGTGGATCGCCCTGATCGCGCTGGTCTCGATGGCGCTCGGCGCCCTCGCCTGGGTCGTCGGCCTTCGCGTTCCCGGGATCGTCCTGGCCCATGATGTCGCCGAGAGGATCGTCTGCGCCGTTCGGCTGACTGAGGACTGCCGCAACGAGCCGCTGCTGCGTGCCGCCAACGGCGCCGAGGTCGCCGCGCTGCTCCGCGATCACGCGCCCGCCCTTCTCTACGAGGACGGGATGACCGCCTTGCCGGTCGACTTTCGTGAGTGCCGGGCCGACGCCTGTGCGGAGGGAGCGGGGAGCGGAGCGATCACCCGCACGAGGGCGGGGCTGAGGGTCGTCGCGTTCACCCACGTGATCGATTGCCGGAGCGGGCACGCCCGGGCGACGGAGGCCTGGGGCGGCGACTGCTCCGGCCCTCGCACGGGCAATCTCTATCTCCAGTACTGGCTCTA
>DATAPB010000297.1:0-4497 GCA_036265435.1 Solirubrobacterales bacterium | reverse complement strand
CGCTGCGCCTACATGCCACAGCGCGACCTGCTGCTGCCCTGGCTCTCCGCCCTCGACAACGCGGCGCTCGCGCTGCGGGTCGCGGGTGTCCCGCGCCGTGAGGCACGGGGACGGGCCGGCGAGCACTTCGAGCGTCTCGGGTTGGCGGGATTCGAGGCGGTCAGGCCGGGTGAGCTCTCGGGGGGCATGCGCCAGCGCGTCGCCTTCCTGCGCACCCTGATGGCCGGACGCCCTGTCCTGTTGCTCGACGAGCCATTCGCCTCACTCGACGCGATCACGCGCGCTGAGATGCAGTCGTGGCTGGCCGGCGTGCTCGGTCCCGACAGGCACACGGTCCTGCTCGTCACCCACGACGTCGAGGAGGCGCTCTACCTGTCGGATCGCGTGATCGTGTTGAGCTCGCGCCCGGCGCGCGTCGCCGACCGGATCGAGATTCCCTCTCCGCGCGCGGCCGACCGGGCCGCCGCGGTGACCTCACCGCTGTTCGCCGAGCTCAAGGGCCGGGCGCTCCGCAGCCTGGCGGAGGGGGCCAGGTGAGCGCCGCCGGCAGGTACGTGGCGCCGGTCGCGGTGATCGTGCTGCTGCTCGGTCTCTGGGAGGTCGCCGCGCAGTGGGACTGGATCGCGAATGCGCTCAACATCCAGGACTTCCTCGTCCCGGCCCCGAGCGACATCGCGACCTCGCTCTGGGAGGACCGCTCGCTCCTCCTGGACGACACGTGGGTCACGCTGCGCGAGGTCCTCCTCGGCTTCCTCTGCGCCCTCGCCGCAGGACTCGCGTTCGCCATCGTCCTGCACCTCTCGGACACCCTGCGCCGCGCCTTCTACCCGCTGCTGGTCGCCTCCCAGACCATCCCGCCGGTGGCGATCGCGCCGATCCTGGTCGTCTGGTTCGGCTTCGGACTGGGCCCGAAGGTCCTCCTCATCGCTCTCGTCTGCTTCTTCCCGGTGACCGTCAACACTCTCGACGGGCTGCGCTCGGTCGATCCACAGCTGATCACGATGATGCGCACACTGGGCGCAAGCCGCCGGCAGATCCTGGGGCGAGTCGAGCTGCCCTCAGCGCTCCCGTTCTTCTTCAGCGGGACGAAGATCGCGATCGCGGTCGCGGTGATCGGCGCCGTCTTCGCCGAATGGGCGGGCGCCAGCTCCGGCCTCGGCCATCAGATCCTGATCGCGTCCAGCAATCTCCTGACCGCGCGGATGTTCGCCGCGATCACGCTGCTGTCGGTGATGGCGATCGTTCTCTTCGCCGTCGTCTCCCTGATCGAGCGGAAAGTCATCACCTGGGACAGTCGCGTGGTGACGCGCGCGTGAGAGCGCCGCGAATCGTGCGCCTGGTGGCTGTCCTCGGCGCCGCCGCGTCGCTCGCGCTCGGCGCGGCGGCCTGCGCCGGCGGCGATGACGCCACGACCGGGACCCCGGCCAACCCGCAGCCGTTCACCCTCGATCTCGACTGGTCCGTGAACCCGGACCACTCCGGGATCTTCACCGCGATCAACAAGGGCTTCTTCAGGCAGGTGGGGCTCGACGTCGAACCGCAGGTCCCCTCGGATCCCTCGGCGCCGATCAAGGAGGTCGCCGCCGGCCGCGTCGACCTGGCGATCTCGTACGAGCCCGAGGTCCTGCTGGCCGCCGAGCGAGGGCTGGACGTCGAGGCGGTGGGCGCGGTGGTGGGCTCTCCTCTCACCTCGCTGATCTCGCTCCCCCAGGGCGGGGTCAGTTCGGCGGCCGACCTGAACGGCAAGACGGTCGGCACGGCGGGCATCCCATACCAGAGCGACTACCTCGACACGATCCTGCAGACCGCCGGCCTCCCCGCCTCTTCCGTCAAGGAGGTGAACGTCGGGCTCAACCTGCTGCCCGCCCTGATCGGCGGCCGGGTCGATGCGATCCTCGGCGGCTTCCGCAACATCGAGGGGATCGATCTGCAGCAGCGGGGACTCGACCCGCGGATCGTCCCGGTCGATGAGCTCGGCGTCCCGACCTACGACGAGCTCGTGCTGGTCGCCCGCAAGTCGACCGTCGATGAGCATCCCGAGGCGATTCGCGCCTTCATTGAGGCCCTCGGCCGCGGGACCGACTACGCCCGGGCCCATCCGCAGGAGGCCGGGAGCGCCCTGCTCTCAGCCGGCAAGGGCCTCGACCCGATGCAGACGCGGGCCGAGGTCGCGGCGACGCTGCCGTTCCTCGCCCCGCCCCAGGGGAAGCCGTACGGCTTCATGGATCCGAACACGTGGCGAGCCTACGCGGAGTGGATGGCCGCACACGGCCTCATCTCGAGCGCCCCGAGCACGAGCGACGTGCTCACCAACGAGCTCCTGCCCTAGGCCGGAACCCGCAGGGGGAAGATCCGGGCTTCGATCATCGCTTCTGCCGTCGCCGGTACTCCCGTGCCTTCGAGCGCGAGCCACACACAGCCATCGAGCACCAGCTGCCGCTCTGGTTGCGGCTGTGGTCGAAGAACGCCCACCCGCAATGAACGCCCGGGCAAGCTTTGAGGCGCGCCCAGCTCCCGTCGGTCTGAGCGACCGCAATGATGCTCGCGAGCGAGCCCAGGGCGGCGTCCAGGTCGCTCCCCGCGGCGGCGAGCTTGGGCGTGGCGTCATTGTCAAAGCGGACGGCCAGCGCAGCGCCGTTGAGGGCTCGATTGAGGCGCTCGATCGCGCGGTCGTCCGGGGTTGCACCGTTGTTGACGAGGAGCAGGGCTCGTAGTCCCTCGCGGACCTCCAGGGAGCGTTTCAGATCGGCCGCTGTCAGCTTCGTCCCGGGTTCGAGCAGACGGCGTTCGGCGAACCACCCAGCAAGCTCGAACGGGCTCCGAAGCTGCTCCTCGAGTTCGTGGTTCAGGTCCCAACGAGTGTTGACGAACGACTGCACGAGCCCCAGGTCGCCCGGCGCGGGAGACCTGTCCCCGGGCTGGCGTTCGCTGGAGCGCGGTGTCGAGGAGGGTGTCGCCTCAGTCAACGTCGTCCCGAGTCTACCGGGCGTTACCAGCAAAAGCTATACACCGGTGACGTTGTGTTAGGGTGCCATGGGTTGTCAAGGAAGAGCACAGACGCGCGGGGCCGGCGCCCGCCTGTGGAGCGCGAGTACACGCAGTTCGTCGAGCGCCACCGAGATGAGCTCCACGCCCATTCGCGCCGCATCCTGCGCTCCGCGGAGGATGCGGAGGACGCGTTGCAGGAGGCGTTGGCGAGAGCCTGGAGAGCGCTGCCCACGTTCGAGGCCCGAAGCTCGCTCCGGAGCTGGCTCTACCGCATCGTCACCAACACCTCGCTGGATGAGGTCCAACGCCGGCCGAGGCGGGTCGTGCCGCTCGACCTGGAGGGTGCGGCACCGGGCATGGACTGGCACGCCGAGGCCACGGACCCGGCGACCGAGCGGAGCTACGTCTCCCGAGAGGACTTTGAACGCGCGCTGATCGTCGCCATGCGACTGCTTCCTCCGCGGCAGCGGGCGGTGCTCATCCTCCGCGAGGCACTCGGCTTTACCGCACGCGAGACCGCCGCCAGACTCGACACGAGCGTGGCAGCGGCGAACAGCTCACTACAGCGCGCCCGCGCCCGGTTGGAGGAGTTGCCTGACCGTCAGGGCGAGGAGACGGCGCACTCCCTCGAAGACGGCCTACTGCGGGAACGGGTCGAGCGACACGCCGAGGCGTGGGAGCGCAAGGACGTCGACCGCCTGGTCGGGATGCTGGCCGAGGAGGTCGCCCGCGCCTGGCGACGGGCCCTCAGGCGGCCAATCTCGCCGGCGGGCCGGCGCCCATGGCCTTGTGCCAGCCGGCCAGCGCGAAAGCGCCGGCCAGTCCACGGAAGGGCGCGTACGGGGCGAAGTACTCCTCCACCTCCTCGACCGTCGCCCGGCGACCGAGCCCGGCGAGGTGGCCCACCAGCTTCACGTAGGCGAGGTCGCCGGCGGGCAACGAGTCCGGATCGCCGCGCCCGTGGAGGCCGAGGCACTGGATCGTCCACGGACCGATCTCGGTGATCTGGAGCAGCCGCCGGTCCGATTCGGGATCCTCGAGGCGCGCCCGGCCGCGAGCCACCTCGCGGGCGCAGCGGACCATGGCCACCGACCGCCCCGCGCTGAGATCCATGGAGGCGAGCTCGGCGGGAGCCCGTCCCGCGATCACGGCGGCGGAGGGCACGTCACGAAGCGCCCATGAACGCTCGCGCCGGCGGCGTGGCGCCGGCTGGTTCGGCAGATAGCTCGGCGCCCACCGCCTCACGATCCGCCGTTGGATCTCGGCGGCGCGCCTGGCCTCGATCAGCTGCGAGGTGATCGCCCAGCAGAGTGCCTCCCAGGGCCAGGGCCTGCGCTTGGGCCGGACCCATGGCTTGTGGTGGATCGGCGGACCCAGCAGCGGATCCCGCTTGAACGTCTGGAAGAACTCGCCCATGTCGTCCTCGACGGCGAGCGAGAAGCGCACCCGCTCGACCGCGATGCCGAGCTCCGCCTCGCCCGCCGGCGCGATCTCCTCGGCCGCGGACAT
>DATAPB010000296.1:0-12787 GCA_036265435.1 Solirubrobacterales bacterium | reverse complement strand
AACTGGCCGAACTCCGACTCCTCCTCGTCGCCGACCGGCTTTTCGAGTGAGACCGGGGCCTGCGCCGAGCGCTTGATCGAGTCGACCTCCTCGGGCTCGATGCCGGTGACCTCGGCGATCTCCTCCGGCGTGGGCTCACGGCCCAGCTCGGTGACCAGCTTGCGCTCCGCGCGGCCGATCTTGTTGAGCTTCTCGACCACGTGGACCGGGATGCGGATGGTCCGCGCCTTGTCGGCGAGCGCGCGAGCGATCGCCTGGCGGATCCACCAGGTCGCGTAGGTCGAGAACTTGAAGCCCTTGCGGTAGTCGAACTTCTCCGCCGCACGGACCAGCCCGAGCGTGCCCTCCTGGATCAGATCGAGGAAGGGCAGGCCCTGGTTTCGGTAGTTCTTGGCGATCGAGACGACCAGTCGAAGGTTCGACTCGACCATCTTCTGCTTCGCGTCGAGGTCGCCGCGCTCGATCCGCTTCGCGAGCTCGACCTCCTCGGCGGCGGTGAGCAGTCTGACCTTGCCGATGTCCTTGAGGAAGAGCTGCAGGGAATCGGTGGTCATGTCCGGCTTCAGGTCGAGCGCCTTCTGGCGCTTGCGACCGCGCTTGCCGTCGGACCGCTCGTTCTCGGCGGCGGCCTTCTGTGCCGGATCGAGGTCCTCGACCAGCTCGATGCCGGCCTTCTCGAGGTGCCCGTAGAGGTCCTCGACGTCGGACTCGTCGAGCTCCACCTCGGACACAGCCGTGGCGACGTCCCCGAAGGTGAGCACCCCCAGCTGCTGGCCCCTCGAGACCAAAGTCTTTACTTCTTCAAGCTCCTGAATCTCCGCTACCAGCATTCGCCTACGCTCTTCCTTCCTGGCTGTGGTTCGGTTTCCTGGCTGCTACCTAGTTCTCTGTGGCGGGCCTGACTGAATTCGGCCGCTGACGAAAAGACCTTTACTCACATTCCCCCGAAAGGCCAGAAAAACGCGGAGCGGTGAAACCGCGTCCGCGTCGAATCCTTCTGGAACCTAGAACTCGCGAGTCTTCCTCAAACGTCCGCTCGGATGGTAGCCACTTCACTTTTTGTAGTCAACGCGTGCCGGAGCCCCGACACCCTCTTTTTCATCGCAAAACGGGTTGCTCCTCGACTGCGCCTCGGAGGACCCTCGGACTCAACAAGGATTCTGGGGGGAAGTTCCGGCGGTCCTTCGAGATACCCCTCTCCAGGCGGTCGTTACGCATGAATGTGGATGCTCGCCGCAGCGGACCCGGGAGCCCACCGATCGCGAAGGCCCCGCCCGACAGGCCCGTCCACTATGGCTGGCGGGTCTGGCGCCGCCCGTGGCTGCAGGCCTTCTGGAACCGCGCCTACAAGGAGAACATCACGGGCCTCGCCGGCATGGTCGCCTACAACCTGATGCTGGCGGTCTTTCCCTTCGCCCTGCTCGTGCTCTTCATCTTCGGGCAGGTCGTTAACAGCCCGGATATCGAGCACAGTGTCGTCCTCGACATCCAGCGGCTCTTCCCGAACATCGAACAGGGAACGCTGCAGGAGGCGATCGACCGGGTTCGCGCGAGCTCGACGACGATCGGAATCGCGGCGATCATCGGCGGGATCTGGATCGGCGCCTCCTTCTGGGGCGCGATGGACACCGCCTTCTGCCGCATCTACCACGTCCAGTGCCGCGGCTGGATCCAGCAGAAGCGCTGGTCTCTGGTGATGCTGGTCGGGCTGGTCTTCCTGCTGCTCGCGAGCGTCACGGTCCCGACCATCGAGAGCGCGGTCCTGACGCGCGCGGACGACCTGCCATTCGGTCTCTCCGAGTGGGGCTCGATTCGGACCGCGATCGTCGTGCTCGGCGGCTTCGCGGTGACCTTCCTGATCGTCTCGCTGATCTACTGGGCCGTCCCGAAGGGCCACATGCCCTGGCGATCGGTCTGGCCCGGCGCCCTCTTCTTCTCGGTGGTCACCGCCGGCGGGAACTACATCTTCCCGCTCTACCTGAACAACATCTCCGACCTGCACCGGATCGGCGGCACGATCGGCTTCATCCTCATCGCCCTGGTCTGGTTCTACGCGATCAGCCTGGTGATGCTCGCCGGCGCGGTGATCAACTCGCTCCGGCACGAGCAGGACGCCACCGGCTCGCTGCCCCTCGACGGCTAATCAGACCCCATCGGCGGCCGCCACAAACACCGCGGCCCGATAGACAGATACGGGTAGCTGCGCCTACCCGTATCTGCCCCCCACGACCTCGCGCAGCTTGGGACGGTCGTGGGTTGCCTGGACCCGGCGCACGGTTCCCGAGCGCGAGCGCATCACCAGCGACTCCGTCGTCGCGTGGCCATCGTCGAGGTAGCGGACGCCGTCCAGCAGGTCGCCGTCGGTGACCCCCGTCGCGGCGAAGAAGACGTCGTTCCCTCCCACCAGATCGTCGGTGTCGAGGATCCTGTCGAGGTCGTAGCCGGCGTCCTCCGCGGCCCGCCGCTCGTCGTCGTCGCGGGGCCAGAGCCGGCCGAGGATGCGCCCGCCGAGGCACTTGATCGCCGAGGCCGAGAGCACACCCTCCGGGGTGCCCCCCACTCCCCAGAGCAGATCGATCCCCGTGTTGGGCATGACCGCGAACAGCGAGGCCGCGACGTCACCGTCGGAGATGAAGCGGATGCTCGCCCCCACCCCGCGCAGCGCCTCGATCGCCTGCTCGTGGCGCGGGCGGTCGAGCATGATCACCGTGACGTCCCCCGGCTCCCCGCCCTTGCGCTCGGCGATCCGGCGGACAACGTCCACGAGCGGGTCTTCGAGGCTGAGCAGATCGGCGGCCCGAGGACCGGTGGCGATCTTCTCCATGTAGAAGACGGGCCCCGGATCGAACATCGTGCCGCGCTCCGACAGCGCAATCACCGAGAGCGCCGAAGGCATCCCCCGGGCCGCCAAGGTGGTCCCCTCGAGCGGATCGACCGCGATGTCCACTCGGGGCGGGCTGCCGTCCCCGATCTCCTCGCCGTTGAAGAGCATCGGCGCTTCGTCCTTCTCCCCCTCGCCGATCACGACGACGCCGTCCATCGGCACGGTGTCGAGCATCAGGCGCATGGCATCGACGGCCGCACCGTCGGCGCTCTCCTTCTCCCCCCGACCGACCCAGCGCCCCGCGGCGAGGGCGCCCGCCTCGGTCACGCGGACAAGCTCGAGGGCCAGGTTGCGGTCCGGATGGGACGAGTCCCGGACGTCGTGGGAGATGACGTGTTCCTCGGCGTCGGCCACCGACCCGGAGGCTAGAAGGTTGCGGGCGGTTTTCGCCTCGCGCCGCCACCGCTCTCGACGGCGCGGAAGCCGCCCGAGAGGAAGATGACGAATGAGGAGATCAGCGCCAGCCAGTATCCGAAGCCGAGCCCCATCTCGAGCCCATCCTGGGGCTTATCGATGATCCCGTTGAAGGCGATCAGGACGAACGCTGTCAGCCCGACGACCGCGGTCACCTCACCCCGCGGCCAGGAGAGAGCATGGCCGCGGATCACGATCCACGAGAGAATGAACGGGGCGAGGGCTGCGAGGATGAGCAGGACGCCCACCACCGGGAAGGTGTCCCAGCCGCTGCAGCTGGTGTTGCCGACGCCACACGCCCAGTTCGCGGGGTCGGTACCGCGCTGAACGACGCTCGGGTCGGTGGACAGCGAGTACCACTCGAGGAAGACGCTGATCACCAGCACCGCCCCGGCGATCATGCCGATGATCTCGGTGCGATCGAGCTTCGACGCGTCCAGGTCGGTTCGCTGCGCCGATGCCCTCTCCATGGTCGCGACCCTATCCCAACTCCCGGTATAGGGTCGCGGTTTCCGATGCAGCGCTGGGGACTCACCGTGCCGTTCACCGGCGTGCCGCTCGCCGACAACGCCGAGCTCTATCGGCGCGCCGAGGCGGTCGGCTACACGGACCTCTGGTCGGGCGAGACGAACGGGCCGGACGGGTTCTCCCCGCTCGTGCTGGGCGCCGCCTGGACGGAGAAGGTCCGCCTGGGTACCGGCGTCGTCGGTGTGATGCAGCGCGGCCGGGCGCTGCTCGCGCAGGAGGCCGCGGCGGCGGCGGACGCCTCGCGCGGCCGCTTCGCGCTCGGCATCGGCGCCTCGTCGGACCGGATCATCGAGGGCTGGAATGGGATGCCGTTCGAGAAGCCGCTCGGCAAGATGTCGGAGACGATCGACTTCCTGCGCACCGTGCTGGCCGGGGAGCGCGCCGACGGCGGCTTCAAGCTGGAGCGGCCGCCGGAGGAGCCGCCCGCGATCATCGTCGCCGCCCTGCGCGGCAAGATGCTGCGGCTCGCGGTCGAAAAGGGCGACGGGGCGTTCACCAACTTCCTGCCGTTGGCGGGCCTGCCGAAGGTCGCGGCCCAGCTCGAGGGAGCGCCGGAGGGCTTCGAGCTCCTCTGCCGCTTCTTCTGCATCCCGGGCGTGCGCGAGCAGGTCGAGCCCCTCGCCCGCTTCATGTTCTCCTCCTACATCACCGTGCCGGTCTACGAGAACTTCTACCGCTGGCTCGGCTACGGCGACAAGATCGACGGCATGGTCGAGGCATGGAACGCCAAAGACCGCCAGAAGGCCGCGGGGCTCGCCCCGTGGGAGCTGATCGAGGGGATGTTCATCTTCGGCTCGCCGGAGCAGATGCGCGAGCGCCTCGACGCGTTCGTCGAGGGCGGCATCACGCTGCCGGTGATCACGCCGATCACGACACCCGACCAGCTGGGCGAGCTGATCGACGTGCTAGCGCCCACCTAACCGGGTCCAGAACCGGACGTACTCGCGCTCGTGGCCGATGCCGCACTCGACCGCGTGGATCACCCCGGCGGGCGCATTCATCTCGCGGCACTGCTCGAGCAGCTCCTCGTACTCGCGCAGCCGCTCCGTGTGCGCCGCGAGCTGAGGCGGCGCCAGGATCTTCGGGTCCGCCCCGAAGAAGAGCTTCAGCAAGCCGGCGTCCCTGAGCTCGTAGAGCTCGCCCGTCGGTTCCCCCCGCCAATGATCGAGCTCCTCCTTCCCCGCCTTCGTCAGGCGGTAGAGACGCCGGCGCCTGCCGGATTCCTCACGGCGCTCGGACAGCAGGCCGGCCTCGGCCAGGCGCGCAGACTCCGAGTAGAGCTGTGTGTGCGGCAGCGACCAGAACTGGCCGACTCCCTGGGCGACGGCCTGCTTGAGGTCGTACGGGGAGGCGGGCTGCATCTGCTCGATCAGTCCGAGCACCACGTATGCGGTGGGTGTGAGCCTTGTCACGGCCATGCGGGCGGATATTACGATACTGTCCGTACCGTACGGTTCGGACCATTCAGGAGGGATCATGAGTCAGACTGCCCAGAAGACGCC
Organism: Solirubrobacterales bacterium; assembly: GCA_036265435.1. Taxonomy (GTDB): domain Bacteria; phylum Actinomycetota; class Thermoleophilia; order Solirubrobacterales; family 70-9; genus DASUPK01. The sequence continues at coordinate 7,459 of DATAPB010000296.1, read as the reverse complement.
GCCAACGCACGCATCTGACCTGACCGCGGGCCTCGACTCGCTCGACCAGGAGGTGCGGATCGACTCGCTGCCCCTGGAGGGCCGGCTGCCCAACTGGCTTCAGGGAGCGCTGGTTCGAACCGGCCCGGCGAAATGGGAGATCGGCGAGCAGACGATGAACCACTGGTTCGACGGTTTCGCAATGCTGCACCGCTTCGGAATCGCCGACGGCGAGGTTTCCTACGCGAACCGGTTCCTCGAGACCAGGGCCTACCGCGCCGCGAAGGAGAAGGGCGAGATCGTCTTCTCCGAGTTCGCCACCGACCCGTGCCGCTCGCTCTTCGCTCGCGTCGTCTCAATGTTCTCTCCGAAGATCTCCGACAACGCGAACGTGAACCTGGTCAAGCTCGGCGAGCGCTACATCTCGATGACGGAGACACCGATTCCGGTCGAGTTCGACGGAGACACGCTGGCGACCGTGGGGGTCGCATACAAGTCTCCGGGGATGCTGACCACCGCCCATCCGCACCTCGATCGTGCGTCGGGCGGGATGCTCAACTACGCCGCCAAGCTCGGCCCGCGGAATCGCTACCGGTTCTTCCACCTGCCCCCGGACAGTGCGGAGCCGCGGGTGTTCGCCGAGCTGCCCGTCAAGGAGCCGGCCTACATGCACTCCTTCGGCCTCACCGAGCGCTGGCTGGTGCTGGCCGAGTTCCCGCTGGTCGTGAACCCGATCAGCATTCCCCTCTCGGGCCGCCCCTACATAGAGAACTACCGCTGGAAGCCGGAGCTTGGCACGAAGCTGACCCTGATCGATCGCCGAAGCGGTGAGGCGACCGGCCCGTTCGAGACGGATCCGTTCTTCTGTTTCCACCACGTCAACGCCTACGAGGAGAACGGGTCGGTGGTGGTCGACGCGTGCACGTTCGAGGACGCCCAGATCATCGAGGACCTCTATCTCGACCGGCTCCGGGAGGGCAAACCCGTCGCGCGAGCCGAGCTCAGGCGCTTCCGCATTGACCTCTCCTCACAGCGCGTCGCAACCGAGCGGTTGGCGGAAGGGCTCGAGCTGCCCCGAATCAACTACGGCCCGCACAACGAACGTCCCTACCGCTACGTCTGGGGCGTCGATCAGAAGACCGGCTGGCTGGACCGGATCGTCAAGGTCGACGTTGCCGAGCGGACCACGATCGAGTGGGGGGAGGAGGGCTTCAGTCCCGGCGAGCCCGTCTTCGTCGCCGCGCCGAATGGCGAGGCCGAGGATGACGGCGTGCTCCTCTCGGTCGTCTTCGACTCGCGCTCGGGCCGATCATTCCTGCTCGTGCTGGACGCGGCGGACCTGAGCGAGGTGGCGCGGGCCGAGGCGCCGCACGGCATCCCCTACGGCTTCCACGGGCAGTTCGTCGGGAACTAGCGGCGCGCTTCGGCGCGGATGAAGTCGATGAAGGCGCGGGCCGCCGGCGTCTGGTGGCGCCGTCCGTGCCAGATCAGCGTCGCGCGGAGGCGAACCGCCGGGCGCAGGCCGCGGACGTCTATGGACGGCCCCTCCCGCCGGGTCAGGGAGGCGGGCAGCACGGCCGCCCCGAAGCCGCTGGAGACGAGGCAGCGGAGCAGAAAGGGGTCGCCGCTCTCGAGGGAGACGTCCATGGTCCTGCCCGCCCGCGCAAAGAACCCATCGGCCGCGTGCTTGATCGACGAGCCGGTGCGCGGGGTGATCAGCGTGTGGCGGGAGAGCTCGGCGGCCGTCACCCGCTCTCGATCGGGCCCCGCGCCCGCGGGGAAGGCGGCGACGATCTCCTCCTCGCTCAGCTGCTCGACCGAGATCTCGGCCGGGGGATCCTCGTCGAGCAGGCAGAAGGAGGCGTCGATGCGGTTCTCGGCCAGGTGGGTGAGCATGTCGCCGGCGGTGCCCTCCTGCAGCTCGACCTCGATGCCCGGATAGGCCTCGCTGAACCTGACCAGCACGCCAGGGACGTCGATCTCCCCCGCCGGGAGGGTGGCGCCGATCCTGATCTCTCCGCGGACCAGCCCACGGAGCTCGTCCACCTCGTGTCGGAGGCCATCGACTTGGTCGAGCACCCCCCGCGCCCTCGACGCCACCGCCTCCCCCGCCTCCGTGATGGTCACCGACCGGCTGTTCCGGTTGAAGAGCTCGGTCCCGAGCTCGGCCTCGAGCCTCCTGATCTGATGGGAGAGCGCCGACTGCGCGATGCGGAGCTCGTCGGCCGCGCGGGTGAAGTGGCGGTGCCGGGCGACGGCCTCGACGTATCTGAGCTGGCGAAGCTCCAAGGCGGATTGATCGTAAATCACGATCGGTTCAGTGACAACAACATCTTGCGCAGATCGGGACCCGGGCCATAATCGGTTCATGGGGCAGCCGAGCGGATCCAACCGGGACCAGCATCGACACCGGCGGGCGGCCTGGGAACGCCCGCTGACCCTGCGGCTCGCCTCGGACGCAGACTGCGCCGCGCTCGATCGCCTCGCCCAGCTGGACTCGCGCCCCCTCGCTCCGGGCCCCCACCTGCTGGGCGAGCGCGACGGGCGGATCGAGGCGGCGATCTCCCTGGCCACCGGAGTGGTGGTCGCCGACCCGTTCCGGCGGACCGCGGAAATCTGCGAGCTGCTCCGCTGCCACGCGGGCGATGTGCGCGTCGCGCCGAGGCGCGTGCCCGCCGTCCCCCTGGCTTCCCGCCCGAGACTGGCGACGGCGTGAGCGAGGCAACCGTCCGCAGCGAGTTCCTGCCGGGCGACCTGGAGGCGATCGTGGCCCACCACCGGCGCATCTACGGCGAGGAGTACGGCGTGGATTCGAGGTTCGGGGACTTCGTCGAAGCCGCGGTGGCACGCGCGGCGGAGCGCGGTTTCCCGACGGAACGAGAGGCCATCCGGATCGTCGAGCTCGACGGCGAGCACGCCGGCTCGATCGGCATCAGCGACGAAGGCGACGACGAGGCGGCGATCCGCTGGGTCGTCCTCAGCCCGGAGGTCAGGGGCAATGGCCTGGGCCGCCGGCTGGTCGACGAGATGCTCGCCTTCGCCGAGGAGCACGGCTACCGCCTGGTCTGGCTCGAGACCTTCAGCGAGCTGAAGACGGCGGCCCATCTCTATCGCGAACGGGGTTTCGTCATGACCGCCGCCGACACCGCCCCGCGGTGGGGGCGGGACGCGATCACGATGCAGCGCTACGAGCTGGAGCTGGCCGCCCGGGCCAAGCTGAGCGCGTAGAGCCCCTCTCGGTCCGTCCACCAGTCCGTGAGCTCGAGACCTGCCTCGGCGTAGATGCCCTCCAGGCCCGGGCGCAAGAACTTGGTGGAGATCTCCGTCCGCATCTCCTCGCCCGCGCCGAAGGGGACCAGCATCTCGAGCGTCTTGAAGCTCACGACCTGGTTTGCCAGCGAGCGCAGCCGGATGTCGACCCAGAGGTTCTCCGGGTCCCAGCGGGCGACGTGCTCGAAGGAGTCGAGATCGAAGTCGGCACCGAGCTGGCGATTGAGCACCGCCAGGACGTTCTTGTTGAACTCGGCGGTGACGCCGCGGGGGTCGTTGTAGGCCGCCTCGAGGGTGGCCGGGTCCTTGACCAGGTCGGTCCCCAGGAGGAAGCGGTCCTCCGGGCCGAGCAGGTTGGAGATCCGGCGCAGGAAGCTCGCCCGCTGATGGGGGGCGAAGTTGCCGATCGTGCCACCGAGCAGCGCGATCACCCGCGGGCCCTCGACGGGCACTCGCTCGAGGTCGAACTCGAAGTCGCAGACGAGGCCGTGGACGCTGATGCCGTCGTACTCCGCGACGATGGCCTCCGCGGTGTCGCGCGTGATCTCCTCGGAGATGTCGACTGGGCAGTACGTCTCCAGACAGGCGGCCTGCCGCATCGCGTCGAGCAGCACGCGGGTCTTGCGCGCCGAGCCGGAGCCGAGCTCGATCAGGCTCGCCGGCCGGTTCGCCGCCTCGCAGATCTGGTCCGATTGGGTCTCGAGGATCTGGCGCTCACAGCGGGTCGGGTAGTACTCGTCCAGCTCGGTGATCTGCTCGAAGAGCTCTGAGCCGCGCTCGTCGTAGAAGTAGCGGGGAGAGAGCTCCTTGAACGGGCTGGTGAGGCCGGCGCGGACGTCGGCGGCCATGCCCGACAGGGGCCCGCCCGGAGGCAGGTTGACCTCGACGGTGATGCGATCCGTGCTTGTCTCGGCGGGAATGATGGCGGAGGGGGTCTTGGCCTCTTTGCGTGCTGGTCTTCGCTTCGGATCAGTCGTTACTACGACCCGAGCGGGCCCTCGGATTCATCGCGGGCGCAGCGAATGCCCGCGAAGATCTGTCGGCGCTGGGGCAGATCCCAGTTGCGGAAGCTGGTCCGGATGACGTCGCGGCGCGTCGCCCACGCCCCACCGCGGAGCACCTTGTGCTCGTCGCCGAAGAACACCTCGGAGTACTCCGGATAGGGGAACGCCTCGAAGCCGGGGTAGGCGGTGAAGTCCGAGCTCGTCCACTCCCAGACCTCGCCCAGCATCTGGACGGCGCCGGTTTCCGAGGCCCCGTCCCGGTAGGCGCCCGCTGGGGCAGGGCCGAACGAGAACTCGTCGAGGTTGGCGCGGTCGCGACTCGCGCCGGCGGCGGCGGCCTCCCACTCGGCCTCCGTCGGCAGGCGCTTGCCGGCCCAGCGGGCGAAGGCCTCCGCCTCGTCCCAGGAGACGTGGATCACCGGCAGGCGCGGGTCGACGGCCGCAGTCCGGCCCATCGCCGTGCGCACCCAGCCGCCCTCGCCGTCGCCTTCCCAGTACATGGGAGGCTCGGCACTCGTCTCCTCGAGGTAGGTCATGTAGTCGGCGTTGGTGACCGGGGTGCGGTCGATCAGGAAGGACTCCAGCTCGATCCGATGGCGAGGACGCTCGTTGTCGTACGCGAACCCAACGTCCAGGGCGCCGATCTCGTGAGATCCGCCCTCGACCCGGACCATCTCGGGGCCCGTGGAGGTGTGCTCGGAGGCGGGGCCGCCGTCGACTTCGACCGGCTCGTAGCTCTCGACCATCTGCAGGAGCTGGAGCATCGTCTCGTTGTGCTGGTACTCGTGGGCGAGCAGCATCTCGTAGACGAAGCCGTCCGCGAGCAACGGGTCATCGGGATCCAGCTCGATCCCATTCAGGACCTCCAGGGTCCGCTCGCGGACCTGCTCCATGTACGGGCGGACCTCATCGGCGCGGAGGATCGGCAGCTCGCCGCGGATCTTCCGCGGCTGCTCGATCGCGTCGTAGAGCTCGCCGAGGTCGCCGCGCAGCGGATCGCGCCCCCCGATGCGCTGGACCAGCCAGAGCTCCTCGAAGTTGGCGATGTGCCCCAGGTCCCAGATCAGGGGGCTGAGGATCGGGTCGTAGACCCGGTTGAGCTGCTCCTCGGTGAGCGGCTCGACCAGGCGCAGGGTGTGGCCGCGTGCCTCTTCCAAGCGCTGGGCCAGCTCGGCCTTGCGGTCGGAAGCGGGACGACTCCCACCCTCGGTGGTGGGTGAGGCAACCTCCGCGATGCCGTCAACCCTACCGAGAGAGGCTCACCGGCTGTGAAGGATTTGCAATCCTGGCGGCGCGGTGCGCCGTATCGATAGGTCAATGAGCCCCAGGGGCCGACTGATGAGCTGGACCGTCTCGATCGCGGTGATCGCCTGCCTCGCCGTGGGATCGATCGCCGCCTTGAACGCGGGCACCGCCTCGAGTCGATCGGTGGCGACCGCGAGCAAGAAATGCAACAAGAAGAAGAAACACCACGGGAAGAAGCGCCGCTGCAAGCGGAAGGCGGTCCTCCCGCCGCCAAGCATCGTGGTCTCGCCGACCAGCCAGGACTTCGGCATCGTGCAGCTACCCCAGGGTCCGACCCGGAGCTTCGTGATCACCAACACCGGCGGCTCGCCCAGCGGGCTCCCCGTCCCCTCGATCACCGGCTCCAATCCGGAGAGCTTCGCGGTCGTCGCGAATGGCTGCGCGGCACCGCTCGGCCCCGGCCTCACCTGCCAGATAGACGTCGATCTCGTGCCGCAAGGGCACGGACCGGTGTCGGCGACCCTGAGCGTGACCGCGGTACCAGGCGGCGTCGCGTCCGCCACGATGACCGGCAGGATCGAGGCTTAGCGCACGCCGGAGACGGTGCCCAGCGCAAGTAGCTAGGGTCCCGCGCCGTGAAGATCGAGGGGGCAAGCGCGCTGGTCGCAGGCGGCGCCTCGGGGCTCGGGGCCGCCACGGTCCGGGCGCTTCATGACCGAGGCGCATCCGTCGTCATCGCCGACATGAACGCGGAGAAGGGCGAAGCGCTGGCCTCAGAGCTCGGCGAGAACGCCGCGTTCATGGAGGCGAACGTAATGGAGCCCGAGCCGGTGCAGGCCGCGGTCGACACCGCGGCGGACACGCCCGGCGGCCTCCGAATCTCGGTCTGCTGCGCGGGGATCGGGTGGGCCCAGCGGACCGCCTCGAAGCAGGGCCCCCACGACCTGGAGATCTTCCACAACGTGATCAAGGTGAATCTCGTCGGGACCTTCAACGTGCTGCGGCTCGCCTGTGCGGCGATGTCGGACAACGAGCCCGACGAGGAGGGCGAGCGCGGTGTCTGTATCAACACCGCGTCGATCGCCGCTTGGGACGGGCAGATCGGGCAGGTCGCCTACTCGGCCTCGAAGGGAGGCGTCGTCGGGCTGACGCTGCCCGCCGCCCGCGACATGGCGGGCAGGGGCGTCCGGGTGAACACGATCGCGCCTGGCCTCTTCGACACCCCGCTGCTCGGCGCGCTTCCGGAGGACCAGCGCCAGGCCCTCGGCGCCGGCATCCCGTTTCCCCAGCGACTCGGGCGGCCCGAGGAGTACGGCCAGCTGGCCTGCCAGATCGTCGAGAACACGATGCTGAACGGCGAGGCGATCCGGCTGGACGGCGCGCTGCGGATGCCGCCGCGCTAGTCGGTCCCCGCGTACTCCGGGTCGAACCAGACACGCTTCCGCCACGGCGGGGTGATCGCGAACGAGAAACGATCCCGGTCGGGCAGGGTCTCGAGCGGGATCAGGCCAAGCAGCCCGTCCTTGGTGCTCCTGGGGGTCAGCGGCGGAAGGCGGAGCCGGAACCACGACCTGGTGAGGACTCTCAGCGGCCGGCCCGCGTGGCTGCCGCCCGAGATGAAGTAGCGGTCCCCGTCCGCGTCCCAGCCGTTGTAGCCGTGGTGCGAAGTGGCTCGCGCGAAGACGCCGGCCCCTCCGACCCGCACCTGGTAGCCCTCCCAGTCATCTGGGTGGTAGGTCGAGTGGCCGAGCGCGCTGCTCAACCGGCGGATCGGGTCCCGGAGCGGGGTACTGCCCTCGGCGGTCGCGCTGCCCGGGTAGTAGAGCCAGTACTGGAGATAGAGATTGCCCGTGCGAGGGCCGGAGCAGTCGCCGCCCCAGGCCTCCGTCGCCCGGGCGTGCCCGCTCCGGCAATCGATCACGTGGGTGAACGCGACGACCCTCAGCCCCGCCCTCGTGCGG
>DATAPB010000295.1:0-13549 GCA_036265435.1 Solirubrobacterales bacterium | reverse complement strand
GCCGAAGCGGACGTCGTGGGCGACGACCACGCCGGGGCGCCGGAGGAGCGCCTCCATCGCGTGCCGGTGAAGCGCGGAGTTGCCGAGCACGTAGAGGCAGCGGTCGAAGTCCCGCAGCTCGTTGACCCAGTCGAAGTCCCCAGCCGGCCAGAGGCGGACCCTCGGCTCCAGCGAGCGATCATAGAAATCCGAGTCGGTGTCACCCGCGACGATCACGTCCACGTCGGCGTGGTCCGCGAGCCGCTCGACCAGCTGCCGGCTGTAGGTCGCGGCGCCCGACGCCTCGGGCGGCCATGGGGTGAACACGGCCAGGCGGCTTCGCCGCCGGGGTGAGGTGTCTCGGTGACTGGGGGTGGCCAGCGCTCGCTCGTACCCTTCGATCGCCCTGCGCGCCACCCGGTCCCAGGTGAAGTGCGCGGTTCGCTCCGTGGACACGCGGCGAAGGCGCTTCAGCTCCTCCTCGTCGTCGAGCGTCCGTTCGATGCACCGCGCGATGTCGTCCGGGTCCGAGGGGTCGAACGTCGCGCGGAGATCGCCGAGGATCTCGGGGACCGAGGAGACGTTGCTGCCGACCACCGGTGCTCCACAGGCCATCGCCTCGAGGATCGGCAGCCCTGCGCCCTCATAGAGGGAGGGGAACACGAAGAGCCCGCAGCGTCGGTAGAGCGCGGAGAGCTCGCGGTCCGGAACGAACCCTGTGAGCAGCAGTTGGTTGCCGTGGATCCCGAGGTCTCGGGCCAACCCCTCGAGGCCCTCCCTGGCATTGGGGTTGAGCTTGTAGGTGATGACGAGCTGGTGCTGCTCCCGAAACTGCTCCGGCAGCCTCGCGTAGGCCTCGATCAACCGGGTGACGTTCTTGCGCCAGTCCCCGCCGCCGACGTAGAAGAGGAAACCGTCGCGAAGTCCTGGGAACTTGCCGTCGAGGATCTTCGCCGCCTCCTCGCGAGAGCCGACCATCAACGCGATCTGGACGGAGGTCCCCGCGTCGATCACCGTGATCCGCTTCTCGTCGAACTGGAGATGCTCGACTGCGTCGGCGGCCGAGCACTGCGACACGGCGAGGATCTGATCCGCCGTTCGCACGATGCCGAGCCGGGCGAGCCAGCGGGACATGTTGATCGGATCCGGATCGATGTAGTGCTCGGGAAAGATCAGCGGGATCAGATCGTGGAGGGTGACCACGAGCCTCGTACCGGGTCGCCGGGCCCAGCGGGGCCATTGCTCCTCCAACGTCACGAACGGCGTCGGGCCCTCGAAGGGCGAGGTGACGTGGTAGATCGACGGCTTGGGATCGGGCTCGGAGCCCTTGCCGCTGACCCAGCCGAGCTTCTCCATGCCGTTGACGAAGTCCAGCGACGGCGGCACGGGAAGGGCGGGCGTCAGGCCGACGGTGTGGACGATCTCCGGCGCGACCCGCAGCAGCGCCTCGGTCGATTCCGCTGCCTGCCGCGCGATACCGCGCTCGAAGTTGGCGACGTTCTGGCAGCCCTGAACGTCGATCCAGACGCTCCGGCACGGCAGGGCCATCAGTCCGAGGTGGTGCGGCGGGCCACGACGATCCGCTCGGCCACAGCCCAGCCGGCCCGTTCATCCAGCGAGCGCTCGTCGAACCCGTTCCCAGAGCCGTTGTCGCTGGAGGCGGTCGCGACTCCCATCACCAGCGCGCCATCGTGGGAGAGCAGCTCACCGATCCGCTGCAGCTCGCCAGCGTCGAGTTCAGAGGGCTCCCCCATATAGAGCACGGCCCCAAAGCGCCGCCCGCCGGCTTCCCAGTCCTCCAGGGCGTCGACCTGAGTCACGTCGAAGCCCCGCGATGTGAGCGACACGCCGGTCTTCTGGCCGCGGCGCCCGATCACGAGCACAGGTCCGCGCACTTCCAGCCCCGCCAGGGCCGTCTCCTCCGGCGTGGGCGTGGACTTCGACGCCCCCTGCTCGACCAGGTCGCCGATCCGGCGAAGCTCAACGCCGACGTAGGCGAGGGACTCAACGGCGGCCGCACGCAGCGAGGCGACCTCGCCGCGCAGCTCTTTCAGAGGCAGCGTCAGCAGCCGGTAGGGCAGGCGCAGCAAGCGCAGCAGCAGCAGCAACGCGCGCCGCTTGATCTTCTCCAATAGCGGGCCCTCGACCGCGATCTCTTGCTTCGAATCCGGCACGGCTGAGATTGAAGCAGAGGGGCGGACAGCGCTCGCCCGGTCCAATTGCAGCTTCTCGGTCAGCCGCGTGGCTTTATCAGCGCCACATGGACGCTGGTCCAGAGATGCTCGCCTTTGCGAAGCACGATGTGCGGGTACGGGGTCGGCAGATGGCGGATCGCGGGCGGAGGCGCCTGCCTGCCCAAACGTGTCTTGACCCGATCCGCGATCGTCGGGCCGCTCAGTACCTCGAAGAGGCTGTCGAAATCGACGGGCGCCGCCATCGTCTCGTCGGAGATCGAGAAGTCGAGCGGCGAGGCCAGCTCCCAGTCCAGGTCCGTGAGGAGAACCTGGCGCAACTCGGACTCGTCGAAGAGGACAGTGCCGGGGAGACCGGGTGGCGGTCCAGCGAGCCGGAATTCAGTCGCCAGGGCGACGACCCCGCCCGGTCTGACGACGCGGTACATCTCCTCGACGCTCCGGTGGATGTCGTCCAGCCCTCCGAAGTGCTCGATCGAACCCGACGAGAAGATCCCGTCGAACGAGTTGTCCTCGTAGCGGAGCTCGAGGGCGTTCATGTGCTGGACCACGAGGCGGCGCGGGTTCCAGTCGAGCGTCGTCTCGCCTTCCGGCGCGTGGAGCATGCCGGCGCCGGAATCCATCGCTGACCAGGAGTCCTCCGTCAGGTAGAGGTCGGTCGCGAAGACGCGCTTGACGTGGCGCGTCAGCCAGAAGATCGTCGCCTCGCTGCCGGCCCCGACCCCCAGGATCTCGCCGTCCTCGCGAAGCGCACCAAAGTCGCGGAGCGCGCGAACGCTCATCGCCACCTCCCATGGCTTGCGGTGCTCCTCACCATCCGGATAGTCAGGCCGCTCCGGCCCGACACCCGCCATGTCACGCATCAGCGCCCGGAGGTCCGGGTCACGAAAGTCCTGGAGCTCGCAGAGCTTGCTGTAGCCGAGTGCGCTGCTTTGCATCGCGGGCACTCTAGAGAGGAGGGGTCTCGCGATCAGTCGTAGCCCGAGCGCGTCACCTTGCCGGCGAGCTGATCCTCGAGGGAGGCGACATCGGCGTCGACCATCAGCTCGACGAGCTCCTTGAACCGCACTTTGGGTTCCCAGCCCAACTTCTCCTTCGCCTTGCTGGCGTCCCCCAGGAGATGGTCGACCTCCGAGGGCCGGTAGTACTTCGGATCGATCTCGACGTACTCGTCGGGATCGAGGCCCTTGCGGGCGAAAGCGATCTCAACCACATCGCGAACGGTGTGCGTCTCCCCCGTCGCGATCACGAAGTCATCGGGGTCGTCCGCCTGGAGCATCATCCACATCGCCTCGACGTAGTCAGGGGCGTAGCCCCAGTCCCGCTTCGCCTCGAGGTTGCCGAGAAAGAGCTTGTCCTGGAGGCCGGCGGAGATCCGCGCCACCGCTCGGGTGATCTTGCGGGTGACGAAGGTCTCGCCTCGCCGCGGGGACTCGTGGTTGAAGAGGATCCCGTTGACGGCAAAGAGGTCATAGGCCTCGCGGTAGTTCACCGTCGCCCAGTACGAGGCGACCTTGGCGACCCCGTAGGGGCTGCGCGGGTGGAACGGCGTCTCCTCGTTCTGAGGTGGCGGAGCGGCGCCGAACATCTCGGACGACGACGCCTGGTAGAAGCGGGGCCGTACGCCGGACTCGCGAACCGCCTCCAGGAGGCGGACCGTGCCAGCGCCGGTGATGTCGAAGGTGTATTCGGGGATGTCGAAGGAGACCCGGACGTGGCTCTGGGCGCCGAGGTGGTAGATCTCGTCGGGCTCGAGCTCGTAGAGCAGCTTCACGAGCGCGACGGAGTCGGAGAGGTCGCCGTAGTGGGTGAAGAGGCGAACCCCCTGCTCGTGAGGGTCGTGGTAGAGATGGTCGATCCGGTCTGTGTTGAAGCTCGAGGAGCGCCGGACGATGCCATGGACCTCGTAGCCCTTCTCCAGCAGAAGCTCGGCCAGGTAGGAGCCGTCCTGGCCTGAGATGCCGGTGATCAGAGCGCGCTTGCTGGTGCCCTCCACGCGGGGGCGCGGGGAATTGGTGTTCGGCTCCGCCATCGGGGCGCCAATATAGGCCGTCCTCCGAACGCCTACTCTCCCCCGCCGGATGGCGATGCTCTCGGTGATCACCCCCGCGCGGAACATGGCGAGGTATCTGCCGGAGACGCTCGACGGCGTCGCCGCGCTGGGAACCCCGCACGAGCACATCGTGGTCGACGGGGCGTCCGACGACGGCACCGTCGAGCTGCTCGAGGCCCGAGAGGACCCGAACCTGAGGTGGGTCTCCGAGCCCGACAGCGGGCAGACCGAGGCGGTGAACAAGGGCCTGCGTATGGCGCAGGGGGACCTGCTCGCCTGGGTGAATGCGGACGACGCCTACATCCCCGGGGCGGTCGACCGGGCGCTCGGGCACCTGGAGCGACACCCCGACGTCGGCGCCATCTTCGGAGCCGTCAACTACATCGACGAGAACGGCGAGATCTTCCGGACCCTGGTCCCACCGAGGTTCAGCTGGCGGAAGTACCTCTACTTCGGCGCGTTCGTCACGACCCCCACGATCATCTGGCGGCGGGAGCTGCTCGAGCAGGCGCCGGCGCTGGAGCAGCGCTACAAGGACGCGGCCGACTACGACTTCTATCTCCGGCTCCTCCGCGGCGTGCGGGTGGATCGCATCGACGAGCCCTACCTCAACTTCCGCTACCACCCGGCCTCGAAGACGACCACCGACGTGTGGGTCCAGCTCAACGAGGCACGCGAGATCCGGCTGCGCTGGGCGCGGAACCCGCTGCAGCGGGGCATCATGCGCTCCTGGGAGGGGTTGCGCCGGGCGATCCTCCCGCGGATCTCCTCCTGGCCGCACCCCGAGCCGCGGGGGGTCGTGAAGCTGCTGCGCCGGATCGGCGCCCGTGGCTAGCGCCGCCCACGCGAAGACCGAGGGCGGACCCGTCTTCGACCGCCCCACGTTGCGACTCCGCATCGCGGTCTGGCTGGCGAGGGGCATCGAGTGGGTGCTGCGCCGCCACCGGCTGGCACGGGTGCTCTACGCCGCGGCCGATGCGAACGCGCGCCTCAGCGCGTGGCTGCTGCGCGGCGAGGGCCGCGAGTGCCCGTGTTGCGGCGGCCGCTTCCGCCGCATGTCGCGCCGGCGGATCTCCGGCTGGGGCGGGATCTGCCCGCGCTGCCGCTCCCACCCTCGCCATCGCGCGATCGCGCTGCTGCTCGCGCGCGGTGAGCTGCCCGGCCGCCGCCTCCTCCACTTCGCCCCGGAGCCGCTGTTCGATCCGGTCTTCGCGCGCCTGCCGGACGTCGAGCGGGTGACCGCCGACCTCCACGCCCCCGCCGACCTGCGGCTCGACATCTCGGACATGGATCTTCCGAACGACTCGTTCGACCTGATCCTCTGCAGCCATGTGCTCGAGCACGTCCCGGACGACCGCGCCGCCATGCGGGAGCTGCGACGGGTGCTGACGGACGGGGGCCTCGCGCTCGTCCTGGTTCCCTACCGGCCCCAGGTCACGACCTACGACGACCCCACGATCCGATCACCGCTCGGCCGGATGGTGGCCTTCGGCCAGCACGACCACGTCCGCATCTACGGCAACGACCTTCCCGACCGCCTCCGTGAGGCCGGCTTCGAGGTGGACGACCGGACCGCGGCGGAGCTCTTCGACCGCGTGGCGATCGAGCGCGCCGAACTCGACCCGAGCGAGAATCTCTTCCTCTGCCGCGCTCCGGCCTAGGAGGGACCGGCGGCGCCGCGGTCGGGGCCCCGGGCGTTCTCGTAGCTCGCCGTGACGAGCGACCACACGGTCTCGAGCTCGTCGGAGTCGCGAGGCCCGTAGACCATCACCAGGGTCTCTGGTAGGCGGCCGGCGCGCGCCAGCGGGTGCAGCTCGGCCCAACCACGGTCGATCGCCTGCCGCGCGACGTCCGCGGGCAGGGCCATGTGGAGACTGCCGTCCTCGGGTCCGTGGAGGTGGGCGAACTCGGTGCCGACCATGAATCCATCCGGCGGTCCGGCCGCCAGATCCGGCTCGAGGTGCAGCGCACGCGTCTCCGGGAGCGACACGCCGCTCGGGCCCGTCCGGACACCCTCCAGGGAGCTCATCCGGCGCCAGAGCTCCTCCTGCAGCTCGGCGGGTGCGTTCTCGCTGAGCTGCTGGTGGGGCATCGCCGGACCGGTGTCCGGCCGCCGCCCGGCTCGCTCGGGAAGGTCGGGCGCCGCGGAGCTCATCGCTCGGCTCCTTCCCGGCTGGAGCCCCGGAAGAGCACCTTGCTGTACAGCGCCTTCTCGATCGGGGCCGGGATCGGCCGCCAGGCGAAGTACGTCCGATAGGCGAGGCGATGGAGCGGACCGAGGTCGGACTCGCGCGCGAACTCCTTGCGCCGCGCGAACAGGGCGGCGTGCTTGGCGCGGATCTGGCGATAGACGTGGCGATAGCGGCGGCGATGCTCCTCGTTGCCGGATCGCGCGTGCTTCCGATACTCGTGGGTGACGCGGTTGATCTGCAGGCCGCGCCAGCCCTTCTCGAGCGCGCTCAGGCAGAAGTCCCAGTCCTCGTAGCCATCGATGGCCGGGTCGAACCCTCCGGCATCCTCCCAGCAGCGTCGCCGGACGAGTCCCAGCTGCGCTCCGGCGATCGAGCGGTGCAACAGGATGTAGGGGTCGAAGTCGGGAAACCGCAGAACGCCCGACCAGGTCCCGATCAGCTTCATGAGGCCGTAGCAGTAGCCGACATCCCGATTGGCCTCGAGTGGCGGGCGCAGGACGTCGAGCGCGTCGGGGGTGAGCCGGTCGTCGGCGTCGACCATGAGCAGAAGCTCGGAGTCGGAGCCCTCGAACCCGGCGTTCCGCGCGGCGGCGACCCCCGCGTTCTTCTGCCTGATCACCTCGACCTCCTTCGGGACCTCGTCGAGGGCGCGCACGGTCTCCATGTCGGTCGAGCCGTCGTCGACAACGATCACCTTCGGCGGCCCACCCTCCTGGCCGAGCGCGCGCTCGACCGATTCGAGCAGGAAGCGCCCGTGGTTGAAGCACGGGATCACCACGGTGATGTCGCTGTGTCGGGCCATGGTCCGCGGGGAGGGTAGCCAGCACTAGGATCGCGCCAGATGGAGGACCAGAAGCAGCCCAGCGCCGACGAGCCGCGCCCGGTCTCGCACTCGCGCTCGGAGCTGATCCGCTGGATGAGCCTGCAGGACGCGAATTCCGCGGGCTTCGTGCACGGCGGCGTCGTGATGAGGATGTGCGACGAGGCCGCCGGGATCGCGGCGATCCGGCACTGCGGCCGTCGCGTGGTCACGGCGGGGGTGGACCGGATGACGTTCCTGCATCCGGTTCACGTCGGGGAGCTGCTGCGCTGCGTCGCGAGCGTGAACGCCGTCTGGAAGACCTCGATGGAGGTCGGCGTGCGCGTCGAGGCCGAGAACGCCGTCACGGGCGAGGTGCACGCAACCAGCACCGCCTACCTGACCATGGTCGCGGTCGACGAGCACGGCAAGCCGATCCCGGTGCCACCGCTCCAGGTGGAGAGCCCGATCGAGGAGCGGCGCCAGCGCGAGGCGGAAACGCGCAGGCGCAACCGGCTGACCGAGCGCGAGGAGATCCTCGAGGCGCGAAAGGCCGCCGACCGCTCGGCAGCTGATCGCGCCCATCGTTAAACGGGTTGCTCCTCGGCTTCGCCCGCGGTGCACCCTCGCACCCCTGCACTCCTATCCTTCGCCTGCTCCGATGCCGCTCACGGCCGACAGGCGAACCGAGGAACCCCCGCGTGCGAGCGCCGATCGCGTCCGCACGAGCGTCGTGCTGCCCGCCTACAACGAGGGCGCGGCGCTGCCACACGTGCTCGATGAGCTCGGCGAGTACCTCGACTCGACCTACGAGGTCCTGGTCGTCGACGACGGCTCGACCGACGACACCGCCGACGTCGCCGAGCGCTATCCGGTCCGTCTCATCCGCCACGCCTCCAACCGGGGCAAGGGCGTCGCGATTCGCACCGGGATCTCCGAGGCGCAGGGCGAGAACGTGGTGATCATGGATGCCGACGCCACCTACCCGGTGCCCGCCATCAAGGAGATGGTCGAGTTGCTCGACGACCACGACCTGGTCAGGGGCGTGCGGGAGTCCGAGCCGGAGAGCATGCCCTTCGTCAACCGTGTCGGCAACTGGCTCATCAACAAACTTCTCGCGATCAGCCACGGACTGGAGGGGGCGGACCAGCTCACCGGCCTGTACGCGATTCGCCGGTCCGAGGCCGTGAAGCTCGGCACCGAGGCCCGCGGCTTCGACATCGAGACCGAGATCGGGATCAAAGCGAAGGCCAGGGGGCTGCGCGAGGCGGAGATCCCGATCTCCTACCTGCCGCGCGTGGGCGAGAAGAAGCTCAGCCCGTGGAAGGACGGGCTGCGGATCCTCGGCCGGGTGATCGTGCTGCTGCTGATCTACAACCCGACGCTGACGTTCATCGTGCCGGGCCTGGTCCTGATGGGCATCACGATCACCGGGGCCATCCTCCTCTCCAACGGCCCGGTGCACACCTCCTACCTCGGGCTCAACATCCACAGCTTCATCGTCGCGGCGCTCGGTGTGCTGGCGGCGTTCCAGCTCGTGATCTTCGGAGTCGCCGCCGCCCTCTACGGGGTCGAGGCCGGCAAGGAGCCGCCCCGCTGGCTGCGCCGGGTGATCTCGGTCAGGTTCCGCCTGAGCGTCGGCGTGGTCGGACTCGTGCTGTTGCTCGGCTCCCTCGCCAAGCTGATCCAGCTGACGGTCCAGTGGGCGGGCAACAACGTGTTCACGGACACGCGCGGCCTCGTTCTCACCACGAGCTTTCTCGTGCTCGGCCTGCAGGTGATCTCAGCGGTGCTCTTCATCTCGATCTTCAGCGGCAGGCTGAGCCGGATGCTGGAGGAGGACGCCGCCACCAAGAGCGGCACGAGCTGATTCCGCTGGTCTCGGTCGTAGTCGTCAACTACAACGGCGCCGACGCGATCGGCCGCTGCCTGAACGCCCTGGTCGCCGACACCGGCGACGGGGACTTCGAGGTGCTGGTCGTCGACAACGCCTCGTCGGACGGCAGTGATGAGATCGCGGAGGCCATGGCCGAAGAGCACGGGTCGGTCAGGCTCATCCGATCCCCGACCAATCGCGGCTACGCGGGCGCCGTCGACGTTGCGCTGGCGGAGGCCCGCGGCACCCACGTCGCCGTCCTCAACATGGACGTGGTCGTCGGCTTCGGCTGGCTCGAGCCGCTGGTCGCCTTCCTCGAGGCGACGCCGGATGCGGGCGCTGTCTGCCCGCTGATCGTGCTCGAGTCGGATCCTTCCCGGATCAACGCCGCGGGGCAGGACGTCCACGTCACCGGACTCGGCTTCAACCGCTGGCTGGAGGAGCCCCGGGAGCGTGCCGGAGCGGGCCCGTTTCGGGTCAGCGGGCTGCATGGCGCCGCCTTCCTGATCCGCCGCGACCTGTTCGAGTCGATCGGCGGCTGGGACGAGAGCGGCTTCCTCTACCACGAGGACGTCGAGCTCTCCTGGCTGCTGCAGGTCGCCGGCAGGGAGATCTACTGCGTGCCGGCATCGACGGTCAGCCACGACTACCACCTGACGATGTTTCCCCACAAGCTGTTCCTGCTCGAGCGCAACCGCTGGTCGATGCTGCTCGCCAACACCCGTCTACCCACCCGGATTGCGTTGTCACCCCTATTCCTGCTCAGCGAGCTGATGATGTGGGGGTACTGCCTGCTGCGCGGTCCCTCGTTCCTGCGCGCGAAGCTCGACAGCTACCGCTGGATCTCGGGAAACCGCGAGCGAATCCGCGGGCGGCGGCGGTTCGTCGAGTCCTTGCGGCGGCGCTCCGACTGGAGCGTGGTTCGCCGGCTGCACTGGGGCTATCCGGTCGACCAGTTCCTGACCCTGGGGCGCGAGCGCGGTGAATCCGAGCGCGACCGGATCGGGGGCTAGGGCTTAGTCCCGCTTACGGGGCGACTCCATATCCTCCCCCGCCTCCCGCCTTGGCCACCTTCTCCGGAACCTACCTCTCTGCAGGGATAATCCTGCTCGCCTCACTGCTGGTCGGCCGCGCGGTGTTGCTCGCGCTCGGCCGCCATCGGGCGACCTTCCTCGAGGGCCCGGTCGGGCTGGCGATCCTGATCCTGATCTGCACGGTGGCGATCCGCCTGCCGGGCGACGCCGCCACCTCGGTCGTCTGCTGCGCGATCGTCGTGATCGCGTCGATCGTGTTCCTCCTCATCCGGCGCGAGGCGATCCTTGGTCCCGCCGTCGGCGTGGCGCTGCCCGTGGGGCTGATCGCCGGCCTCCTCGCCTCGCTGCCGTTCATCGCCAGCGGTCACCTGGGAATTCCGGGCGTCGGCCTCAACAACGACATGGCGATGCACCTGGTCGACACCGACTACCTGCTCGACCCCCACGGCCCCCAGCCGCAGAGCATCGTCAACGGGTACCCGATCGGGCCACACAGCCTGGTGGCGACGGTGAGCAAGCTGCTCGGCACCGAGCCGCTGAACGCCTGGCTCGGGCTGCTGCTCGCCGCTCCGGTCCTCACCGCGATCACCTCACTCGGGCTGCTCCGGGAGCTGCCCGGGTGGCGGCACATCCTCGGCGGCGCGCTGGTCGCGTTCGCCTACCTGACCGCGTCCGTGCTCGGCATCGCCGGCTTCAAGGAGCTGATCGCCGCCATGTTCCTGATCGCCTTCGCGATCGGCCTGCGGGAGATCGAACGCGAGGCCGATGGACGCATCGCGACCGTCATCGGTCTGGCCCTGATCACCGCCGCGATGGTCCCCGTCTACAGCCTGCCCGGCGTCGGCTGGCTCGGGATCACGGCGGGACTCTGGCTGCTGGCGCACCTGTTCCGGATCCGTGCGGAGAGCGGTCCGCAGGGCGTCCGGCGGGCCATCCGCGCATCGAGGCCGATCGTGATCCCGGCGGCGATCGTGCTGATCGTCGTCGGGCTGATCGAGCTGCCGAAGGTCCTCGACTTCCTCAACTCGGGTTCGATCGGCAACGTCGCGGACACCAACAGCAAACTGCGCTTCGTCGTCTCGCCGCTCGAGACACTGGGGATCTGGCCGAGCGGCAACTGGCTGCTCGGCACCCACGACTTCAGCCACGGCTGGATCTACTGGCTCTTCGGGCTGATCGGCCTCGCCGGCCTGATCGTCGGCCTCGCCTGGTGGATCAGCCGCCGGGACTACGCCGTGCCCGCCGCGGTCGTCTCCGGATTCCTCGTCTACCTGCTGACGAAGTACGTCGAGGACGGCGGGCTCTACATCCTCGCCAAGGCGGTCGTCGTTCCGGCGTCGGCGGTGATGCTGCTGATCGTCGTCTCTCTGCTCGCGCGCGGGGGAGGTCCGGAGAGGCGCGCCTTCGCCGTCGTCTTCGTCGCGCTTGCCGCGTACTCGTCGTTCCTCGCCCTCCGCGACACGATCGTGGCTCCGACGAACCGCCTCGAGCAGCTGGCGGAGTTCCGCGGCCGCGTGGCTGGACAGAGCGTTCTCGCTCTCACCAGCGATCGCTTCACCGACTACGCGCTGAGGACGGCCACGGTCTACAGCCCCGCCTTCAACTCCGAGAACCGCGTCGCCTCGACCGGGGCGAAGACGCAGCGATTGCCGGTCGACTTCGACTCGGTCCCGTTCAACGTCCTCAACCAGTTCCCGTACGCGGTGACCACCAGCGCCATCTACCAGAGCCAGGCACCGCCCGGCTGGACCCTCGCCGCCTCGAACTCCTCCTACCGGCTCTGGGGGAGATCCGGCACGACCCCGCCGATCGCGATCCTCGCCGAGGAGGCGAGGCCGGGCCGCGTCTTCCGTTGCAACAACCCGAAGTTCCGGCAGGTTCTCGCAGGCGGTGGAGAGGCCGTGGTCTGGCCGCGGCCGGTGATCGCAAAAAGGCTGTACTGGAAGGCGGGAGCGAGCGGCGGAGTGGTCAGCGAGGGCGGCGTCAGCGCCGCCAAGCAGGCCCCGCTCGACAACAACCTGTCGCCGGGACAGACCGCGAGCCAGACGATCAACCTGCCTCCCGGACGCTGGAAGCTCTCGATCCAGTACATCAGCCCGGTGACCGGCATTCGGGTGAGGGCGCCGGGTGTCGACGTTCCTCTGCCCTCGGGCATGGATGCGGCAATCCCCTACCGCCCCGACCAGGGCCCGTACTGGCCCGCCGGGGAAGTGACGAGCCAGGGCGGCCCGATCACCCTCAGCGTCCAGGCCGACGACGTGAACCTGCTCCAGAAGGTCCTCGGAGTCGACGCCCCCGCGGTGATCGGCAACCTGACGGCGGTCAACCGCGTGGGGTTCCGGACGGTTCCCACCGTGGCCGCCTGCAAGCTCTACGTCGACCACATCATTCACAGCGGTGTGCCCGCGAGGTCTGGACAAAAGAACAGCAAGGCCGGCAACCGGAAATCCAGCGGTAAATAGACGCGTCCCTACACTTATCCCGCATGAAGGTCGGAGTCGTGGGGCTGGGGTACGTCGGACTTCCGCTTGCGGTCGCATTCGCGGAGGAGGGGCATGAGGTCGTAGGCCTCGATGCCGACCCGCGCAAGATCGACGCGCTCGCCGAGGGCCGCAGCTACATCGAGGACGTCTCCTCGGAGAAGATCGCTTCGCTCGGTGACCGGCTCGCCGCGACAAGCCGCTACGCCGACCTGAGCTCGTGCGACGCGGTGATCATCTGCGTCCCGACCCCACTCACGAACTCGCGCGAGCCGGACCTGAGCTACATGGTCGACGCCGCCACCTCACTGGCGGCGGTGATGCAGAAGGGCCAGCTGGTCGTGCTCGAGTCGACCACCTATCCGGGCACGACACGGGAGCGGCTGCGGCCGATCCTGGAGGAATCGGGACTCGCCGCCGGCCGCGACTTCCACCTCGCCTTCTCTCCCGAGCGGATCGATCCGGGCCGGACCGACTACACGATCCGCACCACCCCGAAGGTCGTCGGCGCATTGACGGACGCCTGCCTGGAGCGCGCCGTCGAGCTCTACAGCCAGGTCTGCGATCACGTGGTCCAGGTGTCGACCCCGGACGCCGCCGAGCTGACCAAGCTGCTCGAGAACATCTTCCGCTCGGTCAACATCGCGCTCGTCAACGAGCTGGCGATGCTCTGCGAGCGGCTCGAGGTCGACGTCTGGGAGGTCGTGGAGGCCGCCGCCTCGAAGCCGTTCGGGTTCATGCGCTTCGACCCGGGGCCGGGCATGGGCGGCCATTGCCTCCCCGTCGACCCCTTCTACCTCTCGTACAAGGCCCGCGAGCACGACTTCTACACCGAGTTCATCGAGCTCGCCGGGAAGATCAACCAGAACCAGCCGCAGTGGTGCGTGCGCCGGATCGAGCGGGCTCTCAACGAGGTCGCGAAGCCGACCAACGGCTCCAAGGTC
>DATAPB010000294.1:0-2814 GCA_036265435.1 Solirubrobacterales bacterium | reverse complement strand
CTCGTTGAAGATCTGCTTCTCGCCGGGCCGCTTGCCCGTGCGAACCTTGCCATCCTCTGCTTTCGGAGGCTCCTTCACACCAACCGTGTGCGATGCCTCGTGAAGAGGATGTTTGTGCCGCGGATCGATTTCGCTCACGCTCCGGCCCCCACAAGCACACCCGCCGGGACTATGCCTTCTCCGTTCTGTCCAATCCCAGCGCTGGTCGGATCGTGCTCGACGAAGACCCGGCAGGGCGGGTGGGCGAGCACGTACCTGGTCGTAGGGCCGAGCAGCCCCTCCTCGCTGGGGGCGTGCTCAGTCGAGATGTAGATCAGGTCCGAGCGGCGCTCCTTCGCCTCCTCGACGATCGCGCGCCCCGGGGTCCGCGTCCGGATCAGCCGGCACCGCACCCTGCAGCCGGCGACCTTCGCCTGCAGACGCGCTACCTCCAGCACCCGCCACGCTTCCTGCTCCTCTTGCTCAAGACCTCCGTCGAGCGGCAGCTGTTCGGCGACCTTGAGCACGTAAACGGCCTCTACGGCACCGTTGGGCCCGACCAGCTTCGCGGCCCGCGCCATCGCC
Organism: Solirubrobacterales bacterium; assembly: GCA_036265435.1. GTDB lineage: Bacteria > Actinomycetota > Thermoleophilia > Solirubrobacterales > 70-9 > DASUPK01. Next base: position 2,250 of record DATAPB010000294.1, on the reverse strand, counting down.
TCGTTATCGACGCTGGTGCCCAGGATCGGGACGAGCGCCAAGTGATATCCGCGTTGCTTGAGCTCGGCCATGGCTTCCCAATTCCATGATCGAGTGCGACCCGCTAAGAACCCGCTAAGGACCGCCTGGGCCGCGTAGAGATTTCGCTAATTCTGCGCCCAGGCGCAGATCACTTCTCCGCGCGCATTCGGTAGCCGATTCCCGGCTCCGTGATCACGTAGCGAGGGTTCGCCGGATCCGGTTCGACCTTTGCGCGAATGTGGGCGAAGTGCACGCGCAGGTAGTGGGTCTCGTCCTCGTAGCCGGGACCCCAGACCTCCTGGAGCAGCTGGCGGTGGGTGACCAGGCGCCCCGGATGCTCCGCGAGCTGGCTGAGCAGGTCGAACTCGATCGGGGTCAGGTGGACCCCCTCCCCGGCTCGCCTCACGGCCCGATCGGCAAGGTCGATCTCGAGATCACCGACACGTACCGGACCCTCGCTGTCCTCACTTCTGCGCCGCAGCACCGCGCGCATCCGGGCGAGCAGCTCCTCGCTGCCGAACGGCTTGGTGACGTAGTCGTCAGCCCCGGCGTCGAGCGCACGCACCTTCTGGCGCTCGTCTCCGACGGCCGAGAGCACGACGATCGGCACCTGGCTCCAGCGCCTGATGTCACGGGCGACCTCCACCCCGTCACCATCCGGTAGTACCAGGTCGAGCACGATCGCGTCCGGAGGCCTAACGGAGACGGCATCCAGGGCTTCCTGCTTCGTGGTCGCCTCTTCAACCCGATAGCCCGCGTTGGTGAGGATCACCTTCAACCCCCTGACGATCTGGGGCTCGTCGTCCACGACGAGCACACGCGCCTCTCCTGCGCTCATCCGACAGTGGCCGGCTGCTCGACCAGAGGGAATGAGACGGCGAACGCGGTGCCGTCGGCGGAGTCGGCCTGGAGACGCAGCTCGCCTCCGTTTGCCTCGACGAAGCCCTTGCAGATCGCGAGACCCAGGCCAGCCCCCTCTCGGTGGTCGCCGGTGTGGAACGGCTTGAATATCGCGTTCCGCTGAGACACTGGTACCCCCGGCCCTCGATCGATGACCCGGACCGTCACCTTGCCCGCCCCGACGCCGCCGCTGATGCGCACGGGCTGGTCGTGCGGAGAGAAGCGCAGCGCATTCTCGATCAGGTTGGAGAAGACGCGCTCCAGTTGTGACGCATCGGCGCGCACGAGTGGCAGCTCGCCGTCCAGCTCGATCTGAATTCGTCGCTGCGTGTGGTCATCGCGAGTGTTGGAGATCGCGGTCGAGATCACTTCAAGCAGATCGCACCAGTCGGTGCGCGGATGAACCGCCCCAGCCTCGATCCGGGAGAGGTCAAGCAGCTTTCCGATCAGTCGGGTAAGGCGATCCGACTCGGCCTCGATCGCGTCGATCAGCGCGATCCGATCATCGGCGGTGGTTCCCTGCTCGCGCAGCCCGGCCGCCGCGGTCCGGATCGACGTGAGCGGCGAGCGCAGGTCGTGTGAGACCGCGTGCAGGATCACGGTCTTGGCGGCATCCGCCCGCCGCGCCGCTTCCGCCTCGGCGCCGCGCGCGGCGGCACGCTCGCGCTCAGCCGCAACATCGAGCAACGTTGCTAGCGGCCGTGCGACCCTGTCGAGGTCGGCATCGGACCAACCCGACGGCTCGCCTGCATACAGCCAGACGGAGCGTTCCTCGGTGGGCAGCCGCAGGACCCTTTCACCCTCCCGAGTCCTGGGCGCGGCACTGGCGTCAAGGCGAAGCTCCCCATGGCCGGCCGCCTCGAGGCTCGCCGAGATTGCCGCCACAAGATCATCGGTCCCACCGAGCAGCGCGGTGGCTGCATCGGCGAGCATGATCGCCTCGTGCTCCCGCGCGGCGGCCTGGGCCGCCCGCAGCTCGGCCTCGGCGGCTCGCTGGCGCGACTGCCCGGCGAGCCGACCGACGACCAGGGCTGCCAGCAGCAGGACCGCCAGCGCAATCACGTTGTCCGAGTCGGCGATCGTGAGCTGGTAAAGGGGTTCGATGAAGAAGAAGTTGAGAATCAGCACGCCGATGACGGCGGCGGCAAGGGCGGCGACCTGGCCGCGGCGGATGGCCACGGCGAGCACGGCGATCAGGTAGAGGCTGCCGAGTCCGGCCGGCGTGGCGACCGAATCGAGGAGGGCCACCAGCGCGGTGGCCAGGCCTACCCAGGCGAGTGTCTCGAGGGTCGCGGCGGCGATGCGGCCAAATGTGGGCCGCGAACGCAT
>DATAPB010000293.1:0-5190 GCA_036265435.1 Solirubrobacterales bacterium | reverse complement strand
GCCTCGAGTGCCTGCTTCTTCGCCTCGGCGGTCCCCGAGGAGCCGGAGATGATCGCCCCGGCGTGGCCCATCTGCTTGCCGGGCGGGGCGGTGAAGCCGGCGATGTAGGCGACGACGGGCTTCGAGACGTTTTCGGCGATGAAGTCGGCTGCCCGCTCCTCGGCGTCGCCGCCGATCTCTCCGACCATCACGATCAGCTCTGTCTCGTCGTCGTTCTCGAACAGCTCCAGGATGTCGATGAAGTCCGACCCGACGATCGGGTCGCCGCCGATCCCGACGATGGTCGAGTTGCCGAGACCCGCCTGCTTGAGCTCGTTGCCGATCTGGTAGGTCAGCGTCCCCGACTTGGAGACGACCCCGATCGAGCCCTGCTCGAAGAACTGGGCGGGAATGATCCCGACGTTCGCCTTCCCCGGGCTGAGGACGCCCGGGCAGTTCGGGCCGATGAGCCGCACCCCGGCATCCCGTGCCTTCCAGTAGATGTCGAGCATGTCGTGCACCGGGATGTGCTCGGTGATCGTGATCACCGTCTCGACTCCGGCGTCGATCGCCTCGTTCATCGCGGCTGCGGCGAAGCGGGCCGGGACGAAGATCATCGAGGTGTTCGCGTCTCGCTCCTCAACAGCCTCCTTGATCGTGTCGAAGATCGGGATCCCCTCGACGTCCTGGCCCCCCTTCTTGGGAGTGACGCCGGCGACGACGTCGGTCCCGTAGTCGCGGTTGCGGAGCCCGTGGAAGCTCCCCTCGCGGCCCGTCAGGCCGGAGATGACGAGCTTCGTCTCCGTGTCGACGATGATGCTCATGAGGCTTTCGCCAGCTCGACGACCTTCTCCGCGGCGCCGAGCATGGTCTTCTCGACGTGGAGGTCGGGCAGCTCCGCGTCGGCGAGCAGCGCGAGGCCCTCCTCGGAGTTCGTGCCGTCCAGCCTGACGACCAGCGGCACGCGGATGTCCACCTGCCCGGAGGCCTCGATGATTCCCTTGGCGATCTCGTCGCCCCGGGTGATGCCGCCGAAGATGTTGAAGAGGATCGCCTTCACCTTCTCGTCCGAGGTGATCACCTCGAGCGCGTCCACGATCGCCTCCGCCTTGGAGCCGCCGCCGGCGTCGAGGAAATTGGCCGGTTTGCCGCCGGCCTGCGCGACCACGTCGAGCGTCGACATGCAGAGGCCGGCGCCGTTGCCGAGGATGCCGATGTCGCCGTCGAGCTTCACGTAGGTGAGGCCCTTCTCCTTGGCCATCCGCTCCTGCGGGTCCTCGATGAAGCTCTCCTCGAGATCGGCGAGGTCCTCGTGGCGGAAGAGCGCCGAGTTGTCGATCGTCACCTTCGAGTCGAGCGCGATCACGTCGCGATCCTTGGTGACGACCATCGGGTTGACCTCGATCAGGGTCGCGTCGCTCTCGTTGAACGCCCCGTAGAGCTTCACCATCATCTCCGTGGTCTTGGGGCGTGCGTCCTCATCCACGCCGGCGTCGGCGACGAGGGAGCTCGCCTGCGGCTCCCCGAACCCCTCGTTCGGCTCGATGTGCCTGCGGACCAGGGCGTCGGGATCCTTCTCGGCGATCTCCTCGACGTTCATGCCGCCCATCGTCGAGAGCATCGCGAGGAGCTTCTTGGCGGAGCGGTCGAGGATGATCGAGGCGTAGTACTCGGACTCGATCTCGGAGGCACGCTCGACCCAGACCTGATGGACGGTGAAGGGGCCCTCGCCATGCGGCCCGCGAATGTCCATCCCGAGGATCGCGTCCGCGTGTTCGGTGGCCTCCTCGCGGTTCTCGGCGACCTTGATTCCGCCCGCCTTGCCGCGGCCGCCGATCTGCACCTGTGCCTTGATCACGCACGGGTAGCCGATCTCCTCGGCCGCCTCGACGGCCGCCTCGACGGTGTCGGCGACGCGGCCTTCGGGCACGGGAACCCCGTGACCGGCGAACAGCTGCTTTCCCTGGTACTCGAGCAGATCCACGGGCCGCGAGAGGTTATAGGAGCGCCCGATCGGGCCGCCCGGGCGGCCAAGAGCGGCCGATAAAGGCAAATTGCCATAATCCCGCGGCTCTCATGGCGCTACCGAAGCTGAAAGACATCCAGTGGGTGACGACCGATTGCTACGGCACCCTGATCGACTGGGAGAAGGGCATCGGCGACGCCTTCAAGCGGGAGGCCGACCGCGATGGCCTCACCATCGACGAGAGAGCGTTCCTCGATCGCTTCTTCGAGATGCAGGCGCAGATCATGTCGGGGTCATACGAGCTCTACGCCGAGGTGCTGCGCCGCGCCGCCGTACAGACCGCCGAGGAGATCGGCTGGACGATCGAGCCCTCGCGAGCCCAGTTCCTCCCCGACAGCGTGGGGTCCTGGCCCCCTTTTCGGGAGGCCAACGCCGCGATGGACCGGCTCAAGGAGCGGTACGACATCGGGATCGTCTCCAACATCGACGACAAGCTGCTCGGGATCTCGCGGCGCCACCTGCGCACCGAGCTCGACCTCGTGGTCACCGCGCAGCAGGTCCGCAGCTACAAGCCCGATCCGACCCACCTGCGTGAGTGCGCGCGGCGGATCGGCGGCAAGAAGGGCTGGGTGCACATCGCCTCCGGATACGACGCCGACGTCGGCCCGGCTCTGAAGATGAACGTCCCCGTGATCTGGGTGAACCGTCACGGCGAGAAGCTCGACGGCCGCAAGGCCCCCGACGCCACGGTCAAGAACATCCGCGAGGCCGCGGCGAAGCTCGGCGCCAAGTAGCCCTCGACGGTCTCGCTAGAGGCAGAGCCCCTGACTGGTGACGGCGGAACCTACTCGATCGTCGCGAGCAGGTCTCCGGAGTTCACGGCCGCGCCCTCCTTGACGGCGAGCTTGGTGACCTTGCCGTCCTTGTGGGCGGTGATCTCGTTCTCCATCTTCATCGCCTCGATCACGAGGATCACGTCGCCCGTGGAGACCTCCTGGCCCTCCTCGACCGGGACCTTGAAGACGTTGCCCTGCAGAGGTGAGACCAGGTCATTCCCGGAAGCGGCCGCTCCGCCACCTCCGCTGCGCTCCCGCCTGGGCGGCTTGCGGAGGCTGGGGCCGCCGGAGGCGCCCGCGGCGGGAGCCCCGACCGCGTCGCCGATCACCTTGACGTCGAAGAGCTTGCCACCGACCTCGACCTGGTAGTTGCGCTCGGCCTTGCCGTCCTCAGAGGCCTCCTCGGCGCCGGGGGTCGTCGGGGCCTCGGGCGCCAGCGACTTCAGCCATTCCTTGTCCTCGGTGAGGTCACGGCAGGTCTCGCCGTTCGCCCACTGCTTCGTGGCGAGTACGGCCTTGTGGAAGGGCACGAGGGTCGTGATCCCGCCGATCTCGTACTCATCGAGAGCGCGCAGCATCCGGGCTGTCGCCTTCTCGCGGTCGAGATCCCAGACGATCAGCTTGGCGAACATCGGGTCGTACATCGGGGTCACCTCGGAGCCCGCCTCCACACCGGAGTCGACGCGCACCCCCGGGCCGGCCGGCTCGCGGTAGGTGGTGATGCGGCCGGGGGCGGGCGCAAAGTTCTTGTGGGCGGCCTCGGCGTTGATCCGGCACTCGATGGCGTGGCCGCGCAGCTCGACGTCCTCCTGCGCGATGGAGAGCTCCTCGCCGGCGGCGATCCTCACCTGCTCGCGGACGAGGTCGAACCCGGTGACCAGCTCGGTGACGCAGTGCTCCACCTGGATGCGGGTGTTCATCTCGAGGAAGAAGTAGTCCTCGCCCACCTGGAGGCCCTCGATCGTCCCGGCGGAGCGATAGCCGACCGCCGCCGCGGCGTCGGTCGCGATCTTCCCGATCCGCTCGCGCATCTCCTCGTCGACGTGGGGGCCGGGGGCCTCCTCGATCAGCTTCTGGTGGCGGCGCTGGATGGAGCAGTCGCGCTCGCCGAGATGGATCACGTTGCCCTTCGAGTCGGCGAGCACCTGGACCTCCACATGGCGCGGGTCCTCGAGATACCGCTCCAGGTAGACGGTCGGATCGCTGAAGAACTTCTCGCCCTCGCGCGAGGCGCCCTCGAACGCTGCCTCCAGCTCGTCCTCGCTCATCGCGACGCGAAAGCCCTTGCCGCCTCCGCCCCCCGCGGCCTTGCAGGCGATCGGGTAGCCGATCTCCTTCGCCTGCTTCTTCGCCTCGGCGACGTCCTTCACCGGCTCGGTGCCGCCCGGCACGATCGGCACGCCCGCCTTCTGCATGATCTGGCGCGCCTCTGTCTTGGAGCCCATGGCCTCGATCGCCTTCGGCGGGGGACCGATCCAGGTGAGCTTGGCCTTCTCGACGGCGGCGGCGAACGGGGCGTTCTCAGCCAGGAAGCCGTAACCGGGGTGGATCGCCTCGGCGCCCGAGTCGCGGGCGACCTCGAGGACCTTCTCGACGTTCAGATAGCTCTCCGCCGGGACGGCGGGGCCGAGCAGGAACGCTTCGTCGGCCTCGCCAACGTGCGGCGCGTCGCGCTCGATCTCCGAGTACACGGCGACCGAGCCGATGCCCATCTCCTTCAGGGCTCGGGCGACGCGAATCGAGATCTCGCCGCGGTTGGCGATCAGGACTTTCTCGAACACGGCGGCGCAGTATTGCGGTTAGCGGCGGTCTGGCGCGGAACCGGCCGGCGCCCGAAACGAGCTGGTCCTTGACGGCGAAGGTTGCTAGCGCGTGACCCAGGCGCCCTCGTCGCGGGTGAGCTCGAGGACCTCGTCGGGGATCCTGCCGTCGCGCAGGTCGGCGATCGTGACGTTCTCGAGCACTCGCCGCAACGATGCGCGGACGGCGATCCAGACGTCCGAGAGTCGCTCCGCGTTGCCGGGGTAGGAGGTCTGCTCCGGCGCCTGGTCCTGGATGTTCGCCAGGGGCCCCTCGACCGCGCGGATCACGCTCGCGAGAGTGATCTCCTCCGGAGGCTTGGCGAGCCAGTAGCCCCCCCGGGCGCCACGGCGGGCGCGGACGAGGCGGGCGTGCTTGAGCTCCAGCAGGATGTGCTCCAGGAACTGCAGCGGGATGTCCTGCGCCTCGGCCATCGCCTCGCCCTTGACGGGCTCATCGCCCGCCGCAGCCATCTCGACCGCAGCGCGGACCGCGTAGTCGGCTTTCGCGCTGATCCTCATATCCTGCGCCGCCCGTGCTGGACCTGCAGAGCCATTCCACATTCTCCGACGGAGAGCTGCCGCCCGCGCAGGTGGTTGCGACCGCCGT
>DATAPB010000292.1:0-14392 GCA_036265435.1 Solirubrobacterales bacterium | reverse complement strand
CACCGTTCACGATGCGCTGGAGGCAGCGATGGCCCAGCAGCTGATCGAGGAGGATCACGGCCGCCCGGGTCGGTACTCGTGGCGTCACGCGCTGACCCAGGAGGCGATCTACGCGGAGATCGTGACACCGCGACGGCAGGCGTTCCACTCGCGCGCGGCGCAGGTCCTCGCAGAAAGCGAGACGACGCGGCCGGTCGATCTGGCCAACCATCTGCTCGGCGCGGCGCGCTTCGCAGAGGCGGTGCCGATCTGCCTGCGGAGTGCCGACGAGGCGGAGCATGCGCTGGCCTTCGGCGAGGCCGTCTCGATCCTGGAGCGAGTGCTGCCCTACGTCCAAGACCCGCTCGAAAACGCGCGTGTCCTCTGCCGGATCGGAAGCGACCATCAGCGCAACGGGGAGCCGGCCACCGCCATCGGTTACCTGAGTTCCGGCATCGAGGCCCTCGAGGGAGGCGGAGAGGAGCTCGAGGCGGCGCACTACCGGCTTGTCCTGGGACGGTGTCACTGGGAATCCAGGCGTCCTGATGCCTCCCGGGCCGAGTACGAGCGCGCCCTGGCCGTGCTCAAGGCAGCGGGCCCGTCGGCTGATCTTGCGATGGCCCATCAGCGCCTGGCGGGACTGGACGCCTTCCAGCTCGACTATCGAGGCTGTCTGGAGTCGGCGCAGCGGGCGGTCGAGATCGCCGAACAGGTCGGTGCGGATTACGAGCGCGTCTGGGCGCTCGGTTTCGTCGCGCTGGGCTACGTCGACGGGCTCGAGCAGGAGCGCGGGCTGGCTCTGATGGACGCATGCTTCCTCGAGGCCCGCGAGAAGGGCTACTCGCAGATCGCGAGCAACGTCGCGTGGAACACGATCTGGACGCGCACCCACATGATGCTCCCGGAGCTCGAAGAGTGGCTCGAGCGGCTCGAGTCGCTGCCCTTCTACGCCAGCTATGGAACCCGCTCCGGCGACCCGCTCTGCCGCTGCTACGTCGCGACCGCCCGAGGCGATCTCGAAGGGGCCCTCGCTCAGGGCGAGGCCGCCACAAGACGGCACGAGCGACTGGGCTTCGCGAAGATGGAGTGGCGGGCCCGCATCCAGACCGCCCAGATCCTGGCCGAACTCGGACGCGGTGAGCGGGCGGCGGAGATGCTGCCGCCGATCTCGACCAGGACGGAGCTGCAGGACATCACCTACGACGCGCCGGCACGGATCCGGGTCGCTCAGAGCCTCGGACGCCCCGAGGACGCGCTCGAGGTGGCAGAGGAAATCGTCGAGAAGGCCGAGGGCCTCTCGACGTTCAAAGAGACCCTCGCCCTCGCTGCGGAAGTGCTGGCAGCTCTCGGCCGGGAAGACGGCGTGGTGAAGCTCATCGTCGCTGCCCGCGGCCACCCAACGGACGCCGGCTCCGCCTATCTCGACCAGGTAGAGGGTTCCCTGGCGCTCGCGCGTGGCGATCCGTCCCGGGCGATTGCGGGTTTCGACGCGCTGATCCAGGCGGCCGAGGAGGCCGGTTATCCACTCGTCAAGCTGCGCGGCCAGGTCCAGCGCGCCCGCGCGTTGGCCGATGGCGGCCGATCCGAGGAGGCCGCGGCTGAGCTGAAGACGGTCGTGGAGTCAGCCGACCGGATGAATGCACGCCTGCTCGCGAGCGAAGCCCGCGCCGCGGCGACCGACCTCGGCGTGGCGCTTCCCCCCGCGCCGGAGCAGGAGGCCGAAGTGGTCTCCGAGCCGGTCGTCCCGCATGGGGAGCGCCTTGTGACGTCGCTGTTCGCCGACGTGCGGGGCTACTCGGAACTCAGCTCCAGCCTCGCCCCCGAGGCCCTGACGGATCGCATCAGGATGCTCTACAGGCTGGCGCGCGTCGCCGTCGAGCGCCGCCAGGGGATCGTCGACAAGTTCGCGGGAGACGCGGTGATGGCGACGTTCAACGTCGCCGGCACGAGCACCGACCACACTGCCGACGCTCTGGAGGCGGCACTCGCTCTCCGCGACCGGGGGCAGACGATCGAGCTCCCGCTCGGCATCGGAATCGCGGTCGGTCCCGGAGTGGTCGGCAGGGGCATCTCCGACGACAACATCGCTGTCACGGGTGAGGCGACGAACCTGGCCGCCCGGCTGCAGGCGCAGGCGGGGCCGGGGGAAATCCTTCTCAGTGCCGAAGCGCACCGGCGGGTGGCGGGCTGGCTGGCCGACCACGGCATGGAGACGACTCAGGACGAGCTGGAGCTCAAGGGGTTCGCCGAGCCGCAGGTCGTCCATCGGCTCACCGCCGGCGACCGCACGGCGGTCGCCTGAGGGCCTAGGCCGGCTGGGGCTCGCCCGCGTCGGCGGCCTCGGCCTCGACCGAGCCGTCACGCGGATCCGCTTCGGGCGGAAGCTCGCCGCCGCGCTCGGTTCCGGCGATCACCTCGTCGGGCGCCTTCTCCTTCGGGATGAAGCCGGACTTCATGCCGAAGTAGACCGCCTGGGGGTGGTGGGCGATGATCGCCACGGTCGACTGCTCCGGCTCGACGGCGTAGCCGCCGGAGAGCGTCATCCCGATCTGATCGAGGCCGAGCAGGCGCCAGACCTTCTCGTGCTCCGATTGGTCCGGGCAGGCCGGATAGCCCCACGAATAGCGCCGGCCCTGGTCGCGCGGGATGTCGAGCTCCGAGCGGACCTCGGAGTGGAGCCATTCGGCGAGACCCTCGGCGGCCTGCACCCCGAGCCCGTGCACATAGAGCTGCTCGGCGAACTCGCCGTCGGCCTCGAGCTTCTTGATCAGCTTGGTGACCTCGGGCCCGACCGTGACGCCCTGGAGGGCGACGACATCGCGTTCGCCCGAGTCAGCATCCCTTGATCCCTGCTTCGCTTCGCTCCGCAGGGGGCGGAAGAAATCGGTCAGGCAGATCCGATCGTGCTTCGGCTGGCGCGGGAAGACGAGCCGCTCCAGCTCGCGCTCCGGGTCCTCGGGATCGAAGACGACCAGCTCGTTGCCGTCGGCGGCGCAGGGGAAGTAGCCGACCCGGGCGCGGGGCTGGAGGTAGTCCTGCTCGCGCCACATCCGCTCGAGGCGCGGAGCGAAACCCTCATCGCCGTCGTGGCCCTCCACGATCTGCCGCCACTCCTCGCCCTTCTTGCCCCGGCCGCCCCAATGGAGCTTGAAGAGGACGTGGCGGTCGAGGTGCGGGTAGACATCGCCGAGGTCGACCGGGATGTCGCGAACGCCCCAGAACGGCGGCTCGGGGACGGGCGCGTCGGTCCGTGCGTCCGAGCGAACGCTGTCATCGGTGGTCGGCGGCGCGTCGTCCGCCACGACCGGCTTTTCGCGTAGCTCCTGTGCCTCGGACCGGATCCGCTCGACCAGGGACGAGCGGGCCGCATCGTCGATCAGGGCGTCCATGGTGTCGAGCCCCGCGAAGGCGTCCTTGCAGTAGAAGACGCCGGGTTCATAGACGTCGTCGGACTCCTTGCCGTCCGGGTAGAGGATGCGGCGCCCGAAGTCGCGGTTGATCGCCGCCCCGCCGATCAGCACCGGGAAGGCCAGGCCGCGTTGGTGCAGTTCCTGGACGCAGGTCGGCATCTGCTTGGAGGTCGAGACGAGCAGCGCCGAGAGGCCGATCGCGTCGGCCTCGTGCTCGACGGCGGCGGAGATGATCGTGTCCACCGGGACCTGCTTGCCCAGGTCGATCACCGTGTAGCCGTTGTTGGTGAGGATCGTGTTGACCAGCGATTTGCCGATGTCGTGGACATCGCCGAAGACGGTCGCGATCACGACCTTGCCCTTGGTGTGGCCCTCGATCCGCTCGAGGTAGTTCTCCAGCTGCGCGACCGCTCTCTTCATCACCTCGGCGGACTGCAGGACGAACGGCAGGATCAGCTCGCCGGCGCCGAACTTGTCCCCGACCTCCTTCATCGCCGGCAGCAGCACCTCGTTCAGCGTGGGGACGGCGCCGATCTTCTCGACGGAGCGGTCGATCCAGTCCTCCACGCCCTCCTTCTTGCGGTGCAGGATCTGCCAGTGGAGGGCCTCCTCGGGCTCCATGCCCTCGGTGGGGTCGCCCGCCGCCTCCTCCGCCTCTTCGCCCTTCGACTCGAAGTGTGCGATGAACTTCTCGAGTGCGTCCTCGGAACGGTTGAAGACCAGCTCATCGGTGAGCTCGCGCTCCTCCTCTGGTATCTCCGCGTAGGGAGTGATGTGGTTCGGGTTGACCATCGCCAGGTCGAGCCCCGCCTGGACGCAGTGGTGCAGGAAGACCGAGTTGAGAGCGGCGCGGGCCTTCGGCGAGACCCCGAAGGAGACGTTGGAGACGCCGAGCGAAGTCTTCACCCCGGGCAGCTCGGACTTGATCCGCGTGATCCCCTCGATCGTCTCGATCGCGGACGGCTTCCACTCGTCGTCGCCGGTCGTCAGCGTGAAGGTGAGCGCATCGAAGATCAGCGCCTCGGGGTCGAGTCCGTGCTCGTCGCAGCAGAGGTCTCGGATCCGCCTGGCGACCTCGAGCTTGCGGTCCGCGGCCTTCGCCATCCCCTCCTCGTCGATCGTCAGCGCGATCACGCAGGCGCCATGGGCCTTGGCGAGCGGCACGACCCGGTCGAGTTTGTCGCGGCCGGCCTCGAGGTTGATCGAGTTCACGATCGCGCGGCCCGGGATCCGCTCGAGGGCCGCCTCGATCACCTCGGGCTCGGTCGAGTCGACCTGGATCGGGGCGGGCTGCGTCAGCGAGATCCGCTGGACGACCTCGCCCATCTGGGCGTCCTCGTCCTGGCGCTCGGTGAGCGCCACGCAGACGTCGAGGACATGGGCCCCGCCGGTGACCTGGTCCTCCGCGACCTGGAGCAGGCCGTCGTAGTCGTCGGAGAGGAGCATCTCCTTCGCGGCGCGGGAGCCCTGTGAGTTGACGCGCTCGCCGACGAGCGTCGGCCGCGGCTCCTGAACGAGTGGGGTCGCGGTCATCATCGACGACACGGCCGCCTGCCCGCGCTCCGGGCGCGCGTCCGGCTTGCCCTCGCCGAGCCGCTCGCGGATCGCTTGGATGTGATCCGGGGTGGTGCCGCAGCAGCCGCCGACGAGGCCGACGCCGTAGCGCTCGACGAACTCGCCGAGCGTCGCGGCGAGCGGCTCGGGCTGCTCGGGGAAGATCGTCTCGCCGCTCGGGCCCTGGAGCGGCAGCCCGGCGTTCGGGATGCAGTGAACGGGCAGGGGCGACGTCTCGCCCAGGTAGCGGATCGCGTCGCGCATGTCCTCGGGACCCGTCGAGCAGTTGAGCCCGATCACCTGGACGTCGAGCGCCGACAGCGTGGTCAGCACGGCCCGGATGTCGGTCCCCAGGAGCATCTTGCCGCCCTGCGGAAGCAGCGAGACCGAGGTCTGGATCGGGAGCGTGCGGCCCGTCAGCTTGAACGCCTCGCGGGCGCCGAAGATCGCCGCCTTCACTTCGAGGATGTCCTGGGCCGTCTCGATGATGATCAGGTCGGCGCCGCCCTCCACCAGGCCCTGCGCCTGCTCGGTGAAGACCTCGACCAGCCTCCGGAAGCTGATGTCACCCAGGGTCGGATCGTCGGATGCCGGCAGGAACCCGGTCGGCCCGATCGAGCCGGCCACGAAGCGGTCCGAGCCGGCCGCGCTGCGGGCGATCTCCGCCGCCTTGCGGTTGATCTCCAGGGTGTGCTCGCCGAGACCCCACTCGTCGAGCTTCAGCCGGCTGCCCTGGAAGGTGTCTGTCTCGACGACCTCGGCACCGGCCTCGATCATCGAGGTATGGACGCCCTCGATCACGTCCGGGCGGTTGAGCACGAGCGCCTCGTGGCACTTGCCCTCGAGCCCGCCGTAGTCCTCCTGCGTCAGGTCGAACTGCTCCAGGGTCGCGCCCATGCCGCCGTCGAAGACGACGACACGCTCGCGGACCGCCCCCATGAAGTCGCGATCGGGCATGGCGGAGAAGGGTAGAGGGCAGGCGCTCGCGGGATTCCGCAGCGAGGCTCGCGAAGCGCGTTTCCCAGATCGACCGCCCGGTAGGGTCTTTATATGGCCCTCTCCAACGTCTCAGGCTTCCCGAGGATCGGCCGCAATCGCGAGCTCAAGTTCGCGACCGAGGGCTACTGGCGCGGCGAGACCTCAGCCGATGAGCTCGCCGAGGTCGCCAAACGGATCCGCCTCGAGAACTGGAAGCTGCTGCAGGACGCCGGGATCGACCTGATCCCCTCCAACGAGTTCTCCTACTACGACCAGGTGCTCGACACGATCGCCCTGGTCGGCGCGGTCCCCGAGCGCTACGGCCACGGCGGCGGGGAGGTCGACCTCGACACCTACTTCGCGATGGCCCGCGGCCGGCAGACCGATGACGTCGATGTGACGGCCATGGAGATGACCAAGTGGTTCGACACCAACTACCACTACATCGTCCCGGAGCTCGGTCCGGACACCCGGTTCTCGCTGTCGAGCTCGAAGCCGTTCGACGAGCACGCCGAGGCGATGGAGGAGCTCGGCATCGACACGGTGCCGGTGCTGATCGGGCCGGTGAGCTTCCTGCTGCTATCCAAGCTCGCGGAGGGGGTTGACCGCTTCGACGCCGTCGACCTCGTGGAGCCACTCGTCGAGGTCTATGGCGAGGTGATCGAGAGGCTCGCCGAGCAGGGCGCCACCTGGGTGCAGCTCGACGAGTCATGCTTCGTGGAGGACCGCTCCGAGAAGGAGCTCGACGCCCTCCGCCTCGCCTACGAGGAGCTCTGCAAGGTCCACGAGCGTCCGCGGATCGTCGTCAAGACCTACTTCGACCACGTCGGCGACGCCTACGGCATTCTCCGCGACCTGCCGATCGAGGGCGTTGGCCTGGACTTCACCGGCAGCGTGCACGGGGACCTGCTCTCCCCCGATGTCCACGTGCATGGCGGTCGTCACAACGCCGAGTTCATCGCGAATCAGGAGGGGCTCGGGGACCAATGGCTGTTTGCCGGCATCGTGGACGGCCGCAACGTCTGGCGAAACCACCTGGAGCATTCCCTGGACGCGCTCGACGGAATGCGCATCCGGACCAAGCAGCTCGTGGTATCGACCAGCTGCTCATTGCTCCATGTGCCGCTAGACCTGGATACCGAGCCCGCGGGGGTGGATGCGGACCTCGATGACGAGATGCGCTCCTGGATGGCGTTCGCGGTACAGAAGGTCGGCGAGGTCGCGACTCTGGCCAAGGGAGTGGCCGACGGGCGTGAGGCGATCGCCGACGAGCTGGACGCCGACGATCGCGCACGGGACTCCCGGCGCGAGTCCGCCCGGACCAGCAACATCGAGGTTCGCGCCCGGATCGACTCCCTCGACGAGGAGCACGACCGGCGGCAGAGCCCGTTCGAGGAGCGCAGGCGGGCGCAGCGTGCACGGATCGACATCCCCGAGCTCTTCCCAGCGACCACGATCGGCTCCTTCCCGCAGACCGACGAGATCCGGCAGACGCGCGCGAAGGAGAAGCGCGGTGAGATCGACTGGCAGACCTACAAGGAGGCGATGCAGGCCGAGATCGAGAAGGTCATCCGCTTCCAGGAGGACGTCGGCCTCGACGTGCTCGTGCACGGCGAGCCGGAGCGCAACGACATGGTCCAGTACTTCGGCGAGCAGATGGAGGGCTACGTCTTCACCGAGAACGCCTGGGTCCAGTCCTATGGCTCGCGCTACGTGCGCCCCCCGATCATCTTCGGCGACGTGCTGCGACCCTCGCAGATGACCGTGGATTGGACCAACTATGCCCAGTCGCTTACCGACAAGCCGGTGAAGGGCATGCTCACAGGGCCGGTGACGATGCTCGAGTGGTCGTTCGTCCGCGATGACCAGCCGCTCGCTGACACCTGCAAGCAACTCGCGCTGGCGATTCGCGACGAGGTCGAGGATCTGGAGAAGGCCGGCGTCCAGATCATCCAGGTCGACGAGCCGGCAATCCGGGAGGGCCTGCCGCTGCGGAAGAACCGCTGGGGCGAGTACCTGACCTGGGCCGTCCACTGCTTCCGCCTCGCAACGGCGGTCGTGAAGGACGAAACCCAGATCCAGACCCACATGTGTTACTCGGACTTCGGCGACATCCTCGAGCACATCCAGAAGATGGACGCCGACGTCACCCTGATCGAGGCCGCCCGCTCCCGGATGGAGCTGCTGCAGGACTGGGAGAGGACCGGCTACAGCAATGACATCGGCCCGGGCGTCTACGACATCCACTCGCCCCGAATCCCGAGCGTGAACGAGATGGTCGAGCTGCTCCACGAGGCCGCGCGCGTCCTGCGGCCCGAGCAGATCTGGGTCAATCCCGACTGCGGCCTGAAGACGCGCACCTGGGATGAGGTCGATCCCAGCCTGCGCAACATGGTCGACGCGGCCAAGCAGCTCCGCGAGGAGCTCGTTCCGGCGTCCTGACGGACGGGCGCCGGTGCTGCTCTACAACTCCCAGGTCTCGGGCAACTGTTACAAGGTCCGGCTGCTGTTGGCCCACCTTGGCGTCGAATACGAGCGACGCGAGGTGGACGTCGTGGACCGCTCGAACCGTCTCGAGCTTCTTGGGGACCTCAATCCCGCCCTGCGTGTGCCCACCCTGCTGCTCGACGACGGTCGTCCGCTGGCGGAGTCCAACGCGATCCTCTTCCACCTTGCAGAGGGGACGCCGTACCTGCCCGAGGATCGGTACGAGCGTGGCCAGGTGCTCCAGTGGTTGTTCTTCGAGCAGTACAGCCACGAGCCGAACATCGCGGTCGTCCGCTTCTGGGTCGCCTACTCGGACGCTCCCCCGGCGGACGCCGAGGTGGAGGCCAGGCGCCGTGCCGGCTACACCGCCCTCGACGCGATGGAGCGCCACCTGTCCGGCCGCACCTTCCTTGTCGGCGAGCGCTTCACAATCGCTGACATCTCGCTCTACGCCTATACCCACGTCGCCGCCGAGGGCGGGTTCGACCTGGCGGGGTATCCCGCTATCCGCGCCTGGCTCGATCGCGTCGCCGGCCAAGCGGGCCACGCACCAATCACGGCCTGACCGTCGCCCCACCTCCTCACCGCCGCTTTGCCGATTCCTAACCTTTGCTTGGGCGTCGTCTAACACCGAGCGGGCATGCTTGGGGGGAAAGCAAACCAGCCACGGCAGGAGGAAACGAGATGAAGAAGAGGACTTGGATCCTCGCGGCGCTCGCCGCGCTCGCGATCGCCGCAATCGCCGCGCCGGTCGCTCAGGCCCGCTCGTTCGAGGGCGCGATCGTCGCGAAGAACGCGAAGGCGAAGACCTTCAAGATCCGCGAGGACGAGGGCGGCGGCACCTTCAAGGTGAAGGTGAACAGGCAGACCGTCTACCAGGGCATCTCCGGCTTCAAGGCGATCACGGTCGGCCGCACCGACCTCGAGGTCATCGCCCAGAAGTCCAACGGCCGCTGGATCGCGAGCAAGGTCGAGACCCGCGGCGGCTCCGGTGGTGGCGGTAAGGACGGCTAGCGCCGGCCGAGTCGCCTGCGCCAGTCGCGCGAGTTGAAGAAGTCCGAGATCTTGCGCAGCTTCGCCCGGCGGTCGCTCGTGTACGGGAAGTAGAGCGGTTCACGCTTACCGCCGAACCTCGCGATCACCAGCGACTCCGGCCGGACGAACTTCTTGATCCCGTACTCCCCGTGGCGGAAGCCGATCCCGGAGTCCTTCCAGCCGCCCATCGGCACGTCCGAGGCCAGGAAGCCGACCAGGACGTCGTTGACGTTCGCGGTGCCGACCTCGAGCCTCCGCGCGACCGCCTCGGCCTGGCGCCTGCTGCCGAACACCGAGGCCGATAGCCCGTAGCGGCTGTCGTTGGCGAGCCGCACCGCCTCGTCTGCATCGCGGACCTTCATCACCCCGACCACCGGGCCGAAGCTCTCGTCGCGCATCACGGTCATCGAGTGGTCGACGTCTGCGAGGACGGTGGGCTCGAACCAGTCGCCCGGCCCCCCGCCGCGCTGCCCCCCGGTGAGGACCGTGGCACCGCTCTCCCGCGCGTCGTTCACGTGGGACTCGACGATGTCGGTCTGCTTCGGGTAGGTCATCGCGCCGATCTCCTTGCCGTGGTCTCGCCCGTCCATCCCCTGATTGAGGCTCTTCACCTCGTCGACGAATCGGGTGAGGAACTCGTCGTAGACCGGCTCTTCGACGTAGATGCGCTCCGTGGAGATGCAGACCTGGCCGGAGTTGGCGAACGAACCCCAGGCGGCGGCGTTGGCTGCCCTCTCGACGTCCGCGGTGCGCAGAACGATCATCGGGTCCTTGCCCCCGAGCTCGGCGCTCACAGGGGTGAGGGTGTCGGCCGCGCGGGTGAGGACCTTCTTCGCCGTGCGGTCCGAGCCGGTGAACTGGACGAAGTCGACCTTGTCGACCAGCGCCGAGCCCGTCTCGCCCATGCCGTTGACGACATCGAAGACGTCGGGGCCGCCGATCTCGGACTTCCAGGCCTCGACGATCTCTCCGAGCCCCAGCGGGGTGACCTCGGAGGGCTTGACGACGACCGCGCACCCGGCGACGAGGGCGGGAACCGCGTCGCCCAGCGAGAGGATCAGCGGGAAGTTCCAGGGGCTGATGACGCCGACCACCGGATACGGGCGGTACTGGACTTTGAGCTTCTTGACCTTCATCAGCGGCGAGTGGGCGGGGACCTTCTGGTCGCCGATGTACCTGCCGGCTTTCTTGCCGTAGAAGTTGATGAGGTCCACGACGTAGGGAACCTCGCCCATCGACTCGGCGCGGACCTTGCCCGTCTCCCGCTGCATCGTGTCCGCGATCTCGTCCTGGTGGTCGATTAGCCAGTCGCGGAGCTTGCCGAGCCACTCGGCACGGCCCTTGATGCCGAGCTCCTCCCAGGCCGGCTGATTGGCGCGCACCCGGGCGACGGTGGCGGCGACCTCGGCGGGGCCATCGATCGGCACGTTGGCGATCACCGAGTCGTCCGCGGGGTTGATCACCTCGAAGCTCTCGCGGGTGTCCTGACTCTTGGCGGCCTCGCTGACCGTGTCGATCGCCATCGCTCTCCTCCTCGCCGGTTTCGAGCCACTGTACCGCCGCACTGGCTGCCCAGCCAGTTTCGTGCATGGAGCTAGTGCCGATCGACACGCTCGACCGCTTGGAGCAAGCGCCGCCCGCGATTTTCGACAGAGGGCCAAAGACCGTGCGCCCGGGCGCGCCTACGGTGGCCCTCGGCAGCAGTCGCCGCTTTCCGGGCCGCCCCGCCATGAAGAAGATCGAAGCCCAGACGGAGTGACCATGCGCGAGCTCAGCACGCGCATGATCGAGGCCGTCCTCGACGGCGAGGGCCTTCAGGGAGTCGCCGAGCTTGCCGCCGCGGAGGCCGGGGGACCGGTGGCGATCGTCCTTCCGCCCAGGGGGCTCGCCGCCCGCGCCCCGGGGGGCGGGGAGCTCAACGGGCTCGCCGAATACGCGAAGGCGCGAGTTGCCGAGACCGATGCGACCGCATCCGACGAGATCGCGCTCGAGCGCTCGATCGAGGCCGGCGGGCAGATCGTGGGCGTCGTCCTCTTGCTCGCGGAGTCCTCCACCGACGGCGATGAGGAGGCGGTCCTGGTCGACCGCGAGGAGGTTCTACGCGCCGCCGCACTCGCCGCGCTGGCCGAGGTCGCGGTGGCCGATGCGCGTGAGGACGCCGAGCGCAAGATGCGCGGCGGCCTGATCGAGGAGCTCCGCTCCCACGAGGTCCACACGGCGGAGGCGACCAGCAAGGCGGCCCGGCTCGGGTGCGACCTGGCCCGTGGGGCTATCGCGCTCGTCGCGGAGATCGAGTCCGCCTCCCCGAGCCACGCGACCGCGCTGGTCGAGGCCGAGTACGAGGGCTCGCTGGCGAAGCTCGCCGACGGCCGGCTCTACGCCATCCTGCCGGCACGCGGCGGCGATGACGCGCCGGAGACGACGCTGCGCTCGGCCGGCCGCATCGCCAACCGCCTCCGCAAGCACGGGATGGCTGCCGTCTCCTCCTTCTATCCGGATCCCGGTGACCTACATCGCGCGATCAGGGAGGCCGAGCTGGTCCTCGACGTGATCACCCGCGAGCCGGAGATCGCCGAGGCCCTCGAGGAGGGGATCGCGGCGAGCGGGGTCTACCGGCTGCTGTTCAGGGCCCTGATCTCGGACCCCGACGAGGTGCGGAGCTTCTACCGCGACACCGTCGAGCCGCTGGTTCGCTACGACGACCAGTACCGCTCGGACCTGCTGGGCACGCTCGAGGAGTACCTGACGAGCGACTGCAACATGAACGCGACCGCGCGAGCGATCTTCGCGCACCGGCACACGGTCGCCTACCGGCTCGAGCGCGTGAAAGAGCTGACCGGGCTCGACCCCCAGATCTCCGAGGACCGGGAACGCCTCGGCCTGGGCATCAAGGCGTACCGCATCCTCGCCCCCGCGCTTCCGCGGTAGGGCCCGGGCTAGATCTCCTTGCGGAACGGCACCAGCCGGTAGACCGAGCCCTTGCTGTTTCTCTTGATGCCCCGCTCCGTGAGCACGTAGATGTTGCCCGCGTTGTCCTCGCCGAGCGAGGAGAGGTAGCGGATGTCGAAGCGAAAGCTGCGCTCCTTCCCGGCGCGGCGGCCGAGTCGGGGGCGGAAGCCGTAGAGCTTGCCGGTGCAGTAGTCGGCGAACATGTAGTCCCCGACGATCTCCCTGCCGCGGATCTTGGCGAGCCGCGGGTCGCGAACGACGTAGCCGCCGGTCACCGCACAGCCGGGATGGTGCGGATAGGCCAGGGCGGGGAAGACCACGTCCCTGCGGGGGATGCCGCCGTGAAAGACCGCGAATCCCTCGTAGGCAGGCCAGCCGAAGTTCGCTCCTCGCGACTTTGCGATCGGGAGATAGTCGATCTCCTCGTAGCGGTTGTTGCCCACGTCGCCGATCCCGATCGACTTGGTGGGCCGGTCGAAGGAGAAGCGGCGCGGGTTGCGCAGGCCGTAGGCCCAGATCTCATCCCGGCCGGGCCGCCCCACGAACGGGTTGTCCGGGGGGATCGTGTACGGCCTTTGTCCGGCGGCGGTGTTTGTAGCCGCCGTTGGTGATGGGGTCGGATCGATCCGCAGGAGCTTGCCGAGCAGGAGGTCCAGGTTCTGCGCGTTCCCCGCCGGGTCTCCCGCCGGACCCCCGTCGCCGGCGCCCAGCCAGAGGTAGCCGTCGGTGCCGAAGACGATCAGCCCGCCATGATGCGCGCCGGTCGGCTCGGGGATGGTGAGGAGCGGCCGGCGTGAGCTGGGGTCGGCCACGAGCCGGTTGTCCGCGCTGCGGCGGTACTCGTCCACCTGGAGGTCGTCCTGGCGGTTGTTGTAGGAGACGTAGAAGAGGCCGGTCCGGCCGTAGTCGGGCGGGAATGCGATCGCGGCCATGCCCGGGTCGCCGCCCGGCCCGTTGTGCTCGACCAGCCGGTGGATGTCCAGGAACGGACGCTCGAGGAGGTGGTCGTTGGCGATGATCCGGACCGCGCCGCGCTTCTGGACCACGTAGAGATTCGAGTTCTGGCCCGGCGGCTGCGTCAGGTAGACCGGCTGCCGCATGCGGGCGATCCGGTCGAGCGTGACGAACTTCGGCCCCAGTGTTCGCCCTTCCTGGACCGCGATCCCGACCGTCGCCGCTGCGATCGCGACGAGGGCAGCGATGAAGGTCTCGATCCGGCGACGGCTCAGGGCGGTCCGCATGTCAGGGTCCTGGGCGAGAGGTGGCCCAGGTTATTAGCGGGCAGGTCGGCCACCCCCGCCGCTCAGCGGCGGCGGACGAACCGGTAGACCGGGCCGTCCAGCGAGGTGGCGAAGAGCTTGCCGGCGGCCGTTTCCCCGAACGAGCTCAGGTCCCGCACCCGGAGGCCGGTGCCCCGGTCCTTGCGGGCGCCCCCCAGGCGCGGGATCAGCGAACGGATCTTGCCGGTGCAGAAGTCCCCATAGACGTAGCGGTCGGTCAGCGAGCGCAGCTTCGCGTCTCGGACCACGTAACCGCCGATGATCGCGCAGCCGGCCCCGGAGATGCTCCTGACCTTGATCGGCCTGACGGTGCCGCTGGGGGTGGGTGGATGGGCTCCGGCAAACGGCGCGAACCCCTCGAAGTCGTTCCACCCGAAGTTGGCGCCGGCGGCTGCCACCAGAGGCAGATAGTCGATCTCGTCGAAGCGGTCCTGGCCGACGTCGGCGATGGCCAGGCGCGGCTGACCGGGAGCACTGACCAGGTCGAAGGAGAAGCGGTACGGGTTGCGCAGGCCGAGGGAGTAGACGCGCACGGCGCCCGACGCCGGATCGATCTGCAGCAGCTTGCCGAGGCGCGAGTTCGGGTTCTGGGCGTTGTCCGGCTGATCGCCGGCGCCGCCGCCGTCCCCGGTCCCTGCGTAGAGCAGGCCGTCCGGGCCGAACTGCAGCTGCCCGCCGTTGTGGTTCGACTGGTTCGGGTGCGGGATGACGACGAGCGGT
>DATAPB010000291.1:0-12811 GCA_036265435.1 Solirubrobacterales bacterium | reverse complement strand
AGGTCCCTGAGGTGCCGGACTAGTCAGTGCGTGGCACGTAGACGTGGCCGACGTTGCCGGAGCCGAAGGCACGTGCCTCGACGAGCTCGAGATGGAGCGGCTCGGGCAGCTCCGTGAAGATCGGCATCCCCTCGCCGAGGGCGGCCGGCTGGACGTTGAGCCGATACTCGTCGACCAGGCCGCCGCGAACGAGCGAGCGCGCGAAGCCGGCGCCGCCGTAGGCGATCACGTAGCCGCCCTTCTGCACCTTGATGGCCTCGATCTCCTCCGCCAGGTCCCCGCCGGCGATGCGCGACTCCGGCCAATCGGCCGTCTGGAGGGTCTTCGAGAAGACGACCTTCGGGATCTCGTTCATCGGCGCGGCGTACTCACTGTCCGAGCCGGGCCAGTGGGCGGCCATGTCCAGGTACGTGACTCGGCCCATCAGATGGGCGTCCGCGCCCCGCACCGTATCCAGCTTCCACTGCTGGGCGGCTTCGTCCTCGGGCTCGCCCAGCCAGGGTTGCGAGCCATCGGGGGCGGCGACGAAGCCGTCGATCGAGATGCCCATCTGCAGAACCAGCCGCGTCATGGCCGTGCCTCCTCCTTCGGGATCGCATAAGGAGACTCGCGGTCAGGGCGCAACTAATCGGCCGCCCTTCAGGCAACCGGGTGACTTGCCTCGGCTGCGGTGACGGGTCTAGGCTGGCCGCATGGTCGCAGCCCAGAGGCCGATCGAGCTGATCCAGGCGCGGAGCCTGATCGCCTCGTTGTCAACAGCGGCGTTCCTGGTCGACGAGGGCGGCACGCTCCTCTTCTACAACGAGGCCGCCGGGGGGCTGCTCGGGATGCCTTACGAGGACGCCGGAGAGATGCCGCCGGAGGATTGGGGCAGCCGCTTCCGTCCGCGGAAGCCGGGCGGGCAGCCGCTCGCGGTCGACGAGCTCCCGCTCACCATCGCCCTTCGCGACGGTGAGCCGGGGCACGCGCACATGGAGATCACGGGCGCGGACGGAGCCGAGCATCGGATCGCGGTCAGCGCGATCCCGATCCGCGGCCAGTCCGGGCAGCACGGCGCCTTCGCGATCTTCTGGCCGGCCTGACTCAGCGCCCGCCGTTCTTGGCGCCCTTGGGCTGCCAGAAGGCGACCTCCCCGCCATCCGGGGTCGAGACGACGCTCCGCCAGCCCTCGGGGCCCTCGCGCGGACCTAGCAGAACCTCGCCGCCGAGCCCCTGCGCCCGATCGGTCGTGGCGCCGACATCGCGCACCTCGACATAGGGAAGCCACAGCGGCTGGCCGGCCGGGCACTCGACGACGCCGCCGCCGACACGGTCACCCATTCCCAGGGCGAGATAGGAACCCTCGCCGGCGCGAATACGCTCCGGCTGCCAGCCGAACAGCCTCGCGTAGAAGTCCACCGCCCCGCGGAGATCGGCAGTGTGGAGCTCGAGGTGAACCACGGAATTGGGCGCGGGACGGCTCATTGCCTGCCATTTAGACCGGGGGGCGCCCACGAATTCATCGGTCGCGATGAATTTCGCCGACCGGGTCCGTCTAGTCTCCATAGACCGATGAGTCCCAGCCCCACAGGATCGACGGTGCAGGAGCGGGAGCTTCTCCAGACGGCCATGGAAGGCAACGAGGACGCCTACCGCCGCCTGGTCGAGCCTCATCGCTCCGAGCTGCACGCCCACTGCTACCGGATGCTGGGCTCCGTCCACGACGCCGAGGACGCTCTGCAGGAGGCGCTCGTACGGGCCTGGCGCGGGCTGGACAAGTTCGAGGGGCGCAGCTCACTGCGCTCCTGGCTCTACCGGATCGCGACGAACACCTCCCTGGACGCGATTCAACGACGGCCCAAGCGGGTGCTGCCGGTCGACTACGGGCCGCCCGCAGATCCGCACGGCGGAGTCGGTGAACCGGTGGTGGAGTCGGTCTGGATCGAGCCGTATCCCGACGAGACGCTCGCCATCGAGGACGGGTATGCGTCGCCCGACGCGCGGTACGAGCAGCGGGAGGCCATCGAGCTCGCCTTCATCGCCGCGCTCCAGCTTCTCCCCGCCAACCAGCGGGCCGTCCTCATCCTCCGTGAGGTGCTCGGCTTCTCCGCCCAGGAGACGGCGGAAACGCTCGACACGAGCGTCGCCTCGGTCAACAGCGCCCTGCAGCGCGCCCGCGCGACGATCGAGAAGAAGGTTCCCGACCAGAGCCAGCAGGAGACGCTGAGCGCACTCGGTGACGAGAAGCTCCGCGAGACGGTCGAGCAGTACGCCGACGCCTGGGAGCGCAATGACGTCGACACGGTCGTCTCGATGCTCGCGGATGACGTCGCTTTCACGATGCCGCCGATGGCGCGCTGGTTCAGTGGGCTCGAGGGCGTGCGCGGGTTCCTCGAGCGCTGGTCGATGCTCCCCGAGTGGGGCTGGAAGGCGATAGCGATCAGCGCCAACGGCCAGCCTGCGCTCGCCTTCTACAGCTGGGACGAGGAGCAGCAGGCCCGAGTTCCCTTCGCGATCAACGTCCTCACCTTCGAGGGCGACAAGATCAAGGAGGTGGACGCGTTCATCGTGCGCGCCTCCATGGATCCCGACCCCGAGGTGCAGGCACGCACGCCGGAGCAGCCGGCCGATTACGAGAAGCTCGCCGCCGCCTACGAGCGGTTCGGGCTCCCGGCGAGGATCGACTGAGCGGCTCTTCACGGGCATTTGACTTCAAGCGGACTCGAACCGCTACAAACTGACGTTCGCTTTCGCAGCGATGAGTTTTCGACCCGGCCACGGTCGTATCTGGAAACGACCGACTTCACTTGACGGGTAACCAGGAGGCCGATCACATGACGCAGGTACAGGCGGGAACAACGACGCAGCCGATGAGCGACCGCAACAGGTGGATCGCTCTCTACGTGCTCTGCGTCAGCGTGCTGATGATCGTCCTCGACGTCACCGTGGTGAACGTCGCCCTGCCTTCCATCAAGGACGACCTCGGCTTCTCGCAGTCGAGCCTCGCATGGGTGGTCAACGCCTACTTGATCACCTTCGGCGGGCTGCTGCTCCTGGCGGGCCGTCTCGGAGACCTGATCGGCCGCCGGACGATCCTCCTCTATGGCCTGGCCGTCTTCGTCATCGCCTCGGTGCTCTGCGGTCTCTCCCAGACAGAGGGGATGCTGATCGGCGCTCGCCTCCTCCAGGGCATCGGCGGCGCGATGACCTCGGCCGTCGTCCTGGGCATGATCGTGACGATGTTCCCGGAGCCGCGGGAGCAGGCCAAGGCGGTGGGCGTCTACGCATTCGTCGCCTCGGCGGGCGGCGCGGTCGGCCTGCTGGTCGGCGGTGTCGTCACCCAGACGATCAGCTGGCACTGGATCTTCTTCATCAATGCCCCAATCGGGCTCTTCACGGCGATCTACGCGCGTCGCCTGCTCGAGAAGGACGAGGGAATCGGCTTCGGGCAGGGCGCGGACACGCTCGGCGCCGTGCTGATCACCGCCTCCCTGATGCTCGGCGTCTACACGATCGTCGAGCCGGCAGCCAAGGACGGCTGGGGCGCACCTCTGACCCTGGGTCTCGGCGCCGGCTCTCTCGCGCTGCTCGCGCTGTTCGTCGCGCGCGAAGCCAGTACGGACAACCCCCTGATCCCGCTGCGCATCTTTCGCTCGCGGAACGTGACCGGCGCGAACCTCGTCCAGGTGCTGACGGTCGCGGGGATGTTCGGCGTGTTCTTCATGGGCTCGCTCTACCTGCAGCTGGTCCAGGGCTACGACGCACTCCAGATCGGGCTCGCCTTCCTGCCGGTGACGATCATCATGGGCACGCTGACGGGCCGCTACTCCGAGCCGCTGATCATGCGCTTCGGCGCGAGGCGTCTGCTCTTCCCCGGGCTCGCCCTCGTGGCCGCCGGCCTTGCGTACTTCACGCGCGCCCCGGTCGACGGCAACTATTTCGTCTACGTCCTGCCGGTCCTCATCCTGCTCGGCACCGGCATTGGAATCTGCTTCCCGGCCCTGATGACGCTCGCGATGTCGGGCGCCACCCGTGCCGACGCCGGGCTCGCGTCTGGGCTGGTCAACACCTCGGCCCAGGTCGGCGGCGCCCTTGGCCTGGCCGTGCTGGCCACCCTTTCGACCTCGCGCAGCGACAGCCTCGAGGCCGCCGGGCACTCGACGGCCTCGGCACTGACCAGCGGCTATCACCTGGCCTTCTGGGTCGCCGCCGGCCTGGTCGTGGCCGCGATCGCCGTCGCCGCGCTGGTGCTTCAGCCAGAGGAGAAGGCCGCCGAGCAGTTCGCAGAGGAGTCCGAGGAGATCCCGAGCGAGGCCGCCTACCCCGAGGCGGCATAGGCGTACGCTGGATTCGTGGACGAGCGAATCCAGCGGGCGCTCGAGAACGACCGCACGATCGACATCACGACGACGGGCCGCAACAGCGGCCAGCCGCGGCGGATCGAGATCTGGCGGTACCGCTATGACGGCCGGACATTCCTGAGCGGCTCGCCCGGAACGCGGGATTGGTACGCGAACCTGGTCAGGAACCCGGAGTTCACTTTTCATCTGAAGGGCAGCGCGCAGGCGGATCTGCCCGCGGTCGCACGGCCGATCACGGACGAGGGGGAGCGCCGCGAGGTGATCCGGGGAATCCTCGAGGACCTGGGCCGCGGCAGCGGAAACGTTGAGGACTGGGTGGCGCGCAGCCCGCTGGTCGAGGTCGAGTTCCGCTGAGAACGCGGGCTTCGTTACCGTCCCCGCGGTGAATCTCCACGGCCTGGCGGGAAGGCGGCGGCTGCGGCCGCTGGTGTGCGGGACGGCGGCAGCCGCGGCACTCGCCGCGGCGGGCTGCGGCGAGAAGTCGGAGCCGGCGGTTCACCCGCCGACAACCGCGGCGGTGACCACCACCGCCCCCTCTCCGACCACGACGGCGACTGGACCCACGGCAACGAAGCCGACGCAGACCCCGACGGCGCCGGTCCCGAAGACGACGCCCTGAATCTCCGGATCAGGGCTGTTGCGCGCTCGGCTGCGGGCGCGACTGCGCCCGGAGGAAGTCGGCGAGCTCTTTCGCCTGGGTCGCCGGGTCGTCCGAGCGAGGAACGACGGCCGGCGCCACCGTGGCCGGCCGGTCCGGCTTGGCCTTGCTCGATGAGCTCGAGCCACCGGGCCCGATCGCGATCACGGCAGCCGCCGCGCCCCCGGCGATCAAGAGCAGGCCGGCTGCCAGCCACCTGCGGCGGTGCCCGCCGCGCGCCCTGGTCGGCTTGACGTCCGTCGGCGCCGGCCACTTGGCCGTCGCCTCGCCCACCGGAACTGGCCTGATGCGGCCCTGGGACTTGATCCGGCGGACTACGCCGCCCGCGCCGTTCCCGTCGGCGACCGCCAGCGCCTCGCCCA
This sequence comes from Solirubrobacterales bacterium, assembly GCA_036265435.1. Classification (GTDB taxonomy): domain Bacteria; phylum Actinomycetota; class Thermoleophilia; order Solirubrobacterales; family 70-9; genus DASUPK01. The sequence goes on along the minus strand of DATAPB010000291.1, from coordinate 7,451 downwards.
GCTCATTGGCGTCGGCGAAACGCTGCTCCGGGTTCTCACTGAGGCAACGCGTGATGACCTCGTGGACCTGCAGCGAGCGCGATTTGGGCAGCAGCTCATCGGCGACGACCCCGCACGCGTACACGTCGGTGGCGGCGGTGATCCGGCCGTCCGCGAGCTGCTCGGGGGCCATGTAACGATCGGTGCCGAGCACCTTGCCGGGCCGGGTGAGCCGTGTGGTCTCCTCGGCGGCGCGGGCGATACCGAAGTCGGTGATCTTCAGGCATTCATCCGACTCGCGCAGGAGCAGGTTCTGGGGCTTGATGTCCCGGTGGACCAGCTTCCTCGCGTGGGCGTGGCCGAGGCCCTCGCACAGTTGCCCCAGTAGGCGGAGGCCCTCGTCGCGATCGACCGAGCGGCGGCGGCGGTTGAGGCGGTCCTCGAGGGTCCCGCCCCGTACGTGCTCCATGACGATGAAGGGTCGGTCACCGTCTTCGCCGACGTCGAACACCTGGACGACATTCGGATGATCGAGGCGGGCCGCCAGCCGAGCCTCGCGTGAGAAACGCTTGCGGACCTCGTCGTCTCCGGTGAAGTTGTCGGCGAGGAGCTTGATCGCGACCTCCCGATCCAGCTTCAGGTCCCGCGCGAGGTAGACGGTGGCCATGCCGCCGTGCCCGAGCCTGTCCCCGAGCTCATAGCGCTCGCCGGCGAGCAGGCGCTGCATCAACCCTCTCCCTTGAGCTTGGCGTTTCCGGGTGGGACGAATCCACCGTGCTTGGAGTGACCGTTGCCGTGGCCGTTCCCGTTCCCGTGCTTTTCCCCGTTCCCGTTCCCGTGCTTCTCCCCATTTCCGTGGTTCTCCCCGTTCCCGTGGTCGTCGCTGTGGTCCTTCTTCGGCTTCTGCGGCTCGGGGGGCGGCGGGGGCGCCGGGCAGTTGACCTGGTTCACGAGATCGGTGGCGACGGTCTCCACCCCCGGGCGGAGGCTGGCGGGAAGGTCCGAGTCCTCGACCGCGGAGCTCAGGTCGTCCGCCGCGTGGGCCGCGTGGCAGAGGTCGCCGGAGTCGAGGTCCGAGGCGATGCGGTCACTGAGCTTGGCGAGATGGTCCCCGGTCTCGCGCGAGACGGCCGGGCGGACAGTGGTGTTGGTGGTCGTCGTCTCGTCACCAGAGCCGCAGGCCGCCAGGCCGATGGTCATCAGGGCGACCAACGCCCCGAGCGACGCCGCCTTTCGAATCCCCGCGCGCATCGATCGCCGACCTCCTACTGGCTCAGCCATTACCCGGGACACGCTCCTGAAAACCGCGGCAGCTCTGCACGGGAAGGCGCGGGTAGCGCGGGAAGTCGGGATCCGTCTTGGACCGCTCGCAGAGCGAGAAGACTGAGCCGCGCGTGTTGTGGATCAGGCGCTGATGGCGACAGCGGTCACAGAGCCCGGCGTCGGGACGGCTCACCGCTCCGTGGGGCCTGGAGGCCTTGGGGGCTCCTCGGAGAGGGCAGGCTCTTCGGGGAGGACCGGCTCCTCGGGGAGGACCGGCTCGGAGAACGCGGGCTCGTTCGAGAGCGCGCGTTCCTCGGCAATGACCTCAGCGTCGATCGAGGCACGGGCCGCCTCCTCGGGACCGAAGATCGCTCGCTTCAGGCCCTCGCCGACGTACTCGGCCCCGCGCTGCGCGCGCTCCAGCGGCTCGGTGAGGCGAACGACCCTCCCGAGGAGCTCGTTCATTCGCTCCGCCTGCTCGAGGGCCTCGTCGGCCTGCCGCCGCATGACCTCGAGCTGCTCGCGCGAGACCTCCATCAGCTCGTTAGCCTCGCGGATGCTGCGCTCCATCGAGCGCGGGAGGTCAATCGCGGTGCGAGCCATGGAGATCGGCCAGCTGATGATCTCTCTGAACACTGGACGCAGAGTAGCGAGGCGTTTGGCGAGCGCCGGGCAGAGGTCGTCACTTCACTTTCTATAGTTGAGGTATGGCCACTTTCCGTCGCCTCCTCGGCTTTCTGCGTCCCTATCGGCGCCCCCTCATCTTTTCGCTGGTGCTCGCCTGGCTGGCGATGGGGATGACGGTGCTGATCCCGCTGCTGATCGGCGGGGCAGTCAATGCGATCGAGTCCGAGCACCGCGACGACATCCTCCCGCTGGTGCTGGCCCTGCTCGGTGCCGGTGTTCTGCGGCTGCTGCTGACCCTGGGCCGGCGTCTGATCGCCGGGAAGGTCTCGCTCGCGGTCGAGTTCGACCTCCGCCAGCGCTTCTACGAGCACCTGCAGAAGCTCGAGCTCGGCTTCTTCGACACCCAGCAGACCGGCCAGCTGATGTCGCGCGCCACTGTGGACCTGCAGTCGATCCGCTTTTTCCTGGGCTACGGACTGATCTGGGTGAGCCAGAGCGCCCTGACGATCCTGTTCGCGGCGGCCGCGATGTTCATCCTGGATCCGCTCCTGGCGCTGCTCGCCCTGGCGCCGGTGCCGTTCCTGGTCGCGAGCGCGACCCGCTACAGCCGCCGCAATCGGCCCGCGGAGCAGGAGGTCCAGCAGAGGGTGGGCGAGCTGACCACCAACGCTGAGGAGAGCATCTCGGGGGTCCGCATCGTCAAGGCGTTCGCAAGAGAGGATCACATGATCGGGCGGTTCCGGCATTCCGCGAACCGGGTCTTCGAGCAGAGCATGGTCTCGACTCGGCTGCAGTCCTTTTACACGCCGCTGATGGGATTTCTGCCCAATCTCGGGCTGGCGGCCGTCCTCCTGGTGGGCGGCCTTCAGGTGATCGACGGCAGCGCCAACGTCGGTCATCTGACCGCCTTCTACGTCTATGTCGTGCTGCTCTCCGGACCGGTGCGCTGGTTGGGGATGTCGCTGAGCATGGCCCAGCGCGCCGTCGCCTCTGGCAACCGGATGTTCGAGATCCTCGATCGCGAGCCTTCGATGGAGAGCCCGCCCGGTGCGCCACCGCTGCCCGCGGGGCGCGGGCAGGTCTCGTTGCAGAGGGTGACCCTCCGGTATGACGGTGCAGAGCCGGCTCTCACCGGGATCGACCTGGAGGTCGAGCCGGGCCGTACGGTCGCGCTGGTCGGCCCGACTGCATCCGGTAAGACCAGTCTGGTCGGCCTGCTCGCGAGGCTCTATGACCCGAGTGAGGGCCGCGTGGTGATCGACGGCGCCGACATCAGGGAGGTCGACCTGGCCTCGCTGCGACGTGAAATCGCCTTCGTGGCTGACGACAGCTTTCTGTTCTCTGACACCGTCGCTGGCAACATCGCGTATGCCCGGCCGGATGTGACGCCAGAGCAGATCGAAGCGGCGGCCCGGCAGGCGCAGGCGCACGACTTCATCACTGGACTTCCGGAGGGCTACGAGACCGTGATCGGCGAGCGGGGCCTGACACTCTCCGGGGGCCAACGGCAGCGGATCGCCATCGCGCGGGCGCTGCTGGCCGAGCCGCGCATCCTGATCCTCGACGACGCGACCTCGTCGGTTGATGCGCGAACGGAGGCCCAGATCAAGGCCGGACTGCGCGAGGCGATGGAGGGCCGGACGACGTTCATCGTCGCCCACCGTCTCTCGACGATCTCGCTGGCGGACGAGATCGTCGTAATGGACCGAGGCCGGATCGTCGATCGCGGCACGCACGAGGAGCTGCTCGAGCGCTGTCCGCTGTATGAGGAGATCGCCGAGAAGGGTCTCGAGGACTCCGTCTACCTGCAGCGGGACCTCGAGGACCGCGAGGAGCTGGCGAAGCTATGAATGAGACGAACGGCGCACAGAATTTCCTCGCCCTCTTCCGCTCGCTGTGGCGGCTGATCCGGGGCCAGGACAATCGCTGGCGGAAGGTGCGCTGGCTGTTTTCGCTGCTGCGGCCGTACCGGCGCCAGGTGCTGATGATGCTCGGTGCGCTGATCCTCGCCACTGGCGCCACCCTGGCGCCGCCGTTCCTGGTCGGCAAGGCGATCTCGGCGGTCCTCGACGGCGACTCCACCGCGCTCGTACTGATCGTCGGTGGGTTCTTGGTTGCTGCGCTCGTCGGTTGGGGCACCAGCTACGTGCAGACCTACCTCGTCGGCTGGGTGGGCGAGCGCGCTCTCCAGGACCTGCGCATCCGGATCTTCACGCACGTCCAGCAGATGTCGATCGGATTCTTCACGCGCAACCGGCCCGGAGTCCTGATCTCGCGGATCACGAACGACGTCGACGCCCTCGACCAGCTGATCAGCACGGGAGTGGTGACCCTGTTCTCCAGCACCCTGACGCTCGTCGGGGTCGTTGTGATCATGCTGGTGGCGGACGTACAGCTGGCCCTGGTGGTGTTCCTGACGCTCCCGCTGCTCGCGATCGCGAGCCTGGTCTTCCGGATCGTCGCGGCTAGCGCCTATCGGATCACCAGGGAGCGGATCGCGGAGGTGACCGCCTACCTGCAGGAGAGCCTGAGCGGCGTTCGCGTGGTGCGGAGCTTCGCCCAGGAGAGCCGCCACATCGAGCGCATGGCCGAGCTCAACGAGCTCAACCGGCGGGCGAACCTGAAGACCGTCTACCTGAACGCGTCTTATTTCCCGGCCGTCGAGCTGCTCTCAGCGATCGGGACCGCGGTGATCCTGCTCTACGGGGGCTACCAGGCGCTGGATCTCGCGACCGAGTCGGCGCGGAACGCCCAGATCGGGATCGTCGTGGCGTTCGTCGGCTACCTCTCCACCTTCTTCGATCCGATCCAGCAGCTCTCCAACCTCTACACGACCTACCAGCAGGGGATGGCCGCGCTGGACAAGATCTTCGACCTGCTCGACACGGAGCCGGACATGGTCGACAAGCCGGGTGCGCTCGACCCGGGGACGCTGCGCGGCGAGATCGAGATGGACGGGGTCTGGTTCTCATATGGGCTCGATCGCACCGCGGGATTGAAGCGGTCGAGCGGGAAGATCGAGAGAAGTGACGACGAGGACGAGGACGATGCCGCCTGGGCACTCGAGGACGTCTCCATTCACGTTCCGGCCGGCGAGACCCTGGCGCTGGTCGGTGAGACGGGCGCTGGGAAGTCGACGTTCGCGAAGCTGGTCTCGAGGTTCTACGACCCGCAGCGTGGCCGGGTCCTGGTCGACGGCAATGATCTGCGCGATCTGAGCTCGAGCTGCCTGCGCAGCCAGCTCGGGATCGTCCCGCAGGAGGGGTTCCTCTTCTCGGGAACCGTGCGGGAGAACATCGCCTTCGGGCGGCCGGAGGCGACCGATGAGGAGATCGAGGCCGCCGCTGACGCGATCGGGGCCGGCGACTTCATCCGCCGGCTCTCGGACGGCTTCGATACGGAGGTTGGCGAGCGGGGTGTGGCGCTGTCGGCCGGACAGCGGCAGTTGATCGCGTTCGCGAGGGCGCTGCTGGCCGAGCCGCGGATCTTGATCCTGGACGAGGCGACCTCGAACGTCGACGTGCGAACCGAACGGACGATCGAGGCCGGGCTGGAGCGGCTGCTGCGTGGCCGAACCGCGATCGTGATCGCCCATCGGCTGTCGACCATCCGGAACGCGGATCGAATCGCGGTGCTCGAGAACGGAGAGATCGTGGAGAGCGGTACGCACGATGAGCTGATCGCCGCGGGCGGGCGCTACGCGCAGCTCTACGGAACCTGGGCCGAGGTAGCCGCTTAACCCGGCCCCACACCGCCGGAGCTGCCGCCGGTCCCGCCGCTCCCCGACCCGGAGGTGCCGCTGCCGGTGCCCGAGCTGCCGGGCGTGCCGGAGCCCGTGCCGCCAGCGGTCCCGCCGGCCGTCCCGCCGCTCGTGCCGGACGAGCTGCTCGGGGCGCTTGGGGCGACGGTGCCGCCGCTGCTGCTTGCGGAGCTCGAGCTGCTGGAGCTGCTGCTCGTGCTGGTGCCGGAGGAGGTGATCGGCTGGCCGCACTCCTTGAAACCGTAGGAGGAGGCGGCGGTCTCGGCCTCCGTCTTGGCGTTGTCAAGCTCTGACTCGAACTGAGTCGTGTCCTCGCCGCGCTGGAGTGCGAGACCGATCTTCTTGCCGGCGGCGACCTGGTCGGACACGGCATTGAGGAACTGGTCCAGGGTGGGGTCGCTGGGCGGATTCAGCTGCTTGATCTGGTCGACGACGCCCTGGCGCAGCTGGGCGATCTGGTCGGCCTCCGTCAGGCCCTGCCCGGAGGCGGCGAACTGCTCGATGGAGCTGTTCGCCTCCGCGCAGATGGAATCGGCCTGGGCGATGAACTCGGTCTTGCCCTGGCTCGGCTGGGTCGCCGTCGGAACCGCGATCGGAGTCTCGGGAGAGCTGTCACCGCCGCAGGCAGCGAGCGCAAGTCCCGCTCCCGCCACCGCGACTGGGACGAAAACACGTCGCAGGCGCCACATACGGCCGCGAAGGTAGCAGGGATGCAGGTCGCTCTTGATCCGCCTGGGAGAGCTACGCGGCCGCGAGCCCCGGCAGGACTTCCTCCCCGAAGAGGCGGACCTGCTCGCCCAGGCCGGGCAGTCCGGCGACCTCGACGTCCGCCCAGCTGCGCAGGGTGAACGGATCCGCGAACGACACGAGGGCGTGCGTAAGACCGGCGGGCGCATAGGTGCCGGTGAGCCACTCGGCCCAGTCCTGCGGGGTACCGGCGACGACCAGGCGGTCTGCGATCGAGTCGGGGGTGGCGGCGAGCGCTCGCTTCACGTCGCCGGTGGCGAAGGCATCGTTCACCGGCGCGACCTCCGCGGCTGTGATCCCGTGGCGCTCGAGCAGACCCGGCGGCATCGACGGTATGTAGAACGCCGCGAGGATTCTCGCCGCCTCCTTCGCGACATCCCGGTCGGCCGCGATCGCTCCGAGCAGCGAATCTCCCAGGTCGAGGCCGGCGGTCGTCCTGTCGGCTCGCTGAGCGCCGGCGGAGAAGCACTCCACCACGTACCGCAGGGCCTCGGGCGAATAGGCGCACGCGGTCAGCAGGCCGTCGGTGATCTCCCCGGCGAGCTCCATCGACTTCGGCCCGCCCATGGCACCGATCTTCAGAGGCAGGTGCCCCTGCACGGGCTCCGCCATCGTCGTGACGCCCGAGTACGAGTAGAAGTCGCCGTCGAAGTCGATCGAGCGCTCATCGAGCATCGTCCGCATCACGTGATGAGCCTCTCGAAGCCTGGCGATCGGCCGCGTCCCACGCCATTTCACGCCGTACTGCTCGAGCATCGCGATGTTGCCGATGCCGAAGACGATTTCCGCACGGCCCTCGCTGAGCTCGTCGAGGGTCGCCGCGAGCTGGGCGATGTAGGTCGGATCGCGCATGAAGATCGGCGAGACGCATGGGCCGAGCCTCACGTTCTCCGTCGTCCGGGCCGCGGCAGCGAACAGCAGCCAGGCGTCCTTGTGGTAGATCTCGTCGGCGCTGTAGCAGGCGTAGTAGCCGAGCTCGTCGGCCACCTGGATCGAGTCGAGGAGCTCGCTTGCCGGTTGCTCGGGGAGGATCTGGAAGCTCGCGAGCACGCGGAGGAGCCTATCCTCCGCCAAC
>DATAPB010000290.1:0-10525 GCA_036265435.1 Solirubrobacterales bacterium | reverse complement strand
AATCGATCCCACGCCCTGGGAAATCGCTCTGATCTTCAACGCCCTTCTCGAAGAGGTGAAGCGTGGGCATGGCGACGATCCAGTGGTGAGGTCGATCGGGGCGCTCGAACAGTCGTCCGGATCCTCGCTCACGGTCGTAAGAAAGCTGATGTCGCTCTCTCAAGGCCCGTGCGCGACGGCCAACATCGGCGCTGTGCGCACCGCCATCAAGCAGATCCTGGTCGTTGTTGACCCAGAGGGACGAAACGGCGACAGCGACTAGGGGCGGTGCCTCGACGGTCTTCCGCACGGAGGACGAGGCCCTCGCAGCCGCCGGGCTGCGGGAGTAGCCGTGCGGGAGTAATCCCGCAAATTCTCGCGGCGAGGCTATTGCCTCTCACCTCGCTATATCCGGTCTCTCGCAGAGGCCACCCGGGGGCGAGGGCGTCGCGCCCGCTAGGGTCCCCTCGTCATGGACGACGGGATCAAGGGAAGGAAGATCGGCTCGACGTACATGACCTTGGTGGGGAGCATTGGCCTCGCCTCGCTGATCGTGTGCCTGGCGCTTCTTGGGACAGCCTCTTTGGGTCTTTGGCCGCAAAGCGGGGGCGGGGGCCTTGAGTTTGGTGGGATCCCACCAGAGCGATCGTTTTCCGCGGAACCTGAGAAGAAGAGGAAGGGCAACGCCAATCCCGCCGCACCTGATCGCAGCTTGCCAGCTACTCCAACAGGGAGGGCCTTCAATGCCGGGGCCGCCTCCGGTACTGGCGGCGACGGGGCTGGGCGGGATACGTCCAGGGCGCCCAACCCGCCCAAGCAGCCTAAGTCGTCGCCCGTTGCCGCGATACCTGCCGGTACGCCTCCCGGTCATGGCGGTACGCCTCCCGGTCATGGCGGTACGCCTCCCGGTCATGCACATAGTCATGGTCCGCCTCCGGCGACGAGCGGGAAAACGGCGACGATGCATGTCCGAGGCTCCTCGGGTCTCGCCCCTCCGGGTCTACTGAAGAAGTAGCGGCCGCCTACTCCGACAGCCCGCCAGCTGCGAGGGCGTTTGGCGAAAGCCCTAGAACGCTCACCCGCCTCCCCCTCCGCCTCCATAGCCCTTGTAGCGCCAGAAGTACCAGGCCTTCTCGCCCTCCTGCGCACGTTCCTCAGGAAAGGCCGCCCGAAAGCGATGAGCGCGGAAGAGCCCTCGCCACTCAATCACCAAGGTCAGGCGTCCAGTCCAACCAACCTCTTGTGCGTATTCGACAGCCTCGGGGAGGGTCTCGAACACTTCCTGCCAGCTCCCGTCATAGGCGACTCGAAACCTGGCTCGCCGCGAGGGGCGAGCACGGCGTCGGCGGTCTCTGCGGGTTAGCGACGCCCTGGTCGTCGAACGGCCCTGCTTCCAGACGGCGCCGTCCCAGTACCACTCTTCCTCCGGTGTTTCCGGGTGCGGATACCAACCCCGTCGGTACGGGAACGGGGGGTCTCGTTGCGGGCGTCCCACGTGTTCTGAAAACGCTGGTTGTAGGCGAGGAAACCTGGCTCAGACTCGACGGAAGGCGACTCACAATCCGAACTGGTTGCACAGCGCGAAACCGTAGTCGTCAACCAGGGCGATGGTCTTGTCCTCGGCGATCAGCAATTGCGACGCGGTCCTACGTATGCGCTTCACGTGCTTGTGGCTGAGTGCCCGCGCGAAACGGTTGACGATGGGAACCTGTGCGCGCAGAGAGTCGATCCAGGAGCCGAGCAGGGAGGCGTCGGCCGGTGGCCGCTCCAGCGCCGCGAGCTGGTCGACCCCGGCGCTGAAGAACCTGCCCGCGCGCCGCAACTTGCGGGCGGCCACCTTGAACCGGCCCTTATTGATGTCCGTCACCGCCCCGCTCAGCGCGTGTGCGTCCGCCTGGGCGGTCGCGAGGCAGACGGGGTCAGCCTGGGCGATGTAGTCAGCGCGGGTCGAGGCGGCATCGGCCGGGCCGGCCCAGACCGCGATCAGCCCCACAGACAGAACGAACGGCATGACGGATTTCCGCATTGCTCCTTTTCCTCTCCCTCAGACCTTCTGCCAGCAGACCTGAAAGCCAAAGTCGGCGATCGCGGCGTAGGCCGGCGCCTGGGCCTTGGCTACCTGGTCAGCTAGTCGGTTGGCCTTGGCGATCTTGAGCTGACGCAGGGCTGCGGCCTCAGCCCTGCGAAACGCATCGGCCTGAGTAACGCCATTCACCCATGTTCCAACCGCTGTGCTGTCCGCGGGCGGAGGCGAAACCAACGCGATCTGCTCGATCATCGTCTGTTCGGCGCCAGCGAACCGGTCCAGGGCCGAGGCAGTGCGTTTGGATTGTCTCAGCCAGGCCTTGCCGTTTCCGGCAATCGCGAGACGGTTCATCTTCTTGCGGCTACTTTGAAATCTGGCTCCCGAGGAGCGCACCGGGACCAGATTCGCCTGGCAGATCGGATCCACCTGCGCGATGTACTCGGCGCGGGTCGACGCCGCACTGGCGGCAGGTGCCCCTATGAGCAGTGTCGACGTAGCGAGCGCGCTGCCGCAGACGACAAAGACAAAGCTTTTCACTTGAATTCCATCCCCTAACGGTCGAGACGCCGCAAATCGTTTCACCCGTGCAGGGGAATTCGCAATACCACGTTTGAGCCATATTTCGCTCGTGCCGAGCCTCCAGCGCTAGCTTCGGGAGCCGTCAGGCCCGCAGGCAGCTCGAATAGAGGCCCCTGGCACGGGTTCTAAACAACTTCCGCCTCATCCCTCCTCCTTGTGGCTCCCTGAGATGAAGCTAGCCCTGTCGCATCTCATCGCCAAGCAACAGCGTGACTGGAAGAAGCTTCGCCTTCTTCTTGCACTTCTTGAGCTTCTTCTGCGTCAGTGCCTCTTCTTCGCCTTCGTCTTGCACTTCTTGAGCGCGGCAGCTCGCTCGCCGGAAGTGGACGCTACGGGTGGGGCTAGGCGAGCTCGCGCACGGGATCATGCCCTCGGTTCTCGCTCGTGGCGGCCTGCGCGCTGGAATCGGCGCACTGGCCACGCGGATGCCGGTGCCGGTCGGGACCCACGTATCCGTGGACCGATTGCCTCCCGACGTCGAGGCGACCGCATACTTCGTCGTCGCCGAGGCATTGACCAATGTCGCCAAGCATGCAGTTGCGGACCACGCTGAGGTCGTCGCGCGGATGGAAGACGGGCAGCTGCGCGTCGAGGTCAGCGATGACGGCGTTGGGGGGTGCCGATGAGTACGGGAGCGGCCTCCTTGGGCTGGACGACCATCTGGCGGTCCTCCAGGGGAAGCTGCGCGTAGAGGGTCCCGCGGAGGGCGGCACCCGAATCGCCGCCACCATCCCGGTCCGCCAGTAATCAGCTCCGAGGTCGCTTCACCTTTCACGAGCACTCGCTGCGACACGCTTCTGAAGGCGCCACCCCGGCTCTAAGCTCAAAGAGATGAGCAAGAAGCGGACCACATGGGTCCTGGACACCGAGACGAAGGGAACCGGCGCCGAGATGGTGCCGCTCGAGAGGCTCGAGGAGCGGAAGCGCCTCAGAGGCGAGCGCGAGCGCATTCGCGTGATCGGCCCCAAGGCTGCTGAACCCGCGGGCGAGCCCGTCTTCGAGGGCGAGGAGCCGCGCGCGCCGCGGCGCTTCAGGATCCTGGACGTTCGCAGCCGGCAGGCGCTGGCCGATGACGTGGGGATCTCCGAGGCCCTCGAGGCGCTGCGTGGCGTCGGCAGCGTCGTGGACGTGAACGTCTTCGTCTGGGACTCGGACGAGGAGGACTGGCGTCCCTTGACGATGTCCGAGCGCCGACGGCTCTGGAACCTCAGGTCTTCGGGGGTGGCCCCGGAAGCTTCAACCCCAGCACCCCGCTGACCGCCCGCGCCGCGAGCTCCTCGTCGTGTGGTGCCTGCCCCGCGAGCGCGATGACAGCCCCTTCGAGCGCTCCCATGAACGCCAGGGCGGTCGCCTGCACCGGTGGGCCGGAGGGAATCGAGCCGTCCCGGCGGCTCGCCCTGATCAGGCGAGCCACCCGCCTCACCCCGGTCTCATAGATCCGCTCGATCTCGCGTCCAACGGGGTGATCGTGGCCGCTGAACTCGACGCGCAGCGCCATCACGACCCGGGCGATGTCCCGTCGGCAGAAGACGGCGTGCCCGCGCGCCAACGCGATCAGCTCCGACACAGGGTCCGCCTCGTGGCCGGCCGGCTCGCCGACCTCGTGCATCCAGCTCTGGTCGATCCAATCGATCACAGCCAGAGCGAGGTCGGCCTTGTCCTCGAACTGGTGGTAGAGCGCGCCGCGCGTGTATCCGGCCTCCCGCGCCACCTCCTCCAGCCTTAGATGGCCGTATCCGTATCGGGAGAGACCCCTGGCCGCGGCCTCGAGGAGGGCAGTCCGGGATCTGGCGCGCCTCTCCGCCTGCGTCCGCCGGGCGTATCCCGCCGGCTCGGCGGTCGCCGATTCGACGATTGACTCCGAACTTACATTCATGTATGTATGTTATCGTCTGGACCGGATCGATGACCGCCAGCCGGCTTCCTGACACAGCGCACACCTCTCGGCCCTGGCGTATCCACGAGTTGACCCGGGACTTCGAGCTCGAGGACGTCTGGGCACTGCCGACCCCGGGCGGCCCCGGCGACTTCCACCAACTCGTCGAGGGTTTTGCGTCCGGCGATCCCTCGCAGAGCGCGTCGGCGCCGGTGCGCGCGCTCTTCGCGCTCCGCTGGAAGGTCGGTGACCTCCTCGGCTGGGACCGACCCGACGCGGGTATCGGGACACGAGTGGTGACTCTGCGGGACCGTCTCCCCACCGACCTGCGCGAGGCCGGCACCGGCCCGAGAGTCGACAGTCTTCCGTTCACACCGCTCTATCTGCTCGACGACGAGTGGGCCGCCGAGATCGCCAACCGGACCATGCACGGCGTCCTCCACCTGGGCTGGGTGCCCGATGACGCAGGCGGCTACCGCGGACAGATGGCCGTGCTGGTGAAACGGAATGGTCTGCTCGGTACCGCCTACATGGCCGCCATCAGGCCGTTCCGGCACCTGCTGGTCTACCCGCAGATGCTCGGCGACATCGAGCGCCGATGGCGAACCGGCGCGGGCAGGCTCTGAGGAGCTCTCCCGCCCGACCTGCGCCGGGGCGTAGGCTCGTCGCGACGGCGAAAGAGGAGGGCTGCATGGATCTGGAAGGGAAGGTCGCGCTGATCACGGGCGCCAGCGGCGGGATCGGCGCCGCGGTCGCACGCAAGCTGCATGACGCCGGGGCGTCGGTGGGGCTGCTCTCCCGACGGGGAGACGATCTGGGCCTCGAGCGCGGGCTGGGGGTCGAGTGCGACGTCCGGGATCGCGCCGCGGTCGACGAGGCGACCGAGGCGGTGATCCAGCGGTTCGGCCGGCTCGACATCGTCGTCGCCAACGCCGGCGTCGGAGCGTACGGCCCCTTCCTGGAGCTCGACCCGGACCAGGTCGAGGAGATGATCGACGTCAACCTGAAGGGCACCCTCTACACCGCCGCGGCCACCCTGCCGCACCTTCTCGACTCGGGAGAGGGCGATTTCCTCTCGCTGGCCAGCGTCGCGGGGCTGCGAGCGTTCCCCGGCGAATCGGTCTACAACGCGTCGAAGTTCGGCCAGCTCGGCTTCACCCGCTCGCTCGACCACGAGTTGCGCGAGCGCGGGGTCCGCGCAACCTGCATCTGCCCAGGGGGCGTGAACACGAACTTCGCGATCGGCTCCGGCCGCACGCAGGGCGATCCCGCGCTCGAGGGCATGCTGACGGCGGATGAGGTTGCGGACGTCGTCCTGTTCACGGTCACGCGGCCGCGGGACATGCGCATCCTGACCACGAGCTTCCGCCCGATGATCGAGGCGTCGTGGGGCTAGCCGCGCCGCAGGCGAAGCGCGAGGGTTCCTGGGCATGAGCGCGGCCGCGCCGAAGACCATCCCTCCGGTTGGGGAGCACGACCACACCCGCGGAGCGGATCATCCGAAGCTCACGATCATCGAGTACGGCGATTTCGGCTGCCCGTACTGCTTCGCCGCTCAGCGTCCGGTGGAGTCGCTGATGCAGCGCTATGAGGGAGTCCGGCTGGTCTGGCGCCACTTCCCGGACCCCGAGATCCATCCCAACGCGGATCTGGCCGCTGAGCTCTCGGAGCTCGCCGCCGTTCACGGGAGCTTCTGGGAGGCGTTCTCGCTGCTGCTCGCCGGTCGCGAGAGCTTCTCGATGGACGGACTGCTGGCGGTCGCGGAGCGTCTGGGGCTCGAGCGCTCGGACACGGAGGCGGCTCTCGAGGACCATGTCTACCGCGATCGTGTCCTCGAGGACATTGCCGGCGGCCGGAGCGCCGGCGTCGAGGGCACGCCGACGTTCTTCCTCAACGGCGAGCGCCTCGTGGGGCACTGGCGTCAGCTCGCCGTGCTGGTTCCCGAGATCGTGGGCGCCGGTGACCGGCCATAGCCTCTCGTTCGGGATCTCGATCGTCCCGTACGCAGATGGGTACGAGCGGGGCCGCGAGCTGGTCCGGATCGCCGATGAGGCCGGGCTCGACTACGTCGGGATCCAGGACCACCCCTACCAGGCCCGCCTCCTCGACACCTTCACCCTGATCGCGACCCTGCTGGCGCAGACCGGCCGCATCTCCTTCGTCACCGACGTCGCCAACCTGCCGCTGCGGGGCCCGGCCATGATCGCCAGGGCGCTCGCCTCCATGGATGCGCTGAGCGGCGGTCGGGTCGAGCTCGGTCTCGGCGCCGGCGGCTATCTCGACCAGGTCGCCCGGATGGGCGGACCGGATTGGAGCCCCGCCGAGGCCGTCGAGGCGGCGAAGGAGGCGATCGAGGTGATCCGGCGATGGTGGTCGGGCGAGCGCATCGTCTCCTTCGAGGGGCGTCACTACCGGCTGGAGAAGGCTCATCCGGGTCCTCCGCCCGCCCATCAGATCGAGATCTGGCTCGGCGCCTTCGGCCCGCGAATGCAGCGGTTGACCGGGCGGGCGGCGGATGGCTGGATCCCTTCCTACGGGGCTCTCGACCTCGACAGTCTGAGGGATGGGAACGAGCGGGTCGACATGGCAGCCGAGGGGGCCGGGCGCGACCCGAGGCAGATCCGGCGCGCTGTCAACGTCCAGGGATTGATCGGCGAGGGCCGGCGGGAATCCGAGCGCCTGCCGGTCGGCTACATGCCGGGCGAGCCCCTTGCCGGGCCACCTCAATCGTTCGCCGAGCAGCTCGGCGCCTTCGTCGATGCTGGATTCGACACCCTGATCTTCTGGCCGATCAAGCCCTCGCCGGAGCAGGTGGAGCTGTTCGCCGGCGAGGTGGTGCCGCTCCTGCGTGTGTCTCCCTAGGTGGCGTCGGGCGCGGGAGCGCTGGCGAGGACCTGCACCTCGTCGCGGACCTTGAGCGTGCCGAAGAGGCCCGAGTACGGCTCGATGCCCCAGTCGGACTGCTTCAGCGTGGCCTTCCCCGAGACGGCGTCATCGGTTTCCGCCTCCAGCTCGACGCCGAGCGCGTGCGTCTTGCCGTTCATGGTGAGCTCCCCCTGGAACTCGAGCAGCTGCCCGTCATCCCGCGCGACGGACCCCGTGGATTTGAACTCGATCTGACCGGGTTCCAGGACCTCGTCCTCGAGCGTCTTCTTGATCTCGACCCTGTCCGCGTCGGTCAGGGCCATGATCCCGCCGGTCCCTTCGATCACCTCCATCGACCCGCTGTCAGCGCTCAGCACCAGGCTGTTGTCGGCCGGGTCATCGCCGATCACGAGCGTCGCCCGCCAGGAGCGGACCTCAATGACCAGATCGTGTCCGGCCCTTGCCGCCGCGCCGCCCCGCTTGGTCTCCACTCGGAGGCTGGTGTTCTCAGGCCCGAGCTCCCGCGTCCCTGGCATGATCGGCATGGCCACACGCTATCTGCGCGAGAGAGGAGGGACCCGATGGAGTTCGACAATTCGTTCACGGTCCAGAAGCCGCTCGAGGAGGTCTGGAGCACGATGGTCGACCTGGAGCGGGTCGTGCCGTGCGTTCCGGGCGCGAGGGTCATCGAGAAGACGGGTGACCGGGCCGTCAACGCGGAGGTGAAGATCAAGCTCGGCGCGATGAACATGAACTACTCGGGACCGGCGGAGATCGTTGAGCAGGACGACTCCGAGCACCGCGCGGTGATGAACGCGCGCGCGAAGGAGGCGGGAGGGCAGGGCAACGCCGACGCGAAGGTGGCGATGCAGTTGACCGGCTCAGGCGACGCGACCGAGGTCGCGCTTCACTCGCAGATAGACGTCACTGGCAAGGCCGCCCAGATGGGCGAGGGCGTGATCGTCGCGGTGACCGAGGGGATGATCAAGGAGTTCGCGGAGAACCTGGCCAAGCTCTGAGCCGCTCGAGATTCCTTGGATGCTTGAGTGCGGTTGTAATACTCTCGCGACATGGCAGGTACCGCTGGCGTTGAGGCAATGGAATGCTGATCGGCGCTGACACCACCTCCTGGTACATCGGCCTGGGACTCGGTGCCGTGGTGGTGGTCGTGGCGGTGATCATCGTGGGCACCATTCTGATCCTCGCCAATCGGATCGCCGGGCAGGCGGAGACCGCAAGCGAGGCGGTCGAGACGCTCCGCTCCCAGACCGACGGCCTGAGCGGCGTCGCCAAGGTCAACGACTCCGGGGTCAGGATCCTCCACTCTGCGCGGGCTCTGAGGAAGACGGCGGTCGGGCACTGATGGACGTCGTGGTCGGCCTGGCCAGCTCCGAGCGCACCCTCTGGTACGTGACGCTCGCGGTGGGCCTGGTCGTCGCCCTGGTGGTGGCCGGGATGCTGGTCACGCTCCTCGGCCTGCTCGGGCGGATCCAGGCCGCGGTCACGAACCTGCTCGGCTCCGCCGGCAAGGTCGCCGACAACACCGCAAGCATCCCACAGCTCGAGGCCACCGCGCCGGTCCTCGAGCAGATAGCCGCGGAGGGCGTGGTGCAGGACGGCTACATGAACGCGCTCTCGCAGGGCTACGGGGAGCCCGAATGAGCACCAGCCTGCTGATCGTGCTGAGCGTGGCCGAGGCGGTGGTGCTCGTCGTCGTGCTCGCGCTGGCGCTGATCGAGATCCGACGCCGGCTCGCCTCCATCGCGAGCGACCTGAACGACCTGGGGGCGGCCCTGAACGGTGTGGAGCAGGAGCACCTTCGGCCGCTCCGCCCCGCCGTAGAGGCGATCAATACCCAGTTCGACGGGATCATCGGCCTGATGCCGTCGGTGGCCGCGAAGGCCGCGATCATCGCCGAGCACGCGGAGAAGCGATGACGCTCTGGTGGATCGGAAATGCAGTGTTGCTGCTTGTGATCGTGCCGGTCGTCGTGATCCTCCTGAGGGGTGTGCTCAACGCGGCCAGGGATACCACCCGGGCCGTCGAGGGGCTTCAGCCCGTCGCCGAAGCCGCCTCCAAGGACCTGGACGCGGTCGAGTTGCTGGGCACGACCCAGAAGCAGGTGAGCCAGACGGTCACCGTGGTCGCCAACTACGGCGGCTCGCTCGACACCATCCTCGAGGACGCCTGAGATGGAAGCGGCCGCAGTCGTCACCCTGATCGCGGTGGTGCTGGTGATCCTGGCACTGGTCGTCTATCTGGTGGCCGTGATCCTGGAGCTGCGGAAGATCACCGCCGGGCTGGACGCGGTGATCGAGTCAGTCGGCGCCATTCTCCGCAAGACCGAGCCCGTGAACGGGGTCGTCGATCAGATCAACAAGGACCTCTCCGCTGGGACTGAGCTGCTCGAGGGGCTGCTCGACAAGAAGGCGGGCCAGGACGACGCGGCCGGGCTCATCGAGTCGGTCTACCCCGGCGCGGGCGCCGCGGTCCTGGCGCGCCAGGGCAGAAGCGGCGAGGTGAAGAACATCGACGAGGTCTACACGAGGGGCGCGGTGCAGCTGCTGCGCCGCGGGCGGGAGAGTCCGCTCGGAGTGGGCGCGACGTCCGGCGCAGCCCTCAGGGACCCGCGCTACTCGAGCGCGGCGGCGCGGTCGATCTACAAGAACCCGAGCGGCCCCGTCACCGATGAGCCGGGAGGAGCGCCGCACAGGCCGAGGTCGCCGGTGATCGGCACCGAGGCTGGCCCGAATGGCGGTCAGGCGCCCGATGAGTCGAAGGCGTCGGACGGTGAGTAGAGGGCGGGGGATTCGCTAGTGCAGACACCCGGCCCGATCGAGTACGAGCGCGCGACCAGCGTGCAGAACGCACTCGAGCTGCTCGAGCGCCACGGGCCGGAGACCCGAATCCTGGCCGGCGGGCACAGCCTGCTGCCGATGATGAAGCTGCGGCTCGCCGTCCCCGAGTGCCTCGTCGACATCAACGACCTGGAGGACGAGCTCTCCTACATCCGCGTCGAGGGCGACGAGATCCGCATCGGCGCGCTCACCCGCCACCGCGACATCCTCGCCTCGGACGTCCTGGACGTGCACTTCCCGATCTTCCGCGACGCCGAGCGCGTGATCGCCGACCCCCCGGTGCGCAACCGCGGCACGATCGGCGGCGCGCTCTGCCAGGCCGACCCCGCCGAGGACCTGTCG
>DATAPB010000289.1:0-4150 GCA_036265435.1 Solirubrobacterales bacterium | reverse complement strand
GGCGTCGACCGGTTCAACGTGTCGGTGGACTCGCTGGCGCGAGACGCCTTCTTCAAGATCACGCGCCGAGATGCCCTGGCCCAGGTGCTGCGCGGCCTGGACGCAATCGCCGCTTTCCCGGCGGTGAGGCCGATCAAGGTGAACGCGATCGCAATGCGCGACTTCACCGAGGGCGAGGTGCTCCGCTTCTGCGAGCTGGCCAGGTCGACGGACTACCAGGTGCGGTTCATCGAGTTCATGCCGCTGGACGCGGATGGCAAGTGGGAGCCGGAGGCGGTGCTGACCGGAGCGGAGATCAGGGAGATCGCGGAGACGGCTTACGAGCTCGAGCCGCTGCCGCGCAAGCCCCACTCGACGGCGCGCGTCTATCGCTTCGCCGATGGGGCGGGGGAGATCGGGTTCGTGAACCCCGTGTCCGAGCCGTTTTGCGCCGACTGCAACCGCATCAGGATCACCTCCGACGGCAAGCTGCGTACCTGCCTTTTCTCCATCCACGAGACCGACCTCCGCGAGCCGCTCCGCTCGGGTGCGAGCGACGACGAGCTCGAGGAGCTGATCCGCGACGCGGTCTGGCGCAAGGAGCTCAAGCACCGCATCAACGAGCCGGGCTTCCGCCGGCCGCCGCGGTCGATGAGCCAGATCGGCGGGTAGCTAGCGGGGGACCAGGCGGGTCGCGGTCGCCTTCCAGGTCGCGGTGACTCTGGCCCCCGGTCGCAGGGCCAGCGAGCGGATCGATTCGACCGTCACCTCCGCCACCAGCGGTTGCGGAGACGACAATCCGATCCGGGCGCGGTTCCCGATCTCGGTCACCGAGATGACATCGACCGCCAGGCGGTTGAGAGCCGAGCTCTCATGGGCGGCCCCACCGCGCTCGAGGCTGATCTCCCACGGAAAGACGAGGGCTGCGACCGGGCCGCGGATCAGGTCCGTGCTCAGCACCACGCCTCCGCCATCCAGGTCGACCTGAGTCAACCCGTCCGCGTCCGGCCGTGCCGTGCCGTTGAGCACCACCGAGCCCGCGAAGTCGGCGACAAAGGCGCTCGCCGGTTGCGCCGACAGGTCCGCGGCGGTCCCGCGCTGGACGATGTGTCCCTCGTCCATGACGAAGATCTCGTCGGCCAGCATGGCCGCCTCCGAGAAGTCGTGAGTAACCACGATCGCGAGCGCGCTCGTCCCTCTCAGCGCGTGGACGAGCTCGCGGCCGGCGTGCGCGCGGGTGCGGGTGTCGAGCGCGGCCAGCGGCTCGTCGAGGAGCAGGACGCTCGGGTCGCGCGCCAGCGATCGCGCCAGCGCTACCCGCTGGCGCTCGCCTCCCGAGAGGGAAGCGGGGCGGGCGTCGGCCAGCTCCTCGACACCGAAGCGCTGGAGCTGCTCGAGGGCGCGCCCCCGGCGACCCTGGCGCGGCCCGGGCATTCCGAAGGCGACGTTCCGCCAGGCACTCAGATGCGGGAACAGGGCGTAGTCCTGGAACATGAGTCCGCAGGTGCGCTCCTCCGGGCGGAGATCGATCCCACGGCCCGAGTCGAGCCAAACCTCGTCCCGCATCACGACCCGGCCGGGATCGGGTCGCCGCAGGCCGGCGATGATGCGGAGCACGGTCGATTTCCCGGCGCCGGAGGGCCCGACGATCGCCGCACAGCCGTCCCCGTCGACGCGCAGCTCGACGTCCAGCTCCAACTCGCGAAGCCGGTCACGTGCTCGGACCTCGAGGCCGCTCATGGCGCGCCACCGCCGAGAATCGCCGATCGTCCAAGGATTTTGACCGAGAGCAGCAGGGCGGCGGAAACGATGACGAGCACGCCCGAGAGTGCCAGGGCCGCAGTGAAGTCGTCGCTGAAACGGGCGAAGATGGCGAGGGGCACCGTCTGTGTGATCCCCTGGAATGATCCGGCGAACATCAGCGTCGCTCCGAACTCGCCCAGGGCACGCCCCCATGCCAGCGCGATCCCCGAGGCGATGCCCTGGCCCGCGGAAGGGACGGCGATCCGGATGAAAGAGCGCGCCTCGGTCGCCCCCAGCGTTCGGGCGGCGTCGAGCAGGTTGCGATCCACCGCGGCGAAGGCCTCCTGGGCCTGGCGCAGGTAGAAGGGAGCCGCGACGAAGGTGAGCGCGACGATCACCCCCGCCGTCTGCAGCACCAGCTGGATTCCCGCGTCATCGAGCGCGCTGCCGAACAGCCCCTCGGGACCGAAGGAAGCGAGCAGGGCGATACCGGCGACGGCCGGCGGGAGGACGAGGGGAAGCTCGATCAACGTCACCACCACCGAGCGGCCGCGGAACTCCCGTGTGGCGAGCAGATACGCGGCGGGTGTCCCCACGACCACGATGATCGCGAGCGCCGCGAGGGACGTCTTCAGGCTGAGCCAGAGAGCGTCCCGGGCGTCCTGTTCCCCGAGGCTGCTGATCAGATCGGCGGGGGAGGTGTGAACGAAGACCGCGACGATCGGCAGCGTCAGGAAGGCGAGCACCAGGAAGAGGGCGAGGAAGAGCCCGACGGCAAAGGCCGGTCTGCGCATCAGCTCGGCGGAGGCTTGAAGCCGGCCTCCTTGAGCGCCGTGGCCCCGTCCCCGCTGAGCAGACCTTGGATGAACGCGCGGGCGCCGTCCGGATTCTTGGCGCCGGTGACGACCGCGGCCCCGTAGGCAACGTTGGGCTGCAGGTCCGCAGGCAGCTGGATCGCCTTCAGCTGACCGCTGCTCGCGGTCACGTCGGTGATGTAGACGAAGCCCGCGTCGGCCGCTCCCTGGGTGAGCTTGCCCGAGATGCTGCTCACATCGGGTTCCTCGGAGCGAACGTTGTCGTAGATCGCCTTGCGCTGGTCTTCCGGAAGCTGATCGAGCACCTCACGCGTGTAGGAACCGACTGGAACCGCCGGATTACCCATCACGATCGGGGTGCTCGGTTTGGTCAGGTCGTCGAGGGAGTCGATCTGCGAGTCCTCCGGGACCGCCAGCACCAGCGTGTTTGTCGCGAACACCGTCGGCTCGCCGACGAGTCCCTCCTTGTGCAGCTCGTCGGGCAGGGACGTATTTGCCGCCGCGTAGACGTCCGGCTTGACCCCCTGGCGGATCTGGGCGGCGAGCTCGTCCGATCCGGCGAACGACATCTTGGCGTCGATGCCCCCGGCTTCGACGTAGTCGTTGAAGGCCGTATCCAGAGATGCCGCGGCCGAGACCACCAGCTGATCAGAATCGTCGCCGCCGCCCCCGCAGCCCGTCATCCCCGTCAGGCAGGCGAGTGCAACGACCAGCAGGGCGAGGTGGCGCTTGCTTCTGCGTTCGGCTGCACCCATTCGCGCGCCGATCATTACATATGCACTACATAGGTAAGAGTCTCAGCCGTCCCGGTCGATCATCACGGAGGTGGCTTTCACCGTGGCGGTCGCGCGGACGCCCTTTTCGAGCCCCAGTTCCTCGACCGAATCCCTCGTGATCGCGGCGGTGATCCGGTGGGGGCCGGACTCGATCTCCACCAGTGCCATCACTCCGGCGACCTCCACGGAGCTGATCGTTCCAGGGAATCGGTTTCGCGCCGAGAAGGTGGCCTCGGTGCGGTGCCGCGGCGGGGCAGCGCGCAGCCGCTCGATCTCAGCCGCCGGCACCCGGCGGCGGTTACGCGAGTCCCGGCTGGTCTTCAGCTTGCCCCCGCGATCCCAGCGGCGCAGCGTGTCAACGCTCACTCCGATCGCTCGCGCCGCCTCGCCCAGGCTCAGATCCTCCATCGTGGCGCAGTATGGCAGCGAGCGGGTCTGCCTATGCAGGCCATGCACCCGCTTGCCCGCTGGGCCATGAGGTGGATGATCTAGCCTCGACGCTCGAGAGGACGAGCCCGCAACAGAAGGAGGAGAACTTGCAGATCAGCGCGCGCAACAAGCTTCCGGGAACGGTCAAGAACGTCACCCAGGGGGAGGCGATCGCCAACGTCGAGGTCGAGGTAAACGGCATGAGACTGGTGGCGTCGGTGACGGTCGAGGCGGTTCGCGAACTCGGGATCGAGCCCGGGAAGGACGCCACAGCCGTGATCAAGGCAAGCGATGTGATGCTCGCCGTCGACTGAGTCGGTCCAACGGCCGGCGTCGACGACAAGCCGATCGCGTTGGAGGACGCGCGCCGCCTGGTGCTCGAGCGCGTCGGTCCGCTCGGAGCCGAAT
>DATAPB010000288.1:0-2700 GCA_036265435.1 Solirubrobacterales bacterium | reverse complement strand
GATCCACGCCGGGCTCGACGGCGAGGCGGTCGAGCTGGACCCGCCGCTGCGGTTCGAGATCCAGCCGGGGGCGCTGCGGGTCCGGGTGCCGCGCTCGATCTCCCGAGCGGGCTAGGGTCGGGCGGTCAGCCAAACCGTTGTCGCCGCCGCGCTTGTGGGGCGCTGCGCTCGGGCTCCTGGGCGCCTGACGGAGGTCTCGCTCGCGCCTACGCGGCCGGACCTTCCACTACCCCTCGAGCTGATGGAGTCCCCACGGCGGGTTCGCATTGACCACGCGGCCGTTCCGGCACGTGGCGACAAAGCTCGCGAAGCGCTTGCTGGGGTGCTGGGCGCTGACCCTGTATGTGCCACTGGGGACCTCGGTCCAGATGACCCCGCCGTCCGTCGACGTCTCGGTGATTGACGGGTCGGGGATCACGTCGTCGTTGAAGTAGGTCGGATCGGGGAGCCTCGGACTTGTGGCCGCCGTGGCGCCGGGAACGCCGTGGGCGCCGTAGGCGACGAACTCCCGGAAGCTCAGATCGCTGATCGCCTTGGTGCTCACCGTGGAGACGATCGCGCAGCGCCGTGGATCACCGTTCTGGTCGAGCTTGACATGCAAAAGCGCGGCCAGAGCAAAGTAGGTGCGCTCGGTCGGGACCTGGAAGTTGATCTTCCGCAGGGTGCGCTGATGGGTCTTGAGCGTCTGCAAGTAGATGCCGTGGTAGCCCTCGGCCTCCACGAATGGGGTCACCTTGCGCCCGGCCGGAACGTGGAGCCGGTAGTGACCACGGGAATCGCTCGTCGCCACTGCGCCGGGGGCGCCCCGGGCCTCGATCGTCGCGCCGGCGATCGGAACCTGGTTGTCGAACGCGTAAGCCGTGCCCTTGATCAGAACCCGGTGACTCGCACGGGTGGCCGCGTGGCTCTGAGCAGCGCCGAGCCAAACCATGGCGACAAGGATGACGACGGGGAGGATCGCGCCAGATGGGCGAGGCAGGGGCACTTGGGAGCGCTTCCTCTTCCTAATCAACCTGGGACCTCAGACGCAACTGGTGCCGAGAGTGGCTTCCAACCGCTCTCGACGTTGGTGCTCCTGAGTCATTACCAAGGATGGGGTGGAAGAGATCTGACGCACCTCCAGGATCGGCGGCCATTGATTCTCGCGCATTTCGTGTGGAAGCAGAAGCGAAATGGCCTGAAGCCGGGACCCCGGCGACCGTCGGGATCGCCAGCGGCGCGGGCGCCTCGGTGACGGTGATCTTGCCCCCGGCCTTGATCTGGCCAGGAGCTCTTCATAGTTGGCTGAGTCGGCGAACAAGACTTTTCGACAGATAGCCGCGCCACGACAGACTGGCGATGATGCTTGCATGCACGATCCCGTCGCCGTAGACGCCCACCGTGACATCCCCCGCATCCCGGCCTCAGCTGGCGCCCTCATCTTTGACGAGGCGGGACGGCTGCTGATCCTCAAACCCAATTACAAGCGCGGCTGGACGATCCCAGGTGGACAAGTCGAGGGCGACGGCGAGTCGCCCTGGGATGCATGCCGGCGCGAAACGCTCGAGGAATGCGGCCTTGAAGTCGAGCAGGGCCGGCTCGTGTGCGTCGACTTCCTGTCGCCGCGGCCGCGACGCCCCGACGCAGCACCTCGCCCCGGTGGGGTCAGATTTCTGTTCCACTGTGGCGCCTTCAGCGATAAGCGTTTGAAGGCGGTCACGCTGCAGGCCGACGAAATCGACGAGTATCGCCTCACCGAGATGGACGACGCCCTCCTGCTTCTCAGCGGACCGCTGCGCCGCCGGGTGTCGAAAGCGGCAAGCGCGAAGCGTTGCCTTTACCTAGAGAACGGCCGCCGTGTGCGCGGCGTCAGCGGTTAGCACCGATCCGGCGCCACACTAGCCGGGCCGAAGGTCCCTAGAGGGCCCCACGCCCTGTGGAGCGCCCCGTCGGCGGATGGAGGATGCAGATCTCGGATCTGCCTCAGGCTGACGAGGCCCGTTCCCTGGGAGCCTCGCACCCAGGCTCGTGCGGGACCCAACCAGGCTGCTCACAAGGCTGACGCCGGCGACTATGCTCGCATCCTGGCCACCGAGATCGAACGAAAGTTCCTGGTTTCACGGGTTCCGGATCGGCTAGCGGACGGACGAGTCGAGGAAATCGAGCAGGGATATCTGGCCATCGAAGACGATGAGATCGAGGTGCGCCTCCGCAGGCTCGGCAGGCGATCCCTGCTGACGGTCAAGCGCGGTCACGGACTGAAACGGACCGAGGTCGAGATCGAGATAAGCGCCGAGGGTTTCGGCGAGCTGTGGCCACTGACGGAAGGGCGGCGGGTTCGCAAGACGCGCCACCACATCCCGACCGAGATGGGGGAGCTCGACGTCGACGTCTACGGAGGGAGCCTGGAGGGCTTGATCACCGCCGAGATCGAGTTTGACTCCGAGCAGATCAGCGAGTCCTTCGAGCCACCGGGGTGGATCGGCGCCGAGGTGACCGGTGAGGCCGGCTACACGAACAAGAATCTGGCGACGCGGGGAATCCCAACCGCCCTCGGCGGCGGCTGAGCCGACAACAGACCGCGCTCGCTGCGGCCAAGGAGCCGGGGCCCTGCTCCGAGCTCTACCGTTGACACATGACCGTCCACCACGAGGCTCCGCCAGCTGCGGATCGTATGGGGAACACGTCGGCGGCGATGCGCATCGTCACCGCATTCGTGGC
>DATAPB010000287.1:0-13283 GCA_036265435.1 Solirubrobacterales bacterium | reverse complement strand
TGACCGCTCGCCTCGACCGCTGCCCCTAGAAGGCGAGCAGCGAGAACGTCCGGTTGTCGACCACGTTGCCGGCGGCGTTGTGGACGATCACCTGGAACACGTTCTCCCCGGGGATCGGCGATGGATTCGCCAGGACGTAGTTGACGTATCCATCGGCGCCGACCATCGAGGCGACCGCCGAACCGGATGCGTTCGGTCCGCTGTTGCCAACGAATCGGACGAAGTACTGGCCCTGGGCCAGGCGCTCGAGCTGCACTGAGCTGGTCAGGTTGCCCGGCTGGAAGCAGTTGAACCCGGGCACGTTCGTGAAGCTCGTGTTGCTGGCCCCCGTCGTGTCGACCACGACCGTCGCCTTGATGCCTCCGCCGCTGCACAAGCGCTGGTAGTCGGCGGGGGATGCTTCGCCGAGCTTGTCGGCGTTCCCGGCATTCGCGGCGTTGGCCACGTTGAGGCCGGGCGCCTGCTTCGTGATCTCCTGGTCGGCGATGGCCCGGACCTTCTTCTTGTCCTTGCCCTTGAGCGCCGCGTAGCCGACGCCGCCCATGGCCAGGAACAGCGCGATGCATGCGATCACCAGCGCAGGGCTGGGCCGCAGCGCGCGAGCGACTGTCTTCATGCCTTCCTCTCGTAGGAGACCGGCCGTGCGCCGGGCTCGATTGCGGGACAGTGGCCGCAACCGAGCACCAGCGCCCAGCCGAGCCCCTATATGTCCCCCTGGGTTTCTTCTCTTACGGGAGCCGGCCGCGGAAGGATTGGACAAAGTTGGCGGACGGCTGACTCCAAAACGGAACGGACGTCCCGCCTGGGTGGCCGCGGCGCCTCCTGAGGGCCGCCCCCCGCTCTAAGCTGGAAAGCCATGTTCGACCAGCTATCCGACCGGCTCCAGGGCGTTCTCTCCGACGTCCGCTCCCGAGGGAAGCTCTCGGAGGACGACGTCAACAAGGCCCTGCGCGAGGTCCGCCTGGCGCTGCTCGAGGCCGATGTCAACTTCAAGGTGGTCAAGGACTTCACGGCCGCGCTCAAGGAACGGCTCGCGGGCGAGGAGGTCTCCGAGGCCCTGAATCCGGGCCAGACGGTGATCAAGGCCGTCAACGACGAGCTCACCGAGCTCATGGGCGGCGCGGGCAGGGACATCGTCTTCGCGCCCAGCGGCCCGACGGTGATCCTGATGGCCGGGCTGCAGGGCTCGGGGAAGACGACCGCCACGGCGAAGCTCGGCAAGCTGCTGAAGAAGCAGAACAAGGACGTCGCCCTCGCCGCGGTCGACCTGCAGCGGCCCGCCGCGGTCGAGCAGCTCGAGAAGCTCGGCGCGCAGGCCAAGGTCCACGTCTACTCGCAGCCCGGCGAGACCGACGCGGTCAAGGTCGCCGCGTGGGCGCGCGACCAGGCGGTCCAGGAGAACCGCGACGTGCTGATCGTCGATACGGCCGGCCGCCTGCACGTCGACCAGGACCTGATGGACGAGCTGGCCAGGGTCCGCAAGGTCACCAAGCCGCACGACGTCCTGCTGGTCGTCGACGCGATGACCGGTCAGGACGCGGTCAACGTCGCTGAGAGCTTCGCGGAGACCGCCGACTTCGACGGGGTGCTGATGACCAAGCTCGACGGCGACGCCCGCGGCGGCGCTGCCCTGTCCGTCAGAGCGGTCACCGGCAAGCCGATCATCTACGCGTCCACGGGGGAGAAGCTCGACGAGCTCGAGCGCTTCCACCCAGACCGGATGGCCGGGCGCATCCTCGGCATGGGCGACGTGATGTCTCTGATCGAGAAGACCCAGGACGAGTTCGACGAGGACCAGGCCGCGGACCTCGAGCGCAAGATCCGCAAGCAGCAGTTCACCCTCGATGACTTCCTGCAGCAGATGAAGCAGGTCCGCCGCATGGGGCCGCTCGGGAACCTGATGAAGATGATGCCCGGCATGGGCAAGGCGATGAGGGGGATGGGCCAGGTCGACGAGCGCGAGCTCGACCGGATCGAGGCGATCATCCTCTCGATGACCCCCTACGAGCGCGCCCATCCCGCCGAGATCAACGGCTCGCGCCGCAAGCGGATCGCCACTGGCTCCGGGACCACGGTCCAGGCGGTCAACCGGCTCGTCAAGCAGTTCGGCCAGATGAACAAGCTGATGAAGCAGCTCTCCGAGGGCAAGATGCCCGACCCGCAGCAGCTGATGCGCGGCACGCGCTAGCCGCTAACCTCCGCCGCCGCATGTCCGTGAGAATCAGACTTCGCAGGGTCGGCTCGAAGAAGAACCCGATCTGGAGGGTTGTCGTCGCCGACCAGCGCTCGCCGCGCGACGGTCGCACCATCGAGACGATCGGCCAGTACAACCCGCAGCCCGATCCTTCGCTGATCGTGATCGACGAGGATCGTGCCAAGCACTGGCTGGAGCAGGGGGCACGCCCGACGAAGACGGTCGCAACCCTGCTCCGCACCAAGGGCATCGAGTCGACCGGGAGCTAGCGGACGGGGCATCCGATGCGCGAGCTGCTCGACTTCCTCGCCCGTTCGCTCGTCGCCGACCCCGATGCCGTCGAGGTCACCGAGGTCGAGGAGATCGACGGCGAGGTCGTGCTCGAGCTCGAGGTCGCGGAGGACGACCTCGGACGTGTGATCGGGCGTGGCGGACGCGTCGCCAACGCCCTGCGTTCCGTGATGAAGGCCGCGGCGACCCGCGAGGAGAAGCGCGTGGTCGTCGACATACTGGACTGAGTGCAGCTCGACGTCTTCACGCTCTTCCCGGAGCACTTCGACTGGTTCCTTCGCCAGCGCCACGTCTCGAACGCGCTTGCCCTTGGGAACGAGATGCGCTTCCACAACTATCGCGACACGACCCCGCTCAGCGCGGGGCAGGTCGATGACGCGCCGTACGGGGGAGGCGCAGGCATGGTGATGAGGGTCGACGTGGTCGACGCTGCGCTCGAAGCCGCCTACGGCCCCAACCGCGACCGGGTCCGGAAGATCGCCCTCGCCCCCGCTGGCCGCCTGTTCGACGAGGAGCTCGCGGCCGAGCTCGCCGAGGAGAGCCACATCGCCCTTCTCTGCGGCCGCTACGAGGGCTTCGACGAGCGTGTGGTCGAGCACCTCGCCGACGAGACGATCTCCATCGGCCGCTTCGTGCTGGCCGGGGGCGAGCTGCCCGCGATGGTGATCTCGGATGCCGTACTCCGCAAGCGTCCGGGCGCGTTGGGCGACGCGGAGAGCGCGGTCGAGGAGTCCTACAGCACCGCGCTCGATGGCGCGCCGGAATACCCGCACTACACCCGGCCTGCGGCGTATCGGGGGTGGGGGGTCCCGGAGGTGCTCCTCTCGGGCGATCACGCCCGTGTGCTGGAGTGGCGGCAGGGGCAATCTCGCCAGCGGGCGCAGTGAGCAGTCTCCGCTAGCATTCCGCCTCGCTGCGCGAGGCCTTTGGCCACGCGCATTTTTTGAGCCTCGACTCCGAGCGCCGTTTAGGCGTCACTCAAGCCCAGCTCCGACCATCACCGCCCCCCATGAGCACTGTCATCGAAGACCTCGAGAAGCGATCCCTCCAGCAGCGCCCCAGGTTCGCCGCGGGGGATCGCGTTCGCGTTCACTTCCAGGTCGTGGAGGGCAGCCGCCGGCGCACCCAGGTCTTCGAGGGGATCGTGATCAAGCGCCAGGGGAGCGGAGCGAGGGAGACCTTCACGGTGCGCAAGCAGTCCTTCGGCGTCGGTGTGGAGCGGACGTTCCCTCTGCACTCCCCGAAGATCGAGAAGCTCGAGGTCGCTGCCCGCGGCGATGTGCGGCGGGCGAAGCTCTACTACCTGCGCGAGAAGGTCGGCAAGAGCGCCAGGGTCGCCGAGCGCCGCTGGGGCATCGAGGAGGAGTTGGTGGTCGCGCAGGAGGACGCGGAGGCCGTGGACGCCGAGGGGGTCGCCGTGAGCGAGGCCGAGGCTGAGGTCGTCGAGCCGCCGGAGGAGGAGGGCGCCGAGGGCGAGCAGGCGGACGCGGATGGTGGGGACACGGCGGAGGCGAAGTCGAAGCCTGAGGGCAAGCCGAAGGCTGACGCCTCCCCCGACGAGGCAGAAGACTGAGAATCCCGCGACCCCAGAGCACACAGGGCGCGCTCCTCGAGCTCGTCGTCATCGTCGCGCTCGCGCTCGGCCTGGCGCTCGGGATCCAGGCCTTCATCGTCAAGCCCTACCAGATCCCCTCCGAGTCGATGGAGCCCACCCTCGACGTCGGGCAGCGGGTCCTGGTGAACCGGTTCATCTACCACTTCACGGATCCCAAGATCGGGGACATAGTGGTCTTTCACCCGCCGCAGGGCGCCGAGGGAGGGGCCGGCGGCGAGTGCGGTGACCCGCGAACGGGGGCCGGCGGTTCGAGCGGAGCCCCCTGCGACCAGCCGACGCCCGACGAGTCGAACGTCAACTTCATCAAGCGGGTCGTCGCCGGGCCGGGGGACACGGTGAGCGTCCAGAACGGCCATCCCGTGGTCAACGGGAAGGTGGCTCAGGAGGACTTCATCAACCCCTGTACGCCAGGAGGAGCCTGCAATTTGCCGCAAACCATCACCATCCCGCCCGACCATTACTTCATGATGGGCGACAACCGTGGCTCGAGCGACGACAGCCGTTTCTGGGGACCCGTCCCGCGAGACTGGATCATCGGAAAGGCCTTCGCCACCTACTGGCCCCCAGACAGAGTCGGGATCTTCTAGCTCTCCCCGTAAGCGCCGCAAGAAGCGCACTGCGGCGCGCCTCTTCCGCTTCGATCGATCCTTCGGCCGCCGCTTCGTGGCCGGCGTCGACGAGGCCGGACGCGGCTCTCTGGCCGGGCCCCTGCTGGCGGCCGGAGTCCTGATCGACCTGGAGCGGATCGGCCGCTCCGAGCGGCTCGCCCTGGCGCGGCTCGACGACTCCAAGCAGAAGTCGGCCGAGGAGCGCGAGACCCTCTACCCGCATGTGATTCGCGCGGCGGCCAGTGTCTCGGTGGCTGTGCGCTCTGCTCGGGTGATCGACTCGAACGGCCTGCACGTCTCCAACATCGCCGCGCTGACCGACTGCATGCACGCGGTCGCACGGGATGAGGCGACCCGGCTCGTCGACGGCTTCCGGCTGCCGCGCTGCCAGCTCGAGCACACCCCGGTCGTCGACGGCGATGCCCGAAGCGCGGCGATTGCCGCCGCATCGGTCATCGCCAAGGTGACTCGTGACCGGTACATGCGCCGGGTCGCGGAGCTCTACCCGGAGTGGAGCTTCGAGGGCAACGTCGGGTACTCAACCCCGGAGCACCGTGAGGCGATCCGCGAGCACGGCATCTGCCCTCTGCACCGCCGCTCGTTCGCCTCGGTCGCCTACTCCCAGCTCGGCCTGGACGGGCTGCCGGCAGAGGACGAGTCAG
Organism: Solirubrobacterales bacterium; assembly: GCA_036265435.1. GTDB lineage: Bacteria > Actinomycetota > Thermoleophilia > Solirubrobacterales > 70-9 > DASUPK01. The sequence goes on along the minus strand of DATAPB010000287.1, from coordinate 7,913 downwards.
AAGGCCTTGCGGATGTGATCGACATCCGGGAGGCCATCCGGGCCGAAGCTGACCCCAACGACGTCGAAGCGGTAGCCGAGGACGCCTGAAGGGCCGCGCCGCTCCGCGATCCACTCGCGGGCCAGGCGTCTGAGCTTGAGCTGCTTGCGGCGGCCGACCGCATGGGCGGGCCGCTCCGGACCCAGCGTTGCGCCGGCGCGGCCCGCCTTCACCTCCACGAACACCAGCGTCGAGCCGTCGAGTGCCACGATGTCGAGCTCGCCCGAGGGCAGCCGCACGTTCCGGTCCACGATCCGCCAGCCCGCTCTCTCGAGCCTGGTGGCGACGAGCCGCTCGGCGGCGCGCCCGAGCCATTGCCGCGCGAAGGTCACGTCTCGTGAAGCTGGCGCGGGCGGTAATTCGTGCCGCTCCGAGATCGCAACGCCTCCGTGACGCCATCGTGACGATGCGCGCGCCCGGCGCGCCCCGGCCCTTCGTACCGTCGCCGCATGTTCGCTCTGGCCCGGACCTTCGCCCTCGTCGGCGTGGATGCTGAGCCGGTCTACGTCGAGGTCGACATCGGCGCCGGGCTCCCTTCTTTCACGATCGTCGGCCTCCCCGACGCCGCCGTGCGCGAGTCACGCGAGCGGGTTCGGTCAGCCCTTCGGAACTCCGGCTTCAGGTACCCGGACCACCGGATCACGGTGAACCTCGCTCCGGCCGACGTCCGCAAGGCCGGCCCGGGATTCGATCTGACGATCGCCGCGGCGATCCTGGCCGCGACCGGGCAGCTCCCGCGCGCCGTGGTCGACAACTACGCGATGGCGGGCGAGCTTGCCCTCGACGGCGCGATCAGGCCGGCGGCGGGAGCGCTGGCGATGGCGGAGGGCGCAAAGGGCCTGGGGCTGCGGGGAGTCGCGGTCTCCCCGGGCGATGCGAGCCAGGCGGCGCTGATTGACGGACTCGAGGTGATGCCGGTCGAGCACGTCACCCAGCTCCGCGACCTGGCCGAGGAAGCGATCGAGCCGGTTTCCAGAACGGACCTCAGCCCGGAGCCGGGGGAGGAGCTTCCCGACCTCGCGGACCTGCGCGGGCATCCGGTCCTCCGCCGCTGCCTCGAGATCGCCGCAGCCGGTGCACACAGCCTGCTGCTGATCGGGCCACCCGGCGGAGGCAAGACCCTTGCGCTTCAGCGCCTCCCCTCGCTGCTTCCGCCACTCAGCCCGAACGAGGCGATCGAGGTCACCCGCATCGCGGGGATCTGCGGCGAGAACGGCGCCCCGCGCGTCCGCCGGCCTTTCAGGGCTCCGCACCACACCGTGTCGGGCCGGGCGCTCATTGGCGGCGGGGCCCCGCCGCGTCCGGGAGAGGTGACGCGGGCGCACCGCGGCGTCCTCTTCCTGGACGAGCTCGGCGAGTTCCGGCGCGACGCGCTCGAGGCGCTCCGGGTCCCCCTGGAGAACGGTGCGGTGACGGTGACCCGGACCACCGGCACTGTCTCGCTGCCCTGCCGCTTCATGCTGGTCGCTGCATCCAACCCGTGTCCCTGCGGGAACGGAGCGGATTCCGGCGAGTGCGAATGCCATCCGGGTGCCGTCTCGCGCTACCTGGCCAAGCTGAGCGGCGCCCTCGCGGACCGGATCGACATCACGCTCAGCGTGGACCCCCCGCCGGCCGAGGAGCTGATCGAGGAGGACTCGGAGGCATCAGCCGCAGTGCGCGACCGAGTCACCAGGGCGAGGCAGGCGCAGGAGAGTCGCCTCGGTGCGGGGCGCACGAACTGCGACATGACGCCGTCGGAGCTGCGCCGTGACTGCGAGCTCGATGCGCCCTCCCGCGGCCTGCTGGAGAGCGCTCATCGCCGGCTCGGTCTCAGCGCCCGCGGTTGGGACCGCTGCGTGCGGCTGGCGCGGACGATCGCCGATCTCGCGGACGAGGAGAGGATCAGGCAGAGCCACGTCAGCGAGGCGATCGACCGGCGCAGGCGGCCCGAGCGGTGAGCCGGGTCGAGCCGCGGGCGTGCGCGGTGTGCATGCGCCGATCGTGGCTCGTAGGTGCCCTCGCCGGCCACATCGACAGGGCGATCGACAACAGCGCGGGAAACCGGGCACGGGAGATCCTCGCCCTGCCCGATGAGGAGCTCGCGCGCGCCATGGCAGGCTCGGGTGCCGCGGCGTTCGTCGCGCGAGCCGAGTCGCTCGAGGCAGGGGCGATGCATGCCGCCGTGACGGAGTCGGGGGCCTGGGCGACCTGCCGCCATGACGACGTCTACCCGGATGCCCTCGGCGGTCTCGGCGACGCGCCGGCCGCCCTCTTCGGCCGCGGCGATCCCGGGCTGCTGGCGGATCTTCACCTCGACGACGCGGTGACGATCGTCGGCTCACGGCGGCCGAGCCGGTACGGGCTCGAGGTGGCGAGGACACTGGGCCGGGAGGTGGCCTCGGCGGGAGTGGCGGTGGTGAGTGGGATGGCGATGGGCATCGACTCCGCCGCGCACGAAGGTGCCCTGGAGGCCGGAGGCCGCACCGTGGCGGTGTTGGGGAACGGCGTCGACATCGCCTACCCGCCGCGCTCGAGACGGCTCTACGGGGAGATCGTGGATCGTGCTCTGGTGATCGGCGAGCTGCCTCCCGGGACCCAGCCCCGGCGCTGGACCTTCCCGGCCCGCAACCGCATCATGGCGGCGCTCGGCGCGATGACCATCGTGGTCGAGGCCCGCGAGCGCTCGGGTTCGCTGATCACCGCCGAGATGGCGGCGGACCTGAACAGGGAGGTGGGGGGCGTGCCGGGCCGCGTCGGCGCCGCCCCGGCGGCGGGAACGAACGGTCTGCTTCGCGACGGAGCCCAGCTGATCCGGGGCGGCCAGGACGTGCTCGACCAGCTGCTCGGTCCCGGCGCGGACGGCCTGCCCCGCGTCCCAGCCGGTCCGGCCATCGAGCCGGAGTTGACGTCGATCCTCGACTCGATCGAGCGCGGGGCGAGCAGCGCCGACGCGATCGCCCGCGCGGCCCGGATCGAGCCGGGGGTCCTGGCGGGTGCCCTGGTCAGGCTGGAGCTGAGCGGGTACGTCCGCTCGGACTCGTCCGGGCGTTACGAGCGAACGCCGCTGGCGGTGCCCGATCCGGGTTGACCGCCGCCGGCGCGGCCGCTTGGAGCATTTCCGCGAGTTGTTCCTCAGGGAGGCCGAGGGGCAGCACAAGGTCGACCTCATCGGCTCCCGACTCGAGCCAGGCGCGGACGGCGTCCGGCGCCTCGTCGTAGGTGCCCATCACCGTCACCTCTCGTGCCAGTCGTTCCGCGGCGGCAGGGAGCCGCGGCGCCCCGCCGCCTTCATTGGCGGCGAGCAGCGCCTCGACCTCGTCGCCGAATCCGAATTGTTCGCGGAGCGTCCTCGGGTACAGAGGTCCCATGCGCGTCAGATAGGCGAGTAGCCAACCGGCGGCTGTCTGCCTGGCCGCCTCCTCATCCTCGCCGACCGCGAGCGGGACACTGGCCGTGATCCTCGCCCCGGACCGGCTCTCGGCACGCGCCTCCCCCTCGGCGAGCAGAGCGCGCCCGTCCGCGAGCCGCGAGCGGGCCCAGAGGAATGGCAGCCACTCATCAGCCAGCTCCCCGGCGAGGCGCACCGAGGCGGGGGCAAGCGCCGCGAGCAGGATCGGGACGGGCCCGTCGGGCGCTGTCGCCAGCCGCAGCGGCCTGACGCCCTCCCGCTCGAGCGGCAGGCGATCTCCCGCGAGCAGCGACCGGACCGAGATGAGCGTGGTGCGCATCCGCTCGAGCGGTTGCTGCCAGGTGAGGCCGTGCAGGCCCTCGACGAGCGGAGGGCTGCTGGCGCCGAGCCCGAGGGCAAAGCGGCCGCCGGAGGCCCGCTGCAGGCTCGTGGCGGCCATCGCTATCGCCGCTGGTGTCCGGGTCCAGACCGAGAGCACCGCGGAGGCGAGCCCGATTCGCGAGGTGGCCTCCGCGATCTGCGTGAGCAGCACGACCGCGTCCTGGGTCCAGCCCTCCGCGGTGCCGAAGCGCGCGAAGCCGAGCTTCTCGGCGGTCACCGCAAGCCGGACCGTCGCCTCGGCGTCAGTCTGGAACGGCGTGACGCCGGCGCCGACCTTCGAACCATTCGGCCCACGGCCGGTCGTCGTCGTTTTGGGGGACGGAGTGATCGTTAGGCCTTACGTGGTCGCGCGTATCGCGGATGGTTACGGATACGGCCCCATCTAGCCTTTCCGCTGTGAACAGTGAGCGGACGACTCCGGTCGCGATGACGATCGCGACCTCGGACTCCGGCGGCGGCGCCGGGATTCAGGCGGACCTGAAGGCGTTCGCCCGCGTGGGCGTGCACGGCACCTCCGCGATCGTCGCGCTCACCGCGCAGAACACCCACGAGGTGGTCTCCGTCCAGACGCTGCCGCGGCAATTCATCCTGGATCAGGTCCGCGTCGTAGTTGAGGACATGGGCGTCGACGCCATCAAGGTCGGGATGCTTTTCGACGAGCCCACGATCGATGCCGTCGCCGAGGCCCTCGAGATGGTCGGAGAAGTGCCGGTCGTCGTCGACCCAGTGATGGTCGCCGAGAGCGGCGCCGTACTGCTGAAGCCCGAGGCGAAGCGGGCGCTCATCGAGAGAGTCCTGCCGAGCGCCGCGGTGGCCACCCCCAACCTCGCTGAGGCGCGCGAGCTGACTGGGCTCGCGGAGGCCGCTCCCGAAGAGCTCGCTCGCGCGGTTCGCTCCCTCGGCCCGGATGTTGCCGTCGTCACGGGTGGCCACACCGACGATGGTGCCGACCGCTTCTTCGATGGGGATCGGCTGGAGCTGATCCAGGGGCCGCGGCACGGCGACGGTGCCTCGCATGGCTCGGGATGCACCCATTCCTCCGCCCTGGCGGCGCGCCTCGCGTTGGGCGACACCCCCCTGGACGCGGCCCGCGCGGCGCGCGAGATCGCCTCGGAGGCCGTGGCCAACGGACTGCACGATCTCGGGTCGGGCGCCGGGCCCGTGGACGTCCTGGGGGCGGTCAAGCCGGCTCCCCGGGCAGGTCGGCAGGCATAATCGACACATGAAGCTGCTTCGCATGACTCCAGGGAAGGGCGACGTGTTGCTCGCGGAGGGCGACCCGGACGTGGCCGAGGACGAGGAGCGACTGGTCGAGGAGTTCCGCCGTCAGCTCGACCTCGGCATGTGGGCCGCCGTGCCGCACGAGGGACCGGCCGGTCAGCGCGAGGCGATGATGGTCCGCGACTTCTCCGAGATTCCTCGAGGTGCCGAGCAAGTCATCTTCTTCCCGCAGGCTGCCGGCGGCGCGTCCGGCGTGACGGCGACCGGGATCTGATGGCCCAGCAATTCGTCAGAGACCCGGCGCGAGAGCGCCGAGCCGAGGAGCGGGCGCGAGAGCTGCTCCGCTCGACCGCGGGAGACGAGGCGCTCGAGATGTATGAGCGGCTCGGCTTCCTCTCGTTCGAGGACGAGGGCGGGGAGTACGGCTACCTGATCTACCCGCACCGCCCGATTGTCGGCTACGACACGCGCAGCGGCGAGCTGCTCTCCGAGTACTGCGTGCGCTTCCTCGATGGCTCGGATCCGGAGGCGGGGGAGAGGCTGCCGGACGCAGACGACGTCCTGGCCAAGTGGCTTGCGCTTCGGATGGACGAGCGGCACACGCTGGGCACGGCCAACGTCCACCCGCTGGGCCGTCAGCTCGATCCGGCGATGGTCCGCCGCGACCTGGCGGCTCTACTGGTCTGCAAGGCGGCGGCATGAGTACGCCAGAAACGCAGACCGCCAAGACCAACGGCGCACCGCGACCCCGTTCGAGCCAGGTGTTCGACGGCCCGGAGCGCGCCTTCGCCCGCGCGTACATGAAGGGCATCGGCTTCGACGACGACGACCTCAGCCGCCCGACCATCGGCATTGCCAACACCTGGATCGAGGCGATGCCCTGCAACTTCCACCTGCGCGGCCTGGCCGAGCACGTCAAGGAGGGCGTCCGCGCCGCGGGTGGGACGCCGCTCGAGTTCAACACGATCGCGATCTCCGACGGGATCACGATGGGCACGCAGGGGATGAAGACCTCGCTGGTCAGCCGCGAGGTGATCGCCGACTCCATCGAGCTGACCGCCCGGGGCTACCAGTTCGACGCGGTGATCGCCCTCTCCGGCTGCGACAAGACGATCCCGGGTTGCGTGATGGCGCTCGCCCGCCTCGACATTCCCTCGCTGATGCTCTACGGGGGGTCGATCCTGCCCGGCCGGTGGCACGGCGAGGACGTGACGATCCAGGACGTCTTCGAGGCCATCGGCAAGCACGCCACCGGCGAGATGTCGGACGACGACCTCTACGAGCTCGAGGGCTGCGCGAGCCCCGGGGCCGGCGCCTGCGGCGCGCAGTTCACCGCGAACACGATGGCCTCCGCGTTTGAGGTGATGGGCATCAGCCCGATTGCCTCCAGCATGGTGCCCGCTGTCGCGGACGCCCGCGAGAACGTGGCACGCGAGTCGGGGGAGCTGGTCATGAAGCTGCTGGCCGACGACCTGCGACCGAGCCAGATCATCACCAAGGACTCCCTCGAGAACGCGATCGCCACCGTCTGCATGTCCGGTGGCTCGACCAACGGAGTGCTCCACCTGCTGGCCGTCGCGAACGAGGCGGGGATCGAGCTCACCATCGACGACTTCGATCGGATCTCCGAACGCACGCCGCTGCTCGGCGACCTGAAGCCGGGAGGGCGCTTCGTCGCCAAGGATCTCTACGAGGCCGGAGGTGTCCCGGTGCTCGCAAAGCGGCTGGACGAGGCCGGCGTGCTCCACCGCGACGCGATCACCGTGAACGGCGGGACGATCGGCGACGAGGCGGACTCGGCGCAGGAGACCCCCGGCCAGGAGGTCGTCCGCCCGCTCTCGGATCCGCTGAAGCCAACCGGCGGGCTGGTGATCCTGCGTGGCAACCTCGCGCCGGAGGGCTGCGTGGTCAAGGTCGCCGGTGAGGAGCGCCGCAAGCACACCGGCCCCGCGCGGGTCTTCGGCTCCGAGGAGGAGTGCTTCGCGGTGGTCGAGAAGCAGGGGATCAAGCCCGGCGACGTCGTCGTGATCCGCAACGAGGGCCCCTCGGGCGGCCCCGGGATGCGGGAGATGCTCCAGGTGACGGCCGCGCTGGTCGGTGAGGGGATCGGCGACCAGGTCGCGCTGCTCACCGACGGCCGCTTCTCCGGCGCGACCCACGGGCTCATGGCCGGCCACGTCGCTCCCGAGGCGAACCGCGGGGGCCCGATCGCGGCCGTCCGGGACGGCGACCAGATCACGATCGACATCGACGCACGCCGCCTCGACGTCGATCTCCCCGACGAGGAGATCGCCAAGCGGGTCGCGGCCTATCAGCCGCCGGAGCCTCGCTACAGGCGAGGGGTCATGGCGAAGTACGCGGCGGTGGTGTCCTCGGCCTCCGAGGGCGCGGTCACCTCGTAGGGGCGATGGCGCAGGCGAACGTGGAGATTGCGCCTTCGGTCCGAATCGTGGCGTCTATCAGGGGGTCGATCGGGTTCGGGAAGTCGTGGACGGATTCGCCGGGAGCTGGGAGTCCGCACAGATCGAGCCGCATGAGTTCATCGAGGTTGGTCCTGATGTCGTCGTGCCGTGGACGGCCCATTTCAAAGGCCGGGATGGAATCGAGGTCCAAGCCCGGGTTGCCTGGAGTTTCACGGTCCGAGATGGTCAGCTTGAGCGCGCTTGCGTGTCTCAGAAGCAGCAGGACGCCCTCGATGCAGCCGGGCCGTTGCAGTAGGCGGCTCCGCCGATCCGCGTCTCGAACGCGCTAGTCGAGCTCTCCCCGGCGCGCCAGAAAGCTCTCGAGCACCCGGTTGAAGCGCACCGGCCGCTCCATCTGCGGGACGTGCCCGCAGCGGTCGAAGATGACGAGCTCCGCGTTCTCCCCGATCCGCTTCTTG
>DATAPB010000286.1:0-7388 GCA_036265435.1 Solirubrobacterales bacterium | reverse complement strand
GGTCGTCGTCGACGAGGCCCACACCTACCGCGGCGTGTTCGGCTCGCACGTGGCGAACGTGCTGCGCCGGCTGCGGCGGGTCGCCCGGCTGTACGGCGCGGAGCCCCGCTTCATCCTCGCCTCGGCGACCATCGCCAACCCAAAGGAGCTCGCCGAGCGACTCACCGGCCTGGACTTCGAGCTGCTCGACGACGACGGCGCGCCGCGGGCCGGTCGCGAGATCGCGATGTGGAATCCGCCCGTGATCGAGCAGCGGACGATGACCCGCCGCTCACCGGTCTCGGAGGCGGCCGACCTGCTGGTCGAGCTCGTGTCGCGGGGCGTGCGGACGATCTGCTTCATGCGCAGCCGACGCGGCATCGAGCTGATCAACCGCTTCGCCTCGGACGAGCTCGTTCGCCGCGGGCAGGGCGGGATGGCCGACCGGATCGCGCCGTACCGCGCCGGCTACACGCCGCAGCAGCGCCGCGAGATCGAGTCCCAGCTCGCCTCCGGAGACCTCCTGGCGGTCGCGGCCACCGACGCGCTCGAGCTCGGCATCGACGTCGGCGAACTCGACGCGGCGATCTGCGTCAACTTCCCCGGGACCGTCGCCAGCCTGCGGCAGATGTGGGGGCGCGCTGGTCGCCGCCGCCGCGGGCTCGCCGTCTACGTCGCGGGGGAGGACGCGCTGGACCAGTTCTTCTGCCGCCATCCCGACGAGTTCCTCGAGCGGCCGGTCGAGGCGGCGATCCTCGACCACCGGTCACAGCAGATCCAGATGCAGCACCTGCTCGCCGCCGCCTACGAGGCGCCGCTCGGCCCCGAGGACGACGAGATCCTCGGCGAGGGCTGGCGGGAGCGGGCGGAGCGGATGGTGACCTCCGGCGAGCTGCGCCGCGGGCGCGGAGAGCGCTACCTGACCCGGTCCGGCGACTTCGTGGCCGGTCGGATCGCGCTGCGGTCCTCGTCCGCGGACAGCGTCGCGGTCGTCGACGCGACCTCGGGCGAGATGCTCGGCAACGTCGAGGCCGAGCGCGCCTTCTCCACCGTCCACCCCGGCGCGATCTACCTGCACCTGGGGCGCTCCTACCAGGTGACCGAGCTCGACATCGGCTCCCGCCGCGCGATCGTCAAGCCGTTCGAGGGGGACTACTACACACAGGTGAAGAAGGAGACCGAGGTCTACATCGAGGGCATCGAGACCCAGCGATCGGCCCTCGGCGTCGAGCTCAACTTCGGCACGGTCTCGGTCTCCGAGCAGGTGATCGCCTACCAGCGCAAGCGGCTCGGCGACAACAAGGTAATCGACATCATCGCCCTCGACCTGCCCCAGCAGGACTTCGTCACGCAGGCGCTCTGGTACGTGATCGGCGACCGGATGGCGGCGGCGCTGCCGAGCGAGGTCCTGCTCGGCGCGCTCCACGCCTCAGAGCACGGCCAGATCGCCGTACTGCCGCTGATCGCGATGTGCGACCGCTGGGACATCGGAGGGCTCTCCACCAACATCCACTTCCAGACGGGGCAGCCGACGATCTTCATCTATGACGGGCACCCCGGCGGGATCGGGATCACGCGCCGCGGCTACGAGGAGTTCGAGCGGCTGGTCGGGGATGCGGACCGCCTGATCCGCGAGTGTCCCTGCGACGACGGCTGTCCGTCCTGCGTGCAGAGCCCGAAGTGCGGCAACCTCAACGAGCACCTGCACAAGCGAGGGGCCCTCGAGCTTATGGGGATGATGCTCCGGGAGCGAGCCCGGGTAGGGAAGCGGCAGCGGTCAGCCGGCTGAGGCGCCAATCGCCTCGAGCGCCTCGGCCCTGGTGGGGAAACCCTCCACCCGCACGAGCTGACCGTCCCGGAACCAAAAGACGTCCGTCTCATGCGACTCGACCCGGAGGTCGCTGCCGCGCCCGCGGGCCACGAGCCTCGTCTCGGCGACCACCACGTCCCCGAGATCGGTGAGCTCGATCGGCTCCCAGCGCAGCTCAGTGAATATCTCCTGCAGCATCCGCCAGAACTCCTTCGATTCCTCTCGGCCGCGGTAGGTCCTCGCGTCCGGCACGTCGGAGCGACCGCTGATCTCGAAGTCCGGTGCCAGGCCGGCCCACAGGTCAGGCGCCGCCTCCTCGGGATCGACGAACTCCTCGCCCGAGCGGTCGATCGAGTTGATCACCTCGTAGTTGCGCCGCACGAGCGCGACGTTCTTCTCCGACACCGCCCGCAGTATCGCGTGGCAGACTCGGGTCATGGCCCGAGCGGTACAGATCTCCGTGATCGGCGCTGCCGAGGCCGACGAGGTGGTCCTCCGCGACGCCGAGGAGATCGGCCGGCGGATCGCCCAGGCGGGGGCCGTACTGGTCTGTGGCGGGCGCAGCGGCGTGATGGAGGCCGCGTCGAAGGGCGCGGCCGAGGCGGGCGGGACGGTCGTGGGGATCCTCCCCACCCTGTCGACGGACGACGCGAATCCCCATGTGACCCATCCGATCGCGACCGGGATCGGCCAGGCACGGAACCTGGCGGTGGTCGCCTCCGGAGCGGCGGTGGTCGCGGTCGGCGGCGAATGGGGGACGCTCTCCGAGATCGCCTACGCCCGCAAGCTCGGCCGCCCGGTGGTGGCGATCCAGAGTTGGGCGCTTCGGAACCGCTCGGGCACGGACCTCGGGATCGTCGAGGCGGAGTCCCCGGAGGAGGCCGTCACGGCAGCCCTCACGGCCGCGACCGCTCAGCCGTAGCGAGCTCGGAGAGCCAGGATCGCGAAAGCGTGCGACCACGCGAGCGGCGTTGTCGATGTCGGGGCGCCCGTCGCCGCATCAACCCGCTCGGGCAGGGTCCCCTGAGGTTTCTCCGCGCGGTGCAGCTCTGCGAGCAGGCGGTCGGCAGCCCGCCTCTGCCCGAGCTCGACGAGCGCCCATGCCGACCAGGCGGTCGGGGCGGTCCAGACCTGGTCCGGCGTCCAGCCCTCCATCGGCGGGATGCCGTAAGGCGTCGACTCGCGTGTGAGGGCCAGAAGGGTGCGACGCGCATCCGGCCGCAAAGCGGGCCGGGGAAAGAGCGTGACGGCCCAGGCCGTCGAGGAGTCGAGCTCTCCACCTCCCTCTTCCCTGACGAGGCCTCGAGTCGTGAGAAAGCGCTGCCTGATCTCGGCGGCCGGGACGCCCGAAGCGATCGCGTTGCCGAGGAGGTCGCCGGTGATGTTCTCGCCATAGTCCTGGCGGTCACGCCAGTCGTAGGCGATCCGTGCTCGCCGGTCGACCGCCCGCTCGGCTGCACCGATCCATCCCCCCGCGTCCCCGGCGGCGGGGCGACCGGGTACCGAGGAGCCGTCAGGGTGGAAACGCGCCGCGCCCTCGGCGTCGAGACCGGAGAGAAAGCTCACCACCGACTGCGCCTCCGGCCGCAGCCCGGCCGTCTGGAGGGCGATCGCACCCGCCGCGGCGTCGCGCGGCCAGACGTAGTCCCAGCCGTCCCTCTCGCCGGCGATCATCGCCCCGTTGCGCGGGTCCGTGAGGGCGACCAGGATCCGAACCGACCGCGAGTAGAGCCGCCGCGCCCAGTAGGGAGCCGTCGGGCCGAGCGGGACTAGGCGCTTCCGGACCCCCGCCGGTGAGAACGCGCCGGCGCCGACCGTGCCGAAATGGGGCGCCGGCATGCCGGTCTTGATCGGCTCCGGCGGCGCTTCCCGGGCGCCGGAGACGGAGGCTGCGACGAGGACCGCGACGGCGAGCGCGGCGATGCTCCTGATCACAGGACGGACGCTAGCCTGTGCTCCTTCCAGGCGAGGTAGCTCAGTTGGTAGAGCACACGACTGAAAATCGTGGTGTCGCCAGTTCGATTCTGGCCCTCGCCATTCCTGCAAATGCGGGCCTTTCGCCCCGTCCCACGACAGCTAGGTGCGGGCCGAAACGTCCACGTGGCGTCCACGAGCTTGCCGCGCCTGCTCGATCTGCTCCTCCGCGGAGACCCGCGGAAGGCCCTTGAGTTCGCGAATCACATGCGCATAGGTGGCGAGAGTCATCTGCGGCGAGTGCCCCATCTGCTCGGCCAGCTCCGGGCTGGGCTGTCGATCACGGGCGCGCCGAGGCAATGCATCGGCTTGAGCGCGGCGTCTCGGCCGAGCATTTCGAGTTCGATGGCGTGTTCCGGGTGCGGTCTCTCGTGCTTGTGAGTCCGTCGGTAGCGTCGGCTGGGATTGAGCAATTGCTCGTCGTCGCGGCGTCGCCAGTTGCCCGGCACGCCCTCATGCCACAAGGCGACGACCTGCTCGGTGCGCCAACTGGGATCCGGCAGTTGCGACCCCGTGTAGCGGGCGAGATCCATCCATCGCTTCGCCCATGTGGCGAACGAATTGCTCTGTGAGTCCATTGGCGAACGAGTTTGCCGGACTCCGCGTTACGAACCAACAGACCCCGAGCGGCGAAGGGGTAGTGAGACTTCCCCACCGCTGCTCTATCAGTCAGCGGAGGACTGCCCGAAATTCCACCGCGGATGGGACGACCTCAAGTCCGCCCTCACGCGTCTTTACGATTCCTCCGCGTTCGAGCTGAGATGAGTCCCTCCACCTAGGCGCAAGGAGAACAAGCATGACTCCAAAGAAGGCAAGCCCTGAAGCAAGCATGGGAGACACGGCCGCACGCGAGCTACGAGCGCTCGGAACACGAGGTGTCCTCGTCCAGATGGCGCAACGTGGCCAGATCATCGAACTCCGCTGCGAGATGCCGAAGTGCTATTGCCACAAAGGGAGGACTCACTTCGACCCGAAAACCCACCCTCCCGGGCCGTGGGAACCGTCGGCGGACCACTACCCCCTGCTCAAGGCCGACGGTGGGCGCCTCGACCCCTGGAACGTCCGGCTCTCGCATGTGCTCTGCAACCGAGAGGACTACGGCTGGCGCATGAGGATAAGAAGGATGCTCGAGAAAGAGATGTCACTCGAGGAGATCGCCGAGACCCTGAACCACAAGGGCGTGCGGAGGGCGCATGGGAGCGCCAAGTGGTCGGCCACCACCGTGCGGAAAGCATTCGTCTCCTAGGGATGGAGCGAAGTCGCTCCCCGGTGCGCGAGCTTTCACTTTTTTGGTGGCAGGCACATCCCGAACACCCGCTCGTGGCCATCCACGCTGAGACCCTGGCGGGCGAGCCCTCCTGACGTCCACCTGGCGTCCACGAGCCCGCACACGCGCGGCATCACGCGAAACGGACCGCGGGGCGCGATGGATTGGATAGACACGATTTTGCAGGGAGATCTTCGCCAGTCGCCTCCGGCCGTGCCCGGCAGTTGCACCACGATCCACGACTGAAAATCGTGGTGTCGCCAGTTCGATTCTGGCCCTCGCCATCGCATAGGAATGCGAAAGCGGCGCCCTCTCGGGTGCGGCATCGCCTGGTGGGCAAACGCATCGGGCAACACGAGGGGGCAGCGGGTGAGAGCTCGGATGGCCGCCTTCGACCCGCGGCGGATCGGCCGGGTAGCTCCGCCCCTCGTTACCGGGCCTGGGTGCGGGAATGGTTTCTCCCTTCCCCGTGGGACGGATTGATGCTTCTCGTCCAAAGCGGCACCTTGTTGCGACGCCTCCGGCCTGCTCTGGCGGTGACTGCCCGAGGAGCCCTACCCCTTCATGCACTTTCCCTTGGCCTGCTTGCACGGCTTTGGTTTGACCTTCCACAGCTCCCTGCCGTGTTTGCCGTCCTTGGCGGTGAAGAAGAGGGTGTGATTGATCGCGGTGAGGTACATCGGGAGGCTGGGGTCTCTGCCGCGCCGGATGTCGGTGACGATTTTCGTCCCTTTGCGGGTGCCGTCGCTCCGCCAGACCTCCGCGCCAAACTTCTGGTCACTACCCACGAGATACAGCGTGTCCAAGGTCGCCGTCAGGCCGCTGAAGCATCTCGTACGAGCTCCCGCTTTCGGAGTGCAGTTGCCCTTGATGATGGTCGTTCCTTGCGGGGTGCCGTTGCTTCGCCACAGCCAGCCCCCGGCAGTGACGTAGAGCTTGCCCTTGAAGGCGGTGAGATCGAAGCCGTACCCAGGCTCGACGTCGAGGTGTTGGACGATGGTGGTCCCCGCCTCGGTCCCGTCGCTTCGCCATAGCTCGTCGGGTTTGTTGCAGCAACCCGACGACGCCAGGAAGTACACCGCGCCGTCGACGGCCGTGAGGTCCTGAATGGCGCCCGAGGGAGCGATGTTCTTGACCGCGGCCGTACCGGCCTCGCTGCCGTTGCTCCGCCACAGATCCCGGTAGCCATCGTCCATGTACATCGTGCCGTTGGCATTGACGATTTCTGAAGGGACGATGCCCTCCTTGACGTTGGTGGTTGCCGCCGTCGTACCGTCGCTCCGCCACAGCCCGCTCTTGAAGGTGGGATCGTCGCCGGCCCCTCCGAAGTAGAGGGTGCCATTGAAGCTGGTGAGTGCCCGCACGCCGACGATCTTTCTGACCAAAATCGTCCCCGCGTCGGTGCCGTCGCTTCGGTAGAGCCCCTGGTTTTGAGGGTTCGGGAAGCCCACGTAAGAGAAGTAGAGGGTGCCACCGAGGTTGATGAGATCGAGGCCGACCCCACCGGTTGAGAGGCTGCTGGAGGGTCCGGGAAAGAGGTCCTTGACCAAGCTCGTGCCGGCCGCCGTCCCGTCGGTGCGCCAGAGCTCCGCCCCGTGGACGCCATCGTCGGGGAAGAAGTAAAAAGGTGTGCCCGACGATGACCGGATCATGCCGAAAAGGCTGTCGGCGGGGCCCGGGTTGATGTCCCTGACCATCCGCGTCCTCTTGCGGTTGCCGTCGGTGCGCCAGAGCTCGCGGCCATGCCTGCCGTCGTCAGCGGCTAGGTAGAGGACGCCGGAGTCGTTGGCGAGCTGAGGCGTGACGTCTCCGCCTCCGTTGGGGCCCGAAATTGAGCCGGGATGACCGGGCCTGATGTCTTTGACCAGCACTGCCCCGCGCTTCGAGGCCGCCTGGGCGCCCGATGCCGACAGGAGCATCGCGCCTCCAGCTAGCAGCACCGCAAGCCACGCGAGTCTTACTGGCAGGTAGCGGATCGAGAGTTTCACAGCACCCTCCATGGCCTGTAATCACGCTACCCGCCGAATTCCGCTCCGGATCGGTGTTCGCCAACTGGCCCACCTCGGTGGGAGCTACTGAGTTGCGGGCGACCTCGGGGGCGGCCCGGCCCGAACCGCTCCTTTTCCATGCAAAGCGCTGCTTCCTTGTCGCCGGCGCGAGGTAGTGGTCGGGTGCGCCAGTCCCGCGTTGACGACCCAGTCCCATCCCTCACGCGTGTCGACACTCGGCATCGGTGTTCTCCACCTAGCCGAATCGGTGGCCAACAGCGATCCGAAATCGCTCTTTCCAGCCTAATTTCGGGTTACTCCAGTGAGGGACCTCGAATGACCCATCGCTTCTTCCGGCGGGGATGGCCGG
>DATAPB010000285.1:0-5311 GCA_036265435.1 Solirubrobacterales bacterium | reverse complement strand
TCTCCAAGATCGCCCGGCCGAAGCGGATCATCTGGGCCGGTGACCTGCCGAAAACGCGGTCCGGCAAGATCATGCGCCGCCTGCTCCGCGACATCGCGGAGGGCCGCGAGCTCGGTGACGTCACCACTCTCCGCGACCCGGGCGTGATGGGGCAGCTCGAAACCCGGATCAAGGAGATCCAGGCGGAGGAAGACTAAGCCGCGATCGAGCGGGCGCGACCCAGCGCGGGCCGTGCCCGCTCCGGCAGCTGCCGGCGCACCCGCCAGGTGGCGCCCGTGAAGTTCCGGTTGGCGACCGTCGCGAACCCCTGCTCGTCCTCCCGCAGCGCCAGGAGCAGGTGAGCCACCCGGTCGCCGGGCGGCAGGTCCGCTCCCTCGCCGACGCGCACGCAGAAGCAGTGGACCCGATGTCCACCGGGCCGGACCAGGATCGCGCCCTCCTGACCGACCAGCCAGTCGCCCAGCCGTCCGCGCTGTAGCGCCAGACCCGTCTCGGCGAGCAGGTCACGGCCCTCATGGCCCATCAGGTCGCCGAGCAGCCCTAGCGCTGTGCGCTCAGGGCCATCCGTGGCATCGCCGATCGGCTTCACGCCCCGCGCTCCGCGGCGCGCCTGCAGGTGCAGCACCGCGAGACCGTGACCCAGAAAGATCGCGGACACCGGCGCGGCCAGCGGCTCGATCCAGATCAGGAGGGCGGCCGGTAGGCCGAAGGTGATCACAATCCCGACGCTCCACAGCGTCCAGATCCGCCCCTCCCGAGTGAGGCTCCGATCGCTCGCCCGCCTCCGCCACGGCCTCGCTGCGGCTTCAGCGAGTACGCCGCGTGACGCGACGCTCGCCTCCAAACTCAGCCTCCCGCGATCGGGCGGCGCATGACTACGAGGTCAGCGTCCAGCGGCAGCTCCCGTACGACCTCTGCCGACCCGTCGGGCATGGTCGCGCTGGCCAGCATGCCCTCATCCAGCTCGTGCCTGAAGGCCTCGATCGCCGCGCCCTGTGACCCAGCGTCATCGGCGGTCCAGGCCGCCAGCTCGGTGTGTCCGGTCCGATCCAGCCTGATCAACCTCGACATCCCTCTTCCTCCTTCGTCCTCTCCTCGTCTCTGAATATACGCCGCTCGTAAACTGGCCCGCGATGGCCGAGAGCGATGAGAAACCCGATCGATACGACCCTGGCGCGATCGAGCGCAAGTGGCAGCTCGTCTGGGAGGCGGAGAACACCTGGACGGTCGCCAACCCGGGGTCTCCGGAGTTCGACGCCTCGAAGCCGAAGAGCTACGTGCTCGAGATGCTGCCCTACCCATCGGGCGAGCCGCACGTCGGCCACCTGAAGACCTACTCGGTCGGGGACGCCATCGCCCACTTCCGTCGCCGCCGCGGCTTCAGCGTCGTGCACCCCATGGGCTACGACGCGTTCGGCCTGCCTGCCGAGAACAACGCGATTCAGACCGGCGTGCATCCACGTATAGCGACGGAGGAGTCGATCGCCTCCTTCCGCGAGCAATTCATGCGCTGGGGCATCTCGATCGACTGGTCGCGCGAATTCGGCACCCACGAGCCCAGCTACTACCGCTGGACGCAATGGATCTTCCTGAAGTTGTTCGAGCGCGGCCTCGCGCACCGGCACGAGGCGCCGGTTCACTGGTGCCCGAAGGACCAGACCGTTCTCGCCAACGAGCAGGTGATCGACGGTCACTGCGAGCGCTGCGGCACCCTCGTCGAACTGCGCCAGCTCGAGCAGTGGTTCTTCCGGATCACCCAGTACGCGCAGAGGCTCCTCGACGACTTCGACCTGCTCGAGTCGTGGCCCGAGAACGTGATCACCATGCAGCGCAACTGGATCGGCCGCTCCGAGGGGGCTGAAGTCGTCTTCCGCTGTGAGGACCTGGACCTCGACTTTCCGGTGTTCACAACCCGCCCGGACACGCTCTTCGGCGCCACGTTCTTCGTTCTCGCCCCGGAGCACCCCGAGGTCGAGCGGCTGGCGGCTGGAACGGAGCACGAGCACGCGGTCCGGGAGTACGTCAACGAGGCGGCCCGGGCGACTGCCGAGGAGCGAGCGGGCGAGGAGCACCAGAAGACCGGCGTTCCACTCGGCCGCGAGGTGACGAACCCGGTCAACGGCGAGCGGATCCCGATGTTCGTCGCGGACTACGTCCTGATGGAGTACGGCACCGGCGCCCTGATGGCGGTCCCCGCCCATGACGATCGGGACTACGACTTCGCGAAGGTCTTCGACCTGCCGATTCGCCGCGTGATCGAGGGGATGAACCCGGAAGAGGCCCGGGACGACGAGGGCCTGCCGTACACGGGCGACGGCACGATGGTCAACTCGGGCCCGTTCGACGACAAGAACAACCGCGAGGCCTACGGCGAGATCGTCGCCTGGCTCGAGTCCGAGGGCCGGGGGAAGCCCGCGGTCAACTTCCGCCTGCGCGATTGGCTGGTCTCCCGCCAGCGCTACTGGGGCGCGCCGATCCCGATCGTCTACTGCGACGAGTGCGGAATGGTGCCGGTCCCGGAGGAGCAGCTGCCGGTGCTGCTCCCGGAGATCGAGGACTTCGCCCCCAAGGGCAAGAGCCCCCTGGCGGCCGCCGAGGACTGGGTCCGGACCGAGTGCCCGAAGTGCGGGGGAGAGGCCCGCCGCGAGACGGACACGATGGACACCTTCGTGGATTCCTCCTGGTACTTCCTCCGCTACCTGGACAACCGCAACGACGAGGCGCCGTGGGCCCGGGAGGTCGCGGACTACTGGATGCCCGTCGACCAGTACATCGGCGGCGTCGAGCACGCGATCCTGCATCTGATGTACGCGCGCTTCTTCGTCAAGGCGCTGAACGACATGGACCTGCTCGAGGCGCGCGAGCCGTTCGCCAACCTGTTCACCCAGGGGATGATCACGCGCGACGGGGCGAAGATGTCCAAGTCCCGTGGCAACACGGTCAGCCCGGCGGAGTACGTCGGCCGCTTCGGCGCGGACGCGCTGCGCACCTATATCTGCTTCCACGCGCCGCCGATCAAGGGCGGTGACTGGTCCGACGAGGGCGCGGAGGGGATCTTCCGGTTCCTCTCGAGACTCTGGCGCCTCGGACGCGAGGTGACCGAGAGAACCGAGGCCGGCGGTTCGACCCAGCTCGAAACAACCGGCCCCGCCCGCGAGCTGCTCGCGAAGGCCAACTGGGCGATCGACAAGGTCACCCGCGACATCGATACCCGCTTCCAGTTCAATACGGCGATCTCCGCGGTCATGGAGCTGGTCAACGAGACCTACCGGCTCAAGGACGGCCTCTATGAGGACGAGAGGGGCGCCGCGGCCGTTCGCTTCGCCACCGCCACCGCGTCTTCGCTGCTGTTTCCGTTCGCGCCCCATCTCTGCTCGGAGGTCTACGAGTGGCTGGAGGGCGAGCGGGTCTGGGAGCAGCCTTGGCCGGAGGCGGACGCCGCCCTGCTCGAGCGCGACACCTACATGCTTGTGGTTCAGGTGAACGGCAAGCTGCGGGACCGGATCGAGGTCGCAGCGGACACGGCGGAGGGCGAGCTCGTCGACCTGGCCAAGTCGAGCGACAACGTGCAGCGCCATCTGGACGGCAAGGCGATCGTCAAGGAGATCGTCGTCCCTGGCCGACTCGTCAACCTAGTCGTTCGCTAGGTCTGCTAGAAAAAGGCCCGTGCTGGTCAGGCGGCTCGCGGAGGCTCCCACGGAGGAGTGGCACAGGGTTCGCAATCGCATCCTCATGGATGCCGGAGAGCTCGGCTCGCGCAACATGTCCGTGACCTGGCTCGAGGTGCCCGAGGGAGTCGACCAGGAGCTCCATTCCCACGAGGAGGCGGAGCAGGTCTACATCGTGGTGAGCGGACGCGGCACTCTGACGGTGGCGGGCGACACGCAGGAGGTCGGGCAGGGCGACCTCGTCCTCGTTCCGCCCGCCACGGACCACTCCATCGCCAACACTGAATCGGCCGATCTCTGCTGCGTCTCCGTCCAGTCGCCGCCAGTCACCTCATCCGAGGTCTTTGGGCGCTCAGGGGTCGGCGTCGCGTCGGAATACGAGTACGACGAGGAGTGATCCCTGACCCGCAGGCGGGTCGTCGTGCGGGGCCGGGTTCAGGGAGTCTTCTTCCGGGACACGACGCGTCGCAGGGCCGAGGCAGCGGGCGTCTCGGGTTGGGTCACGAACCGGCCAGACGGGGCCGTCGAGGCCGTCTTCGAAGGGGATCCGGCGGCGGTCGAGGAACTGGTCGAATTCAGCCGGCGGGGCCCAAGCCGCGCAGAGGTCGAGTCGGTCGACGTCGTCGAGGAGAAGCCTGAGGGGCTGTCCGGGTTCGCGGTCCGCTGATCTAGCGCGCCCTCGTATCTGATCCGGCATTAAGCCCGACGATTCCGCGCGGAGCCGGCGGCGAGGCTCGCGGCATGCCGGACCTGAGCCGCTCGCAGCTGCTCGTATACGCGGTGATCGCGGTGGCCGTGATCGTGCTCGGAGCGCGCTGGATCCGCTCTAGCGGATCGGGGGCGACCAGAGGCCCCGAGCTGAGCTTCGCAGCGGACTCGGCCCACGAGGCGGGCGGAACGCAGGACGTGGTCGTGCACGTGGCCGGTGCCGTGGAGCAGCCCGGCGTCTACCGCCTACCGGCTGGGTCACGGGTGACCGACGCGGTGCGGCGCGCCGGTGGCTTCGTCGATCACGCAAACGAGGACGCGATCAACCTCGCCGCCCGCCTCAGCGACGGCCAGCAGGTGGTGGTCCCGCGTTCCGGCGCCGGAGCGGCGACGGCCGCCGCCGCCGGCGGGCAGACCGGCCCGATCAGCCTCGGCAGCGCCACGGTCGAGCAGCTGAATCAGGTCGAGGGGATCGGGCCGGTGACGGCGCAGAAGATCATCGAGTTCCGTGACCAGCACGGTGGCCTCTCCTCGATCAACCAGCTCGACGAAGTGGATGGGATCGGGCCGGCCACCATGGAGAGCCTCAGGTCCGCCCTCCAGCCCTAGGGATCAGTGGCGGATCAATGGCCGAGCACTCGATCCCACTCGATGCGGTGGGAGCCGAGGATCTCCCGCTCGGGTTGCTGGTTGCCGCGGGGAATGCTGCCCGCGTGGCCCTCGGCGGCGTACATCTCCGCCCGCCTGGTCTCGAGCCGCATCTCCGTGGCGGTCCTGTCCCTGGCGCGGTGGGTCGCACCGCGCCCCCGGTGTTCGCGGTTCGCGCTCATCGCTCCTCCTTAGGTGGAAGCACACGTTCACTCCCGCGTACCACGTGACCACTGGGTGAAACACTTCTTGGGACGACGGGAGGTCGCGCGTGAATGGCGCTTCGC
>DATAPB010000284.1:0-2347 GCA_036265435.1 Solirubrobacterales bacterium | reverse complement strand
CGGAAGGCCTCCTGGATCAGCTCGCCGACCGTGCGCAGGCGCCGGTTGCCGAAGTGCTCGTACTCGTCGAGCCGGTCCGCGATCGGGCCGCGCTCCATGACGATCGCCTCGGCGGCGAAGTCCTTGATCGGGTCGCCCTCGGCCTCGTACGTGCCGGACTCGGGGAGTCCGAGCTCGCGCGGGAGCGAGATCAGCTCCTTGATCAGCTCGATGATGTCCCGCGGCGTGAGCGTGCGGGTGTCGAGCGGCTCGTCGATGTGCAGCCGCGAGTTGAGCTTGTAGCGCCCGACGCGCGTGAGGTCGTAGCGCTTGGGGTCGAAGAAGAGCTGGTTGAGCAGGTTCTTCGCCGCGTCGATCGAGGGCGGCTCGCCCGGACGCTGCTTCTTGAACAGCTCGATCAGCGAGCCCTCCTCCGACTTCGTCACCTCGGTGTCCGCCTCGAGCGTGAGCCGGATGTAGAGGGACTCGTCGAAGAGCTTCAGGATCTCCTCGTCGGTGCCGGTCCAGGTCTCGGGCACGTAGCCGCCCTCACGCAGCGTGTCGCCCATCGCGCGCAGGAGGACGGAGACCGGCAGCTTGCGCTTGCGGTCGATGCGGACGTAGACGCGGCCCTTCTTGTCGATCTCGAGCTCGAGCCAGGAGCCGCGGGCGGGCATCAGGTTCGCGATGAAGACCTGCTTCTCGCGATCCTTGGGCTCCATCACGTAGGCGCCCGGGCTGCGGACCAGCTGCGTCACGACGACGCGCTCGGTCCCGTTGATGATGAACGTGCCCCAGTCGGTCATCCAGGGGAAGTCGCCCATGAACACCGACTGCTCGCGGATCTCACCCGTCTCGCGGTTCTGGAACGCGACCTTGACGGTCAGCGGGCGGGCGTAGGTGAGGTCCTTCTCGCGGCACTCGGAGATGGGCGCGACGGGCTCGTCGAAGTGGATGTCCTCGAAGACCACCGCCAGGTTGCCGGTGTAGTCCTCGATCGGCGACACGTCGTCGATGGTCTCGCGCAGACCACCCTTTTCGGTGTCGACCAGCCACTCGAACGAGCGCCGCTGGATATCAATGAGGTTGGGGACTTCGAGGGCGTTCTCGAGGCGTGAGAACGAGCGACGTGTGCGAGCAGCGTCAAGGCGTGCCAAAGCGGCGGACTCCTTCGGATACTGGACGAGAGGTGCGACGGGCAGGGCGCAAAGCGCGACCCACCAGAATAGCAGACAGAGACCCTCCCCCAAAAGGGGAGGTTGCCGGCCCCGCAAATTGCGGGCGGCGTGGCCATCACGGACCCCGTCCCGAGGCGCCAGGAGTATGTGCCGGCGCGGCTCTGCTAAGGACGGCTGCGGCTATAGGCCGGTGTCAAGGCTAGCACGGCACAGGCGACCGCATAGGGCGGATAGGGCGTCCGCAGGGAGCCGCCCATCATCGGTAGCCCGCCGCCGACGGCCAGGTCCCGGGCGTAGTGGGTCAACATGCCGGCGGCCACTCCTCGCAGACGTTCGCTACCCGTGATTGCCGCCGCGGCGGCGACGGGGAGGACCGCGAAAGGGGTGTGCGTGTTGGGCCGCGGGTCACCGTCCTCGGGATGCTCCGACCGCAGCGCCAGCGGGATGTGATCGATGTCGGGCAGCAGGGCCCCGACCAGCAGACCCTGCTTCCAGGCATCGCTTCGCCGCATGTTCAGGGCGACCAGCTCGGCGGTCGCGAGGTGAGCCGGGTGATCGAAGATGCCGATCGCGAGCCAGGGCAGCTTCACGCGGTGCAGAACCACGTCGGCGACGGCGATCGTCGCCAGGCAAGCCAGAGCTCGCCTCACGCGTATGAGATGAACTCGAGCAGGCTGCCGTCGGGGTCGCGGAAGTAGACGCTCGTGCCGCCGCCCCCCGCGCCCTCTCGGGACACCGGTCCCTCATCGACCTCGACCCCGTGCTCGCGCAGGTGCTCGACGGCCGATTCGATCGGGCCGTCCCAGACGAAGCAGAGATCGGAGTTCCCCGGCTCGACCGGCCTGGCGGCGACCGGGTGGGGGTCGACGCCGGGCCCATGCGTGTTCAGCTGCTGCTCGCCGAAGCGATAGCGCGCCGGGCCGTCGGGATCGTCCCCGATCAGCTCGGCGCCGAGCACCTGCGTGTAGAAGGCGTTGCTGCGCGTCCACTCGGACACGTGGATGACCACGTGATCGAGCCGGACGCGCACAGCGCTCGTCCCTGCCGAGCTACTTCAGCTCGACGGTGCCGCCGGCCTCCTCGATCTCGCCCTTGAGGCGCTCGCCCTCCTCGCGATCCACGCCCTCGCGGATCGGCTTGGGCGCCTCGTCCACGAGCGCCTTGGCCTCCTTGAGGCCGAGGCCGGTGGC
>DATAPB010000283.1:0-3857 GCA_036265435.1 Solirubrobacterales bacterium | reverse complement strand
GCGTCGGTGGCGAAGCCGATGTCCGCCGTGCCGGGCTCGGCGGCGGGCCCGATGACGACGACGATCTCGCCCCGCGCCTCTTCGCGGAAGCGGCGGGAGAGCTCCCCCAGGGTCCCGCGCGCGATCTCCTCGTGCAGCTTGGTGAGCTCGCGGCAGACCGCCGCGGGCCGGTCCGGTGCCAGTTCGGCGAGTGCCCGAAGCGATTCCGACAGGCGCCGGGGAGACTCGAACGCGATCAGCGTGTCGGTGGACTGCAGCACCCGCTCGAGCTCACCGGTCCGGCGCGGCAGGAAGCCGTGAAAGCGAAAGCGGTGGGTCGGCAGCCCGGAGGCGACCAGCGCGGTGAGGATCGCCGAGGGGCCGGGGAGAACCTCGAGGTCGAGATCGCGGTCGACGCAGGCCCGGATCAGCCGGTAGCCGGGATCGGAGATCGCCGGCATCCCCGAGTCGGAGACGAGCGCGACATTCTCCCCGCGCTCGATTCGCTGGGCCAGCTCGCGCGCCCGCTCCGTCTCGTTCCCCTCGTGGTAGGAGACGAGCCGGTGGGGCTGGACGTCGATGCGCTCCAGCAGCAGGCCGGTCCGCCTCGTGTCCTCGCAGGCGATCACGTCTGCCTCGTACAGCGCCCTGCGCGCCCGCAGGGTGATGTCCTCGAGATTCCCGATCGGCGTCGGGCAGACGACCAGCTTCCCCGGCATTCCTAGTGCCCCTTGTCGAGCTCGATCAGGGCCATCGCGGCAGCGCCGATCATCCCCGCGTCCGGGCCGAGCTCGGCCAGCTTCACCAGACTCTCGTTCTGTGGCGGCAGAGCGCGAGAGCGGAGCTCCTCGCGAGCCGGGTCCAGCAGCAGATCCCCGACCACTGAGACGCCGCCGCCGATCACGAAAACGTCCGGATCGAAGATGTTGGCGAGGCTGCTCAGAGCGACGCCGATATGCCGGCCCGCCTGGGCGACGACCTCGCGCGCGGGTCCGTCTCCGGCCAGCGCGAGCTCGGTGACCGTCCGCCCCTGGATCGGCCCCTCGGCGAGGGCCTTTCCGAGCGCCGAATCGGGATCCCGCTCGGCGGCCTCCTTCCCCGCCTTCGCGATCGCCGTCCCGGAGGCGAGAGCCTCGACGCAACCGTGGTTCGGGCAGTTCCCCTGGCAGGGAGGCCCGTTCTCGTCGATCACGATGTGCCCGAGCTCCGCGCCGGCGCCTGTGGAGCCGCGGTAGATCTCGCCGTTGAGGATCAGCCCGCCGCCGATGCCGGTGCCGATGGTGAGCATCACGACGTTCTGCGCAGCGCGCCCGGCTCCGTAGAGGTGCTCCGCCAGAGCCGCCACGTTGGCGTCGTTGTCGACGAAGACCGGGAGGCCGATTCGCTCCTGCATCAGGTCGCGGATCGGGACGTCCGTGATCGTGAGGTTGACGGCGTGGATCGCAAGGCCGCGGTCGAAGTCGATCGTCGCCGGGATGCCGAGGCCCGCCGCCAGCACGTCCGGCCGTGCCTGCTTCGCCTCGGTCAGCTCCTCCCCCAGCTCCTCGAT
Source organism: Solirubrobacterales bacterium (assembly GCA_036265435.1). Classification (GTDB taxonomy): domain Bacteria; phylum Actinomycetota; class Thermoleophilia; order Solirubrobacterales; family 70-9; genus DASUPK01. The sequence goes on along the minus strand of DATAPB010000283.1, from coordinate 2,329 downwards.
CAGCTTCTCCTCGCTGAGGCCGGTCGAGGGCTCCCTGCCCTGGTAGCGGACCTTCTGGTCGGAGTCCACGACCCCGACCGCCATCTTCGTCCCCCCGAGGTCGACCCCGATGGTCTCCCGAGGCGTCACTTGCCCGTCCGGTATCTGGACGGGTCAAGGGACGGATATGGGCGGCGGGAAGGGTCCGGCGGCATGCGCCAGTATTGATACCCCATGTCTCCGGCAGGAGATGATCGGCCGCCGCGGCGGAACGGTGGCTCCGAGGGCGGCGGCAAGCCCGAGAAGCCCCAGGAACCCGGCGGGTCCGGGGACTCCGGCAAGGGCAAATCCGGCAAGGGCGGATCCGGAGAGAAACCGGAGTACACCGTCTATGGCCGCAAGGGCCGCTCGGGTGAGAAGCGGGATGCGCAGCAGGGCAAGAAGCCGGGCGACCGGCGCGAGAAGCCGCCGTACCGCGTCTACCGCTCGCGGCCGAGCCTGCGCGACCGGATCCGCAAGCCGAGCCTGGCGAGCATCAGGTCCGACACCGCCGAGGGCGGCTGGCGGGGGCGCCTGCGGGGCTTGGTCGGCGGCAAGCGACCCTGGCTGCGCTGGGTGCTGATCCTCTGCGTCGGCTGGCTGCTCCTCAGCTTCATCAGCTTCGCCGTCTCCGCCCAGATCCAGAAGGGGAAGCTGCCGCAGTCGGCCAAGGACGCGCTCAAGGGCGGCCCCGACGTGCTCCTCGGCCAGAACATCCTCATCCTCGGCGGGGACCGTCGGGGCAAGACCCAGAGGAACGCCCAGGGGAGCGAGGGGCAGGGTCCGCCGCGCGCGGACACGATCATGGTCCTGCACGCCTCACTCACCTCGTTCCACAAGCTCTCGATCCCGCGCGACAGCTTCGCGTCGATCCCGGACTGCGGCGAGCAGAAGATCAACGCCTCTCTCGCCTGCAACACGAACAGCCCGAACGGCAACCCCGCCTCCACCATCAAGACCGTCGAGAACTTCCTCGGGATCGACATCAACCACATCGTGATCGTCAACTTCGACGGCTTCGCCGAGTTCATCAACACGATCGGCGGGGTGAAGATCGATGTGCCGGGCGACACGAACAAGAAGGGCGCGGTGGTCTGCGGCGACGTGGATGGCGGCAAGAAGCAGGGCGGCGTGTCGCTCAAGCTGCCGCCCGGGGAGGTGACGCTCCAGGGCGACAAGGCGCTCGCCTATGCCCGCCTCCGACACAACAACTGCAACCCGGCCGAGGACGACCGGGACCGCGCAGCCCGCCAGCAGCAGATCCTCAACGGGATCAAGGACCGGCTCACCAGCGTCACCCGGTTTCCGTACAACTTCATCAAGGGCCCGTTCATCGGCTGGGACGCACCCAAGGCCTTCATCAGCGACATGGGCGGCTTCACGCTCCCGCAGGTCGCGATCGCCGCGATCCTCGGCGGCAGCGGCGAGACCAACGTGCTCGGCGGCAACAAGTCCGCGATCTCAACCGGGCCCGGGGGCAGCCTCCAGATCCCGCAGAGCGAATGCGTGGACGCCGTCAAGCAACTGACGGGCTCGGACCCGCCGCACGACGCCGAGTGCTCGCCGTAGTCAGTCGGAGCTCGAGCCGGACTTCGCCGTGTCCCCGCCGTTCGAGGAGGACTTCGCATCGCTCGACGACTCGGATGAGGAGCTGCCCGAGTCGCTGCCCGAGTCGTTGGACGAGCCGCCGTCCTTCGCCGCCCCGGCCTTCGCCTTCTTGGCGTAGTCCGTCGTGTAGAAGCCCGAGCCCTTGAAATGAACCGCGATCGGGTGGAAGACCCGCTCCACCGGCGCACCGCAGACCTCGCAGGTCTCGACGGGGTCATCGGACATGCTCTGGATCACCTCGAAGGTGTGTCCGTTCGTGCAGCGGTACTCGTAGATGGGCATCGGGAGGGAGAGGGTAGTGGGCGGCGTCTTCGCACAACGCATGCGGCGGTCCGTAAAGCAGTCCGTTTACGCTGATCGCCATGGCTGAGCTCACCAAGCTCGACGAGATCGTCGCCCTCTGCAAGCGCCGCGGCTTCATCTTCCCGGCGTCGGAGATATACGGCGGTTTCCGGAACACCTACGACTACGGGCACTACGGCGTCCTGCTCAAGAACAACGTCAAGGGCGAGTGGTGGCGCGCGATGCTCCGGGAGCGCGACGACATCGTGGCGCTCGACTCGGCGATCATCCAGAACCCGAAGGTCTGGGAGGCATCGGGACACCTCGCCGGCTTCACCGATCCGCTCGTCCAGTGTCTCGGTGAGTGCAAGCAGCGCTTCCGGGAGGACGACCTGCGCGAGGAGCAGCTCGGCTCGGAGGA
>DATAPB010000282.1:0-5701 GCA_036265435.1 Solirubrobacterales bacterium | reverse complement strand
AGCGTGAGCGAAATCGATCCGCGGCACAAACATCCTCTTCACGAGGCATCGCACACGGTTGGTGTGAAGGAGCCTCCGAAAGCAGAGGATGGCAAGGTTCGCACGGGCAAGCGGCCCGGCGAGAAGCAGATCTTCAACGAGGCTTCGCACAAGCTCGGCTACTGGCGGCCAGAGGCTCCGAGTGACAAGGCAGAGAACGCGGAGGCCGTTCGCAAGCGCTTCGAAGCGCTGGAGGACACCAAGCGGGACGTAATCACCGACGCCAGCAAGCTCGTGCTCGCACTTGGCGCCCTCGGCGTCGTCTACGGCGACATCGGGACGAGCCCGCTGTACACCGAGCAGGTCATCTTCACGACCCACCGAGCCGCCGCGCATGCGACGACGGCTGGCGTCTACGGGGTCGTCTCGCTGATCTTCTGGGCCCTGACGATCATCGTCTCAATCAAGTACGCGGGGTTCATCATGCGCGCCCACAACCGTGGGGACGGCGGCATCATGGCGCTGGCCTCCCTCCTCCAGCGTCACAAGGCCACCCGCGTGGCGACGCTGGTCACCCTCGGCATCTTCGGCGCCGCGCTGTTCTTCGGCGACGGGATCATCACACCCGCGATCTCGGTCCTCGGCTCGGTTCAGGGCCTGAAGGTGATCGAGCCGCAGCTCGCTCACCTCGTGGTGCCGATTTCGGTTGTGATCCTGCTCGCCCTCTTCTTCATCCAGCGGCGCGGGTCGGGCACGATCGGATTTCTGTTCGGTCCAGTGATCCTGGTCTGGTTCATCGCGATCGGGCTCCTGGGACTGAACCAGGTGATGAAGGATCCGGCAGTCTTTCAGGCGCTGTCACCCACGTGGGGGGCTCGGTTCCTGGCCGACCACGGCGCGGCGGGATTCCTGACGCTCGGCGGCGTCGTCCTAGCCGTCACCGGCGCGGAGACCCTGTACGCGGACAGGGGTCACTTCGGCGCCGGGCCGATTCGGCTCGGCTGGTTTGCGGTCGCGTTCCCCGCCCTGATGCTCAACTACCTCGGCCAAGGGGTCCTGATCCGCGATGACCCGAGCACCGCGGTCAACCCCTTCTTCCTGATGGTTCCCGACTGGGCCCAGTACCCGATGCTCTTCCTCGCAACTGCGGCGACCATCATCGCCTCCCAGGCCGCGATCTCGGGTTCGTTCTCGGTTGCCAGGCAGGCGGTCCAGCTCGGGTACCTACCACGCCTCACCGTCCTCCACCCCTCGAAGGTCGAGGGGCAGATCTACGTCCCGATCGTCAACTGGGGGCTCTGTATCGGGGTGATCACGCTCGCGCTGATCTTCCAGTCCGCCGACAAGCTCGGAGACATCTACGGCGTTGCGGTCACCGGGACCTTCATCCTCAACACGCTGCTCTTCGCGGCGGTCGCCCGGCTGCTTTGGCGAACTCCGAAGCGGCGGCTCGTGCCGATCGTGGTCCTGTTCTTGACCGTCGAGGTGACGTTCTTCGCCGCCAACATCGCCAAGGTCGAGCATGGAGCCTGGCTTCCGCTCGTCGTTGCGCTAGTGATCTCGATCGTGATGATCAACTGGCGCCGGGGGCAGGAGATCGTCACTCGCATTCGGACCGCCAAGGAGGGGTCCCTAACCGAGTTCCTGGATCGCCTCTCTGCCGAGGACCCTCCACCGACCCGAGTTCCCGGCGTGGCCGTCTACCTCCATCCAACCAAGGAGACCAGCCCGCTGGCGCTCCGGATCGAGGTCGAGAACACCCACACGTTCACGGAGAGGGTCGTAATTGTCTCGGTGGATATGGTCAGCATCCCGCACGTCGAGGACTTCGAGCGGTTCACGGTCGAGGAGATCGGAGGTGATTTCAGGGTGTTCCACGTGACGGTCAGGAACGGCTACCACGAGCCGATCGACGTCCCGGCCGCGCTGCGGCTCTGCCGCAAGCAGGGCTTGCTCGAACGCAACCTCGATCTCGAGCATGCCTCCTACTTCGTTTCGCGAATCGCGATCAAGCCCACCGACGCCCCGCCGATGCGGGCTTGGCGCAAGAAGCTGTTCGTCGGGATGGCCCGGAACGCGACGAGCCCGATCGACGCCTTCCAGCTGCCCAGCGAGAAGACGGTAATCGTCGGCTCGCAGATCGCTCTGTGATCCCGGGGTGGTTCCCGGCTTCATAGCTAGTTTCGAATCCCGCCCCGCTACTCGCGAAAGGCCCGCAACCGTCGTGCCCGCCTACCTGGCCGTCGTCCCTCTCAGCGTCGTGCTGGAGACGCCTCTCAGGAGGGAGGCCGAGGGGCCCTTCCCCTGCTCCAGGCCCTCGAGCAGCGCGCGGCGACCTTGGGGATGACGGTTGACTCGCGGATCGAGTAGGGCGCACCGTCCGGCATGCCCTCCGGCGGCTGATGGAGAACGAGAGCTTCGACCGGGTCGTCGCCGCCGGCGCGAGCAACGGACACGACGGCTTCAGCTCGGGCGATGTCGCCTGGCTGCTCGAGAACGCGCCGGGCGAGGTCCTGATCCTGCGTCCCGCCCGGAGGGCGGCGACGCTACCCGCTGGCGCGCGAGATAAGCGACGGGATGATCGCGTCCGTCGCGTCCTCTTCCGGATGCCAGAGCACGCCCAGCGCGAAGCCTCCATCTCCTGACTCGATCGCCTCGACGCTCTCGTCGTCGGTGGCCCAGGCGGTGGCGGTGAGCGCGTCGGCGATCCGGTCGATGCCCTGATGATGATGGCTCTTGACGGTTAGCCGCTCGGTCCCGGCCGCCTCGGCGGCAAGCGATCCCGGTTCGATCCGGACCTCGTGCTCCGCCCATGCTCCCGGAACCGGCCGGTGGATCTCGTGCCCGAGGCGGTCCGGGATGTGCTGGTCGAGCGTGCCCCCGCAGGCGACGTTCAGCACCTGCATGCCGCGACAGACGCCGAGCAGCGGCATGCCCCTGTCCAGTGCTCCGAGTGCGAGTGCGATCTCGAAGCGGTCGCGGTCGGGGTTGGTGCCGATCGTCTCGGGATGAGCCTCGACGCCCTGGCTCTCCGCGTCCATGTCGGCGCCGCCGCCGAGGACAAGCGCGTCGATCCGGTCCAGCAGGTCGCGTGGATCTTCGCTGGAGCGCCGATCCGGCGGCAGCATCGCCATCATCCCGCCCGCGCCGTGGATCGCCCGGGAGTAGGAGAGCGGCAGAACGGTTGCGGGCTCGTCGCTCCAGACGCCGAAGCTGGCTCGCTCTATTGCCGCGCAGACTCCAATCAGGGGGCGTGCCATCGGCTGAACTTAGCGGTCAATAGCCTGATTCGGCCGCGGCGTCTTGTGGCGGCCGTTAATGGCGAAGCCGTTTCCCCAATTGCGCGAAGGCCAGGCTCCCGAAGGCCCCTTCGACGTCGCCATCGTTGGGGCCGGGGCGGTGGGCTGCGCGGTTGCCCGTGAGCTCACTCGCCACGGCGCGCGCTGCGTTCTCGTCGAGGCGGGGCCCGACGTGGGCGCCGGGACGAGCAAGGCGAACACCGCGATCCACCACACCGGGTTCGACGCCAAGCCGGGGACGATCGAGTCGCGCCTGGTGGCCAGAGGGTACGAGCTGCTCAGCGCCTATGCCTCCGAGGTGGGGATCCCCACCGCCGGGCTCGGCGCTCTGATGGTCGCCTGGACGCCGGAGCAGCGCGAGGCGCTCGCCGGCATCCGCGCCAAGGCCGTCGAGAACGGCTACGAGGAGACCCGCTCGGTCGACTTCGAGGAGCTCTACGCACGCGAGCCCAACCTCGGGCCGGGTGCGGAGGGCGCGATCGAGATCCCGGGCGAGGGGATCGTCTGCCCGTTCACGACCACCCTCGCCTTCGCAACGGAGGCGCTCGGTGGCGGCTGCGAGCTGGTCCTCAATGCGGCGGTCACCGGCGTGCGGGCGGTCGGCGGCGGGCACGGGCTCGACACGGCCCGGGGCAGGATCCGCGCCGAGTACCTGGTCAACGCGGCGGGGCTACGCAGCGACGAGATCGACGCGATGTTCGGCCACTCGGACTTCCGGGTGACCCCGCGGCGCGGGGAGCTGATCGTCTTCGACAAGCTCGCCCGAGGCCTGGTCAACCACATCCTCCTCCCGGTCCCGACGGAGAAGACGAAGGGCGTCCTCGTCTCGCCGACCATCTACGGGAACGTCCTGCTCGGCCCGACGGCCGATGACATCGAGGATAAGACGGACCGCTCGACGACCGGCCCGGGCCTTGCGGGGCTGATGGAGGCCGGGGAGCGCATCATTCCGCGCCTGGTCCGGCAGGAGGTGACCGCCACCTACGTCGGGCTCCGGGCGGCGACGGAGCATCGCGACTATCAGCTCAAGGCACATCGCGAACAGAGATACGTCTGCGCGGGCGGGATCAGATCAACCGGGATCAGCGGTTCCCTCGGGATCGCCGAGTGGGTGCGCGGCGCCCTTGCCGATGCCGGCCTCCAGCTGTCGGAGCCGGCAGCCCCGGCGGACTTCCGGATGCCGAACATCGGCGAGTTCGGCACGCGCCCGTACCAGGACGGCGAGCTGATCGGACGCGATCCCGACTACGGGCGAATCGTCTGTTTCTGCGAGCGGGTCACGCGCGGCGAGATCGACGCGGCCCTGGACAGCCCGATCCCTCCGGTGGATGCGGATGGACTGCGCCGCCGGACCCGCGCCCTGATGGGCCGATGCCAGGGGTTCTTCTGCGGGGCGGAGATCGTCGCCGCGTTGGAGGCCAAAGATGGGGATTGAGGACGGGCCGGTCATCGTCGGCGGTGGGCCGTCAGGGCTGGCGGCCGCGATCGAGCTGCGCGGGCTGGGCATCGAGCAGGTGACGGTGATCGAGCGCGAGCGTCAGGCGGGCGGGATCCCGCGCCACTCCGACCACACTGGCTTCGGCCTGCGCGACCTGCGCACCGTCCTCTCCGGGCCGCGCTACGCCGAGCGCTATCGCGAGCTGGCAACCGACGCCGGGGTGGAGGTGCTGGCCGAGACGATGGTCACCGACTGGGAGGGCGGCCGCCTGAAGCTGACCGGACCAGCCGGCAGGCGGGAAATCGAGCCGACGGCGGTGGTGCTGGCGACCGGGTGCAGGGAGCGCCCTCGCTCGGCGCGGCTCATACCGGGTTCGCGGCCGGCCGGCGTGATGACCACCGCCACCCTGCAGCAGCTCGTCCACCTGGGCGGCCAGACGGTCGGACGGCGGGCGGTGATCGTCGGGGCGGAGCACGTCAGCTTCTCGGCGGTGGCGACCCTCGCCCACGCCGGAGCGTCGGTGGCGGGACTCGTGACCGAGCTCCCCAGGCATCAGTCGCTGGCTGCCTTCCGCGCGGGCGCGGCGATCCGCTACCGGGCGCCGGTTTGGTCACGTACTGCCGTCAGCGCGATCCACGGGAACGAGCGGGTGGAGTCGGTGGAGCTCACCGAGCTCGACTCCGGCAGCACGCGCTCGGTCGACTGCGACCTGGTCATCTTCACCGCCGACTGGATCCCCGATCACGAGCTCGCGGTGATGGCCGGCTGCGAGCTCGATCCGGGCTCGCTCGGCCCGCTCGTGGACCCGGCCCTGCGGACGACCCGTCGAGGCGTGTTCGCGGCCGGGAACCTGCTCCACCCGGCCGAGACCGCCGATGTCTGCGCTCTCGATGGCCGCCACGTCGCGCCGTCGGTCGCCGCCTACCTGCACCGGCCGGGGGAGTGGCCGTCCCACGTCAGGCTCGTGGCCCGCGACCCGCTTGTC
>DATAPB010000281.1:0-18447 GCA_036265435.1 Solirubrobacterales bacterium | reverse complement strand
GATGAGCGTGGTCGGCGGTGGGCTGCCGTACGACGACCCGCCGACGCCGGAGCAGCTCACAGACGAGCCATCGATCCTGTTCATCGGACGAGACTTCGAGCGCAATGGAGGCCGGGTCCTGCTCGAGGCCTTCGACCTGGTGCGAGAGCGGGTGCCCGGCGCGACTCTGAGGATCGTCGGGACGGCGCGGGACTTTGACCTCCCCGGCGTGACCCGCTACGGCAAGATACGCGACCGCCGAGAGCTCGCCAACCTCTACCGGCGGGCCAGGGCGTTCTGCCTGCCGTCACTGTATGAGCCCTATGGGCTTGTGCTGATCGAGGCGATGGCGCACGGGATTCCGTGCGTCGGGTCCGCGGTGCAGTCGATACCGGAGATCCTGGATCAGGGCGGAGCCGGTCTGGTGGTGCCGCCAGGCGATGTCACCGAACTGGCGGAGGCGCTGATCAGACTGCTGACGGACGACGAGCTCGCCGGATCCCTTGCCGCGAACGGCCCCCGTTGGGTTGCGGAGTGCCTGACCTGGGACCACGTTGCGGCCCGCATCGCAGCGGCATTGAAGAGTCGGACCGACGGCTCCGCAGTGGAATAGGCCATAACCTTCGAGACCGTGCACAGGGCCATCAGCAGCAGCGGCATGGCCGGCCTCGTCCTCACCACCAGTTCGGCTGCAGTCGCGGTGCTGCTTGGCCTGGCGGCCGGAGCCCTCCCACTGGCGGGCACCCTGGCGCTGGGAGTACTGGGGCTCGGTCTGTTGACCGCGCTGCTCTTTCGCCGTGCGCTTCGCTCACGTCCCCCTACGACCCACCCGCAGCTGAAAACCGGGGAGTTCGAGGGCGGGGAGATCGGCCGATTCACGGACGAGGCCGATACCCCGGCTTCCGACCGAATCCTCAGGATCGCTCGGGTCCTCTTCTATCTCGGCTCGCTCACGCTCACCGAGGCGGTATGGCGCCCGGCCCTGGGACTCACGGTGAGCGAGATGTTTTTCCTTCTCGCTCTTGGGGCGACCGTGATCGCGGTCCTTGCGGGGAGACCGATCGCGCGGATCCCGAACGGCCTGGTCATCGGGGTGACGATCTTCGCGCTCGGAGGGGCGATCAGCTCGATCGCGGCCGAATCGACGGCGAGCTCGGTCAGCCAGACGCTGCAGGGGATCTACGTGATGCTGCTCTGGGTCTGGACGGGGGCCACTGTGCTCAGGACGCGCCGGCAAATCTTGGTCGCGCTGGGCTGCTGGACGTTCTCGTCGGCCCTGAATGGATTCGCCGCGCTGCTCCAGGTGATCGACGTCTCATGGCTCGGAGGGGCGCTCGAGGGCAGCCGGGCAGCTGGCCTCACCGATCATCCCAATGACCTCGGCGCGGCCTGCGCCATCGCCCTGGTTCCGGCCCTGATGCTGGCTACCACCCGGCTTCCGGGCCGCGGCGGATGGCTCGGAGCGGTCAGATGGTGTCTGCTGGGCTTCACCGCGACGGGCGTGATCCTCTCGGCGTCGATCGGCGCGATGCTCGCCGGACTGATTGCAATCCTGGTCTGGCTCGTCGCGCCCGCTGTCCGGGCGCCCGGGCGGGTGGCTGTGGTCGCCGCGGTCGCGTTCTCGCTTGCAAGTCTTACGCTCGCGGCTGGGGCGGTGACATCTCCCGTCAAGAGGGTCGAGCAGGTGACCACGAACGGCGTGTCGCCGGACTCGGGCAGCGGCACCCTCCGTCTCAAGATCGTTCAGCGGGCCTGGCCGAGAATCGAGTCCAACCCGATCGTCGGGAGAGGCCTCGACTCCAGCGGCCTGTCGGTCAATGTGATCAACCACGGCACCGTCGTCCCCTACCAGGTCCACGGCGGGCCCGTTTCGATCTGCTATCAGGCGGGCATCCTCGGCCTGCTCGGCGTCGTGGTCGTGGTCTGGACCCTCCTCCGGGGAGCGTGGCGGAACCTGATCGCCGGGGACCAGACCGATGTCCTGATCGGCCTGTCGATCCTGGCTGCGTTCCTCGCATTTCTCACCTCCGCGATGACCACCCCGTTCGTCCTGCAGCAGTACGGCTGGTTCACGGCGGTGATGCTGGTCGCGTGGCGCCTGCGACGCGAGGGCGTGCCGGAGATCGGCCTGAGCCAGGCCGGCCGGCGTGGCCCGCCCCCCCTCCGGGCCACGGCTCCTCCCGCGCTCGCCCCAGGCTGATCGGGGCCGCCGGTGAGAATTCTCAACGTCGTTGTCGGGGCCTCCGTGCGAACCGGTGGTGCGACCGCCTTCGCCTGCGAAGCGGCCATGGCGACATCCCGTGCCGGAGGAGACGCCCGTGTATTCGCGACCGACCTCGCCCTCGCACCGTGGGGGTGGATTCAGAGGCAGCGCTCCGTTCGCTCGGATGAGCTGCATCCATCGCTCGCCCACGTGGACGCCGAGCTGTTCCCAACCCGCTTCCCACGACGCCTTGCCTATACACCGGCGATGGCCCGGGCCCTCCGCACCGAGGTCCCCGCCTCGGACGTGGTGCACATCCACAACCTCTGGCAGTACCCCCAGTACGCCGCCTTCCGCGCTGCCCGCGAGGCCCAGGTGCCCTACATCGTCTCCCCGCACGGCAGCCTCGACCCCTACCTGCGGCGACGCGGCCGACTCCGCAAGGCTGTGACGAGCGCCCTCTGGCACCGGGCGATGCTCGAGGGCGCCGCCCTGATTCACGTCACGACCGGCGCCGAGATGAGGCTGATCGCGGACATCGCCCCGGAGGTTCCCCGGGCGATTGTGCCCTGCGCGATCAACACGGCGGACTTCGGCAGCCTCCCCGGTCCGGAGGAGTTTCGCGAGCGGCACCTGGCGGGCTACTCGGGGCCACTTGTCGTCTTCCTCGGGAGGGTCACCGAGAAGAAGGGCGTCGACGTGCTGCTCAGGTCATTTGCCCATGTGCTCGAGCGCCAGCCTGCCCGGCTTGCGGTGGTGGGCCCCGACGACGGCGGACAGAGGCCAGGGTTGGAGCGGCTCACCGAGCGCCTCGGAATCGGCTCACGGGTTGACTTCGTCGGCGGGCTCTATGGCCGTGATCGGCTCGCCGCGCTGTCGGCGGCGGATGCCTGGGCCCTTTCATCGCATACGGAGAACTTCGGGATCGCTGTCATGGAGGCCTTGGCTGCGGGCTGCCCGGTGGCGATCTCCCGGGAGGTCAACCTTGCCGAGGAGGTGGCTGAGGCGAACGCCGGGTTGGTCGCCGACGCCGAGCCTCGCGCCTTCGCTGCGGGGCTGCTCAAGCTCCTCGGCGACCCCGAGCGGCGCCGGACGCTGGGCCGGGCCGGCCGGGAGTTCGCCGCACGCTACGACTGGAGCGAGGTGACGCCGCGCTTGTTGGACATGTACCGCATGGCGATGGGGCGAAAAGGGTCAGCGTCGCCGGCCGTTCAAGTCGGCTAGGCGCCTGCGCCTTGGCAGGAGCGCTGCCGGCTTGCGCCAGAAGAAGCGCAGCGCGCTGCGAATGTGATGCCTGGTCGCGGGGGTGCGAACGCTCGCCCGACTCGCAGCCCGGTAGTCATGATGCAAGAGAACGGTCGGGTCATATCGAACCCGGAAACCGGCGGCCCTGAGGCGGACGCACAGGTCCACGTCCTCAAAATAGAGGAAGTAGCGCTCGTCGAACCCGCCGATCTGATCGAAGGCGCACCGGCGGACCACAAGGCACGCTGCCGTCGCCCACTCGACGTCCACGGGGTTCGTCACCCGCACCGCACCGCGGTCATTGAGCGAGACCCTGCGAACGACCAGGTCGAGCGGGGTCGGGACCCAGCGGGCGGAGTCCTGAACCGTCCCGTCGGGCAGGACGAGCGCCGGCGCCACCGCACCGATGCCTTCCTCAGCGAGATCCTCCTCCAGACGCCGGAAGTCGCCCTCCGAGGTTGCGCGGACATCCGGGTTGAGCAGCGCGAAGCTCGGCCCGGACGTCCTACCCACACCCACGTTGGCGGCAGCCGCCAAGCCCCGGTTGGCCTCCAGCGGAACGACCTCGAGTCCCGAGTCGGCCGCGACCTCGCACGTGTCGTCGGTGGACGCGTTGTCAACCACCAGCACGCGGTCGAACGACTCGACCGTGGACCGGCTCGCGACCTGCGCGCGTAGGTCAGCCGCGCTGTTGTGGGTGACGATCACGGCGTCCATGCCACCGAAACTAACCTAGCCGAAACCAACCTGGCCGAAACTCCCGCCGGACGACGATCAGCAGCGTTCCGGCTGCGAGAGCGGAGACCGCAGCGCGGACACCGATCGCCCAGGCCGTAGATGGAAGGAGCAAGGCGATTGCAACGAGCGTGGCCGCGATCAGGTAGGAAGCGGCTTCGCTGGTCCAATGCCATGAGACGTGGGCCATGCTCGCGGCGACTCTCCTAGTCATCGCCGCCTGGGCGAACACCGCCAGCACCGTCGCGGCCGCAGCGCCGATGAGCCCGAATGGCGGCAGCAAGACGGCCACGAGAATCAGGTTCAGCGCAGCGGCAGCCGGCGAAATCAAGAACAACGGTTTGGTCTGCTTCGTCCACAGCAGAATCTGCCCCTGAGCGATGAAGGCCACCTCCGGCAGGCTGGTCAGCACCGCCACCGAAGCAACGTCGGCGAGGTGCTCAGGGTCATAGCCTCGCGGGACCACGATCTCCAGGATCGGAAGCGCCAAGAGCGCCAACACACCAGCGCCCAATGCGGCGAGCCGAGTCACCAGTGCGGCTACCTCAGCAAGCGTGTCCCAGCGCCGCTCCTCGGAGGCACCGAATGTGATCGGGATCCAGGCATTCTGGAGGGCGACCAGGAAACCGACAACCAACGTCCCGAACGCGTTCGCGATCTGGTACTTGCCGACAGCGCTGGATCCGGAGATCGCCTGAATCACGATTCGATCGCCGACCGCCAGCACGGACACTGAAATCGTGTTGGGGATCGTGGGAATGCTGTACCGCAGCGCCGACCCAAGCAGGCTTCGATTCGCCGGCGGACTCCCCAACGTCTCGGTAAGGCGGAGCGCCGCGATCGCGGCAATCACGAAGGCGATCGCGACGCCGGTCACATAAGCGAACGGCTGACGATCGATCAGCAGGGCGACGATCCCGAACAGCTGGGCTCCAGCGCTGGCGAGCAGCGTGATGACGATGAAGGGACGCGGCCGCTCCTGCGCACGGAGCAGAGCCAGGCAGGCGCCGATGACAGCCGCGGGCAGAGCCAAGAACGCGCCAAGCAGCACCGGTCCCGGATCTTTGGGGGAAAGCTCAGGCGCCCAGATCAGCCCGGTAAAGAGGATCGGACAGACGACTGCGGCGGCGATCAGAGCCGCACTGATGATCAGCGAGCGCGAGGCCGCGGCTCCGTCCGCTGTCCTTTCATGATCAAAGAAGAAGCGCAGTATCGCGGCGGGCAGCCCGAGCGTCGCGAGGCCGGTGAGCATCAGCTGGATCGCCATCGCGAGCGCGACCACACCGAATTCGCCGGATCCCAGTAAGCGCGTGATGACCGGGATTGCGAGAGCCGCAGCGGACAGCTGAAGCGCGGCGCCGAGCGTGTAGATCGAGCCCTTCCCCAGCAATCTGCGCCCGGGGCGGTCATCCGCTTCCCCTGCCCGATCGGCCAGCGCCGCGAGCGGGTCGGGAGTCTCGAGCTCGCCCAGCTCAGGGCCTTGCTCTTGTCCCTCTCTCGTTCGGCCGCGCTGCTCCAAGCTTACCCTCGTCCCTTCGGGCACGGCCTGGTCGTGCCGACGTTCAGCTCGAACCGGGCGGTTGCACGAAGATCACTGGGCGGCTCACCGTCGACGAGTAAGACCCGTAGTAGTAGCCCTCACGGCCCGACCTCACGCCGGTGACCACGAGCCCGATCGGGCGCTCGGGCATATGCCCGATCGCAGCTTTCGCAGCAAGCGCCTGCTCCCGCGTCGTCTGATCGAGACGAACGCAGAGCAGCGCGGCGTCGACCAAGGGAAGCACCTCCAGCGCATCGGGGACCGAAAGCAGCGGCGCGCAGTCGAGAACAGTCAGGTCGTACACCTCACGGAACCGCCGTACGAGCTCGCGAAAACGTCGAGAGGCCAGCAGCTCGGCCGGCTCGGGCGTGAAGCTTCCGGCCGAGATCACGGTGAAGGATCGCTCCGGAGCCGTCTCCTCTCCATCCTCCGACCCCGGGCTGTTCCTCGTCGCGATCGGCACCGACCTGACCACGTCGGCCGGCTGCGCCTTGCCGGTCGCCCAATCGGTTATCCCGGGGCTCGAGGGGATATCGAGGCGATCAGCGAACACCGAGCGTCGTAGATCGCACTCCGCGAGCAGGACGCGCTTGCCCGTCAACGCAGCGGCCGTCGCCAGCCCGGCCGCAACCGTCGACTTGCCCTCTTCCGCGAGCGGGCTAGTCACCGCAATGGTCCGTAGCGGCTGGTCGCCGGCGAGAAACTCCACATTCGCACGCAGGATCCTGAATGGCTCCAGATCGCGATCGGGACTCCTGCCATTGCCGGTGAAATCTGTGTCGCCGAGGGACTTGGCGTTGACATAGCCCAGAATCGGGATCTGCAGCTGATGGTGGACGTCGTTTGGATCCGTCAATCGCCGGTCGAGAGAGTCGCGCAGGAAGGCGAGGACAATCCCGAAGATCAAGCCAAGAGCGAGTGCCAGGATTCCGTCCCTCACGGGCCGGGGAGAGCTCGGGCTTTCCGGCTCGGTGGCCGGGCTGGCGACCTCGACGGGTGTTGCAATTTTTGCGACCGACCGAAGCTGGGCGGCGTTCTGCAGGGAGATCTGCTTCTCGATCGAGGTGTCGTCGAGCCCCTTCACGCTCTGAGTCAGGCTCCTCGCCTGGCTCAGGAATTGCGACCGCTGGCGCTCGGTAAGGACGTTCTTCGTCTCGATCGCAAAGGCATTGGCAAGATCCGCGGCGAGCTTGGCCGACTCGGCAGTCGCGGTCAGGCTGACCAGGCTGCTATCGGGATTGACCGCGGTCTCGACGGAGTCCTTGATCTCCGACTGTGAGAGATCCGAATCCACATCCTGTGCGACGGCGGAGACGACTTCTGCGGAGGTCACCCGCTCGGCGCCTTGGGCCGCGATCTCGGCCGGGGTCTGTCCGGAGGAGGGGACCGCGGTCCCGATGGTGGACAGATACTGGCTCTGATCGACGAACTGGATCTGCGCTCGTGCTTCGTATTCCTTCGTCTTCAGCAGCGAGTACGCGACCGCCGCAGCCACGGCCAGCAGCATCGTGCCGATGATCACCCACTTCTGACGACGAAGCAGTCTGAGCACATCCCTGAGGATTTGATCCTGAGCAACTTCTCTGGTCATTCGCGCTCCAAATACCCCTGGGACACTCTTGTCAGGCCTCGATCGTGGCGTACGGTACCAATGTGCATTGGAGCACCGCGCGGGTAACCCCCTGGACCTGGCAGGGTGCCCTAGGTTGGCGAACTCAGACAACTCGCCCTGCGCGACGGTGGCAAGCACGGCGGGTGGGTCCGCTCAGCCCGAGGCGGCGCTGGCTCGGCAGAGGAGCGGAGGAGTGGTGAGGAAGGATTTCCTGGTCTTCGGCAAGCCTGACGTGGGCCAACCCGAGATCGATGAGGTAGTCGATTCGCTCAGGTCCGGCTGGATCGGTACGGGTCCCAAGGTTGAGCGCTTCGAGCTAATGCTCGAAGACTATGTCGGCGTTGCCCACGCTCGGTGCGTCTCCTCTTGTACCGCCGCCCTGTTCCTGACGATGAGCAAGCTCCAGATCGGGCCGGGTGACGAGGTGCTGGTTCCCTCGATGACTTTCGTCGCGTGCGCAAACGCGGTCGAGCAGACGGGAGCCAAGCCCGTCTTCGTGGATTCCGAACCGAGGACGGGACTGATCGATCTCGCGGCCGCCGAGGAGGCGATTACGACGCATACCAAGGCCATCATGCCCGTCCATCTCGCGGGCCGGCCACTTGACCTCGATCGGATCAACCGGTTGCGTGACGAGCGCAAGCTCACCGTGTTGGAGGACGCCGCCCATGCGATTGGAGCCGAATGGCACGGCAAGCGGATCGGGAGCTTCGGCAACCCGACTGCGTTCTCCTTCTACGTGACCAAGAACATCACCACCATCGAGGGTGGCGCTGTCGTCACCGTCGACCCGGAGCTGGCCGCCGAGGTGGAGCAGGCGGCTCTGCATGGGCTCTCCGCCGGCGCCTGGCGACGATATTCGGACCCCGGCTTCAAGCACTACGAGGCGACATCGCTCGGTTACAAGTTCAACATGACGGACGTCCAGGCGGCGCTGGGCATCCACCAGCTGCCTCACCTGGACGACTGGATCGACCGCCGAGCGGATCGCTGGGCCCAATACGACGCAGCCCTCTCCGACCTGCCCCTCGACCTCCCTCCGGCTCCCGATTCAGAAACACGTCACGCGCGCCACCTGTACCAGGTGCGGATCACCGATGACGCGCCAATCAGTCGCGACGACTTGCTCGATGCGCTCTACGCGGATCGAATCGGTGCCGGGGTCCACTACCGCGCGATTCACCTGCAGCCGTACTACCACGATCGGTACGGGATAGACCCCGCGTCGCTGCCCGTCGCCACGGACATCTCCGATAGGACCGTGAGCTTGCCCCTCAGCCATACGCTCAGCGAGGCGGACCTGGAGAATGTCGTCGATTCGGTGCGCCGGGCCCTGGGCGGCTAGGAGCCGCTGGTCGACACGAAGGCGGTCGGAGACGGCGTCGCCATCCTCACACATGAGCCGATCCGGGATCCCGGTCAGGGCGAGCGGCATATTCCCGGAGATGACCGGTTCGGAAACCGAGCAGCTACCGCGCCTTGGTGTCGCGGGAGCAATGGCGCCTGGGGATTGCGCAATCCGTAGCCCTGCGGCCACAGTCTCGAGACGTCCCTCGGGCTGTGGTCGCGTGGCTCTCGTCGTACGGACACCGCGCCTTGGGATCCGCCTTGGGGCGCGGAGCTCCTTTGCTCTTCTCCAGCAGGACGGGGGTCACTTGGACCCGACAGCTCCCCAGAGCGGATTCTTTACACGCAGCGGCACCGGACGCAGGACGATCTCGCCAGCGGAGGGGAAGTGACTAGCCTGTTCCTTCCGATCACAACGTGGATATTCGAAATTCATCCGGCGAGCCACAAGCGATTAGGATTGCGCCAGTGCTTCACGATCGTTCGGCGACCGGTTGAGCCAGAGACTTCGCCGCCTTTCATGGGTGTAAGCACTCCTCCGGCCGTTTCGGACCGCTTGAGCGGAGGTAAGGACTGACATGGACCCCACCCGGGACCTCGACATCGAGATAGAGGACCGTCAGGGCGCCGGCACGGGGTATCCGATCCGTCAACACCGGGACAGTGCGGAGTTAAGGGGGCCGGAGGTTGAGGTGGCCCCCTCCCGCCCGGCCTCGGTCCGCAAGGTCCGTAGAGAGGTGGAACGACTCGGACAACCCTGCAGCCGGACCGAGCGAGCTCTCAAGCGCGCCTTCGACCTGGTCGGCGGGGCGGTGCTGCTCATCGTCCTCGCCCCGGTCTGGCTGACCATCTCCTTGCTGATCAAGGTGGATTCCCCCGGCCCGATCCTCTTCCGTCAGCGGCGGATCGGCCAGTACGGGGTGCCGTTCCGAATGTTCAAGTTCCGCACGATGGTGGATGGCGCTGACACTCGCAAGGTCGCCCTGCTGCACATGAACCAGGCAGCGGAGGGACTGTTCAAGATCAGCAGTGATCCGCGCCTCACGCGTACCGGGCGGTGGCTGCGGCGAACCTCCTTAGATGAGCTGCCCCAGCTTCTCGATGTGATCTCCGGTCGGATGAGCCTCGTCGGCCCCCGACCCCTCATCCCCCAGGAGGACTCTCAGATCACGGGGGCGCACCGAGGCCGGCTCTCGATCCGGCCCGGGATGACAGGCGTTTGGCAGGTGAACGGCGCATCGGCGATCCCGATCTCGGAGATGGTGAAGCTCGACAGGGACTACATCGACCAGTGGTCTCTATGGCTCGACGTGAAGCTTCTGCTTCTGACGGCCTCCCACGTCGTACACCGCCGCGGTTGGTAGCCCAAAGACTTCTACTAGGTGGCCTCCGATGAAGCCCCCAGCACCCGTGACCAGGATCACTTCGTCGCTCACGTCAGACCGCCCATTGTCGCGCTAGGCGAATGACAGCATTACATCCGCTCGGGCGCGCTGATGCCCAGCAATCCAAGTGTCCGCGCGATCGTCCGCTTGGTGAGCAGGCAGAGCCCGAGCCGGGCCTCCTCGACTCCCTCGCCCTCGGCGCCGACGACCTGGCAGTCGCGGTAGAAGGCATGGAAGTCGCGCGCCGCCTCCATCCCGTAGGCGCAGAGACGGTGCGGGGCACGGCGCTCCGCAGCCTCGGCGACCTCGTCCGGCAGCTCGCAGAGCCGTTTGATCAGCCCCCGCTCTGAGGGTTCGATCGGCGCCGCCGATGCCGAGAAGTCGGCGGTCGTCGCTCGCCCCACCGCGTCCTCCCCGGCCTTTCGCAGGATGCTCGCGATCCGCGCGTGCGCGTACTGGACGTAGTAGACGGGGTTCTCATTCGAGGTCTTCCGGGCGAGCTCGAGGTCGAGGTCCACCGGTGTGTCGTGGCTGCGCTGCAGCATGAAGAAACGAGCTGCGTCCGCGCCGATGTCGTCGATCAGCTCGTCGAGGGTGACGAACTCCCCGCGCCGCTTCGACATCTGGGCGCGCTCGCCCCCCTCCACGACGTGGACCAGCTGCATGATCGGGGTCTCCAGCACCCCGGGGTCGTAGCCCAGGGCGGCGAGCGCAGCCCGTAGCCGGGGTGGATAGCCATGGTGGTCCGCGCCGAGGACGTTGATCAGCCGGTCCGCGCCGCGCTCGAGCTTGTCGCGGTGGTAGGCGATGTCCGAGAGGAAATAGGTCGTATCTCCGTCGGAGCGGATCAGCACGCGGTCCTTGTCGTCGCCGAAGCTCGTGGTGCGGAGCCAGGTCGCGCCCTCACTCTCGTAGATGTGGCCACCCGAGCGGAGATCCGAGAGCGCCCTCTCCACCGCCCCAGACTCGTGCAGCTCCCGCTCCGAGGACCAGGTGTCGTAGACGACGTTGTAGCGGTGCAGGGTCTCCTCGATCTGCTCGACCATCAGCGCCATCCCACGTCGCGCCAGGGAGTCGAGGTCGTCGGCGAGGAGACCCTCCTGCTCGAGTCTCACTGCGAGGTCCGCGACGTAGTCGCCCTCGTAGCCGCCCTCGGGCACCGGCTCGCCCTCCATCCGCGCGGCGATCGACTGGGCGAACAGGTCGATCTGGCCGCCGCGGTCGTTCTTGTAGTACTCGCGCACGACAGGGTGGCCGGTGAACTCGAGCAACCGGGCGACCGAGTCGCCGTAGGCGGCGTGCCGCCCGCTGGCAGCCGTCACCGGCCCGGTCGGGTTGGCCGAGACGAACTCCACATTGACCCGCTCGGTCACCTCGTCGGCGCCCGCCGGCCGGCCGAGCCGATCCCCCTGCTCGGCGAGCTCGGCCGCGGCGCGGCGATACCAGGCGTCCGCGAGGAAGAGGTTGAGGAAGCCCGGGCCGGCGACCTCGACGCGCTCGACCGTTCCCTCGAGGCTCTTGCCGAGCTCCTCCGCCAGCTTCTCCGCCGTCCCTCGCGGCTGCTCGCCGAGGGCAGGTGCGAGCAGCATCGCCGCGTTGGTCGAGTAGTCGCCGAACTCGGGCTTGGGCGGGCGCTCCAGCGTCGGCCTGGAGTTACCGCTCTCGCCGCCGTCGAGCAGGGACCGGGCCGCGGCCTCGACGGCGGTGCGCAGCTCTGCGACCGGATCTGCCATCGCTTGCAGCCTACGTCCCGCTAGAGGTGGTACGGCTCGCGGGCCATGATCTTGGTGGCCCTAAAGAGCTGCTCCAGTAGGACGACCCGGGCGAGTTGATGGGCCATGGTCTGCGGGCCGAGCGAGATGCGCTCGTCGACCAGTCTCATCGTGTGCGGGGAGAGGCCCTCGGGCCCGCCGATCAGGAAGCAGAGGTCCTGGGCATCGATCTGCCGCTCCGAGAGCCAGCTCGCCCAGGCCTTCGAGCTCAGAGCCTGGCCGCCGCGATCGAGCGCGATCACGTGCGAACGCGGAGGGATCCGGCCCTCGATGTTCACCTCGTCGCGCACCTCGATCACCTCGACGGGCTGGTGCCGCTGGAGCATCTTGCGGTAGTGGGCGTCGGCCTCGGCGAAGGGCGCCTTCACCTTGCCCACGACCACGAGGGTGACCTTCACGGACGCTCGCCCTGCTCCCAGGCGAGGGCGGCGCCGATTCTCTCGATCGTCGGTGGATGGGTACCGAAGACGACGGTGAAGGCGTCCGGCGGATCGGGGTCGCCGAGGTTGCGATCAGCGAGCTGCTGCTGCAGCTCGATCATGCCCTTCGGATCGTCGGTGAGCTGGAGCGCGAAGGTGTCGGCTCGGGCCTCCACTGCCCGCGAGAGCTGGTTGCCTGCGATGCCCAGGACGAACGAGGTGGCCGCGAGCGCCAGCGCGAACGCCGGAAGGTAGGCCGGTTGGCCCGGCTTCTCCCCGTGCCGCGCGGCGATGGTCCTGGCCATCCCTGAGGCGAAGATCAGGGCCAGGGGCGTGATCAGGGCGAGGAAGATGAGTCCACGCCGGATGTCGTTCCCGTGCACGTGGCCGAGCTCGTGCGCGACCACCGAGTTGCGCTCCGAGCGGTTCAGGTCCTTGAGCAGGGTGTCGTAGAGGACAACGCGCTTCGATGACCCGATGCCGTTGACGTAGGCATTGATCGCGGTCGTGCGCCGGCTGGCGTCCACCTCGTAGACGTGGCCGACGTCCACCCCCGCCCGGTGGGCGAGGTCGAGGACGTCGGTGCGCGCCTGGCCGGGTGGCAGCTCCTTGAACTTGTTGAAGAGCGGGGCGATCACGACCGGCGCCAGACAGGTGATGACCGCAGCGCCCAGGACCACGCCGGCGCTGCCGGGGATCCACCAGCGCCGGCCGAACCGGCGCATCAGCCAGAGCGCGAAGGTGCCGACGGCGCCCGCGAGGATCGCCCCGATCGCGCTCGCCTTCGCCCAATCGCTCAGGTAGCCGCCCAGAGACTGGGTCGAGAGCCCGACATCCACCGAGCGCTCGTGCGCCCAGATCCCAAATGGAACGGTGGTCACGGCGAGGACTACCGAGAAGCCCGCCGCTGCCGCGGCCCCTCCCAGTACCGGCCGGGCACCGAGCTGCTCGAGCGCCCGCCGCGTCACGGCCGGGCGGCCGGTCGCGAGCAGGATCAGCACGGCCCCCTCGGCTACGAGGCTGCCGACCAGAATCAGTCGCTGGCCCGAGGCGTAGTCGCGCGCCTTGGTCAGCTCCTCGTGCGAGAAGTAGGCGTTCTCGTCGGCGTGCACCGGATTCTCGATGTCACGCGGTCGGAGCAGCCAGGCGGCGGCCTCGGCGACGACCACGGCGGCGACCGCCGTCACGCCGAGGCGAACCCACTTAGGCGACGATCGGCCGGGCACCGCCCTACGATAGACCGCCGTTTCCGCCGGTCCCGGGCCCATTCACGGCCCTCCACCCCCATGCGCGTCGCCATCCTCACCGACATTCACGCGAACCTGCCCGCCCTCGAGGCTGTCCTCGAGGAGATCGACGAGGCCGGCATCGAACAGCGCTGGTGCCTGGGCGACGTCGTCGGGTATGGCGCCCAGCCCGACGACTGCGCGAAGCTCGTCTCCGAGCACTGCCAGCTCAGCCTCGTGGGCAACCACGACCTCGCGGTCACGGGCGAGATCGACACCGATGTCTTCTCAGCCTCAGCCGCGGCGGCGGTCGAGTGGACGCGGGCCAACGCGGATGCCTCGACGATCGAGTTCCTGAAGTCCCTCGAACCGAAGAACACCGAGCACGAGGTCGGGCTTTACCACGCCTCGCCCCGCGACCCGATCTGGGAATACGTGCTCGCCGTCGATCAGGCACGCGAGTGCATGGCGGACCAGTCCGCGCGGGTGAGCCTGATCGGCCACTCGCACGTCGCCCTCTGGTTCTCCGATGGGAACGGACCGCCTGGCGGCGACGGCGGAGGCCAGGCAGAGGGCGGCCGAAAGATCGACCTCTCCGAGAGCCGCTGGCTGCTCAACCCGGGCAGCGTCGGCCAGCCGCGTGACGGCGATCCGCGCGCCGCCTGGCTGGAGCTCGACACGGAATCGTGGACCGCGATCTACCACCGGACCGACTACGACATCGACTCGGCGGCCGAGGCGATCAGGGAGGCCGGCCTGCCCGAGTTGCTCGCCGATCGGCTCTATATCGGGCAGTGATGATGACCGCGACCTCCAAAGAAACGCGGGCTAGTATCGCCGCGATGCCGAAGCGCCTGCGGCCGATACTGCTTGCCCTGACTCTGGCCGCCTCGGCGGCGCTCTACGGCTGCGGAAACAGCGGCCCCGACCCGTCGATTGCGCCTGAGAACGCGCGCACCCTGCTCGCCAAGATCGCCGAGATCAAGGCGAATGTCGACGTCGGCAGCTGCCTGGTGGCGGCGGACAAGACCGATGACCTGCTCGCCGACGTCGCGGACCTGCCCTCGAGCGTCAACGGCGACGTCAAGCAGGCCCTGGACAACGGCGCCAACAACCTGAAGCTGCTGCTCACCGACCCGAGCAAGTGCCAGGGCAGAGCCGAGACGACGACGACCGAGACCACGACGGCGCCGACGACGACGGAGGAGACCACGACGGAGCGGACTCAGCCGACGACGACCACGCCTACCCAGACGCAGACCACGCCCACCCAGACGCAGACCATCCCCGATACGACGACCACGCCCGGCGCCTCGGGGGGGATCGGGCCGGGAGGACTATGAGCCCGCGCACCCCCAAGGGCGAGCTGATCGCCGATCGCTACCGGATCGAGGACCGCCTCGGCAGCGGTGGCATGTCATCCGTCTTCCGCGCGACCGACACGATCCTCGAACGCACCGTTGCCGTGAAGATCCTCGCCGAGCACCTCTCGGACGACGAGCGCTTCGTGGCCCGCTTCCGGCGTGAGGCTCTCGCGGTCGCGAAGCTGGTCCACCCCAACATCGTCCAGGTCTACGACACCGGGATCGACTCCGGACGCCACTACATCGTCATGGAGTACGTGCGGGGTCGCTCGGGCGCCCAGCTGCTCCAGGCGGAGGGCAAGCTCGACCCCGAGACAACAGTGGAGATCGGGGTCCAGGCCTGCGCCGGCCTCGATTACGCGCACCGCAACGGGATCATCCACCGCGACGTCAAGCCGGGGAACCTGATGATCATCGGCGGCCCCGCCGGCGGCGGCGACATGACCGTGAAGCTCGCCGACTTCGGGATCGCCCGGGCCAGCGAGCAGACGCGCATCACGCAGGTCGGCTCCGTGGTCGGCACCGCCGCCTACCTCGCCCCCGAGCAAGCGCGCGGCGACGAGGCGACTCCGGCGTCGGACGTCTACTCGCTCGGCGTCGTGCTCTACCAGTTCCTCACCGGCCGCCTGCCATACGAGGGCGCTTCGCTCGCCGAGCTGGCGGTCCGGCAGCAGTCCGAGCAGCCGCTCCACCCGAGCAACTACAGCGAGGACGTGCCCCAGGCGGTAGGCGACGCGGTTCTCGTCGCGCTCGAGTCGGACCCGGCCCGCCGCTTCGCTGGGGCCGGCGAGCTCGCGGACGCGCTTCGCCGCGGCCTGATGGGCCAGTCGCCCGAAGGGACCGCCGCGACGAGGCTGCTCGAGGACGACACGCCCACGGCGGCGACCCGCCACATGCCGCGGACGCGCACCCAGCGCCGTCCGCAGCGGCGCCCCGTGCCGCCTCGCGAGCAGCGACCGGCCCCAGAGCAGCGCCGCGGCCGCGCCTCGAGCTTCGCGCGCAACGCGCTGATCGTCATCTCGATCCTCCTGCTCGCCGCGGCGGTGGCCGCGCTCGTCGCGCTCGCTTCCAGCGGCGGCGGCAGCAAGATCGACCTCGATCAGGTCGTCAAGCAGAACGTGAACGATCAGATCGACGCCCTGCGGCAGGTCGTGGAGGACAACACCAAGTAGGGGTCAGGCGGCCCATGGTGGAGTGCCGCCGAGAACCGCGTCGGAATACGCCTTGTAACGGCCGTCCGCGATCGCATCGCGCGCGCCCGCGGTGAGGCGCTCCATGTAGGTCAGGTTGTGCACGGTCAGCAGGCGCGTGCCCGTCAGGTCCTTGTTGCGGGCCAAGTAGTGCAGGTAGGCGCGCGTGTGTCGAGTGCACGCCTCGCAGGGGCAGCCCTCGACCGGCGGTGAATCGTCATCCGCGTAGATCGACTTCATGAGGTCGAGGCGGAAGCGCCGATCGGGGTTGGGAGCGAGCGCCGTCCCATGCCGGGCGAGGCGCGTCGGGATGGCGCAGTCGAAGAGGTCGATGCCCATCCCGATCCCGACGAGCAGGTCGTCCACTTCGCCGATTCCGAGCAGGTGGATGGGCGCCTCGTCGGGCAGCAGCGGCGCGGTGAAGCCCAGGACGCCGTGCATCTCGGACTTCTCCCGGCCGAGCGTGCCGCCGATCGCGATCCCGTCGACCGCGGCGGCCGAGTTGCGTTCCGCCGACTGCCGGCGGAGATCCTCATGGACACCGCCCTGGACGATCCCGAAGACCGCCTGTCCCGCCGGGCCCTGCTGCTCGTGCCAGGCCAGGCAGCGGTCGAGCCAGCGGTGAGTTCGCTCCATGGAACGGGCGGTGTACTCGCGATCCGCGTGGGCAGGGGTGCACTCGTCGAAGGTCAGGGCGATGTCGGAGCCGAGGGCGGCCTGGATCCGCATCGATTCCTCGGGACCGAGGAAGCGGTCCGAGCCGTCGAGGAGCGACTGGAATGCGACTCCCTCCTCCGAGATCTCGACCTTGGCGCCGCCCGGCGCAGCGCCCCGCCGGCCCTTGATCTCGTCCGCCACGCCGCCGTGCGCAAGCGAGAAGACCTGGAAGCCGCCCGAGTCGGTGATGATCGACCGCCCCCAGCCCATGAAGCCGTGGAGCCCACCGCGGGCGGCGATCACCTCCTCTCCCGGCGCCAGGTGGAGGTGAAAGGTGTTGCCGAGCAGCATCTCGTACCCGAGGTTCGCGACCTCCGACGAGGAGAGCCCGCGGACGCTGCCCTTCGTGGCGAGCGGGATGAACGCGGGCGTGGGCACATCGGCATGCCCGAGCTGAATCAGGCCCGTGCGGGCATCGCCGTCACGTGCCTGAATCTCGAACCGGAGCCTGTCGTGATCGGCCCTGATCCGATCAGGTTATGTGGGCAGTTCCTCCCGCAGGCTGCGCCCGGTCATCGCCTCGGGCTGCTCGATCCCGAGCAGGTCGAGGGCCGTCGGGGCGACGTCCGCGAGGATGCCGTGGTCGCGCAGCTCGATGCCGTCGACCGTGACGATCACCGGGACCGGGTTGGTCGAGTGGGCGGTGTTCGGCGACCCGTCGGGCTCGAGCATCTGCTCGCAGTTGCCGTGATCGGCCGTGATGATCAACGCCCCACCCTTCTCGTGGACCGCCGAAACCACCTCGCCGAGGCGGCTGTCCACCTCCTCGACCGCGGCGACGGCCGCGGGGATCACACCGGTGTGGCCGACCATGTCGGGGTTGGCGAAGTTGATGATCCCGAAGCGGTAGCCGTCCTCACGCCAGTGCTCGTCGAACGCCTTCGCAGCGGCCGCGGCACTCATCTGGGGCTTGTGGTCGTAGGTGGGAACGTCCCGGGGCGAGTCGACGAGATAGCGCTCCTCCCCGCTCCACTCCTTCTCCCGGCCGCCGTTGAAGAAGTAGGTGACGTGGGCGTACTTCTCGGTCTCGGCGACATGCAGCTGCCGCTCGCCCTGCTCGGCGATCACCTGGGCGATCGTGACATCGGGCTCGCGCGGGGGGAAGGCGACCGGATACGGCCAGCCGTGGTGGTACTCGGTCATCGTCGTCACCTCGAATGGGCCGGCGCCGCCGCGGTCGAACTCGTCGAAATCCGGCTCGCCGAGTGCGCGGGTCAGCTGGCGGGCTCGGTCGGGCCGGAAGTTGATGAAGATGAAGGGCTCGTCGGGCTCGGCGCCGTCGAACTCGCCGACCACGGTGGGCTCGATGAACTCGTCGGTGACGCCGCGGTCGTAGGACTCGCGGATCGCCTGGACCGCGGCGTCTGCGCGTGGCGCCCGCGCATGGACGATCGCGTCGTAGCCGCGCTTCGTCCGATCCCAGTGGCGGTCGCGGTCCATCGCCCAGTAGCGGCCGCCGACGGTCCCGATCGAGCCGACGTGGCGCAGCCAGCGCTCGACCTCCTCGACATAGCCCGCGCCGGCGGTCGGGAGCGTGTCCCGCCCGTCCGTGAGGGCGTGCAGCACGAGCTCGGAGACGCCCTCTTCACCGGCCAGCTCGATCACCGCCTCGATGTGCTCCCAACCCGAGTGGACCCCGCCGTCGGAGATCAGCCCGATCGCGTGGAGCCGGCCGCGGCGGGACTCGCGAGCGGAGCCGCAGGCGGCCCGCAG
>DATAPB010000280.1:0-2817 GCA_036265435.1 Solirubrobacterales bacterium | reverse complement strand
GCCACAGGTGATGCCGCTGCTCGAGGTTGTGCGGGCGGAGAGGTCGGGCGACGACGCGGTTGACCTCGGCTTCGAGCTCGGAGAGAAGCTCGGCAAGACCACCGTGGCGGCGGGCGACAACCGCGGCTTCATCGTCAACCGCCTCCTCGTCCCGTACATGCTCGATGCGATCCGCGCACACGAGCAGGGGGTGGGGTCGATCGAGGACATCGACACCGGGATGATGGCCGGCGCCAGTCACCCGATGGGGCCGCTGACGCTCGCCGACTTCGTCGGCCTCGACACGCTGGCTGCGATCGCCGATGTGATGGTCGACGCTTACGGCGAGGAGCGCTTCGCGGCGCCTCTGAGCCTGCGGGAGAAGGTCGATGCGGGCGACTTCGGGCGGAAGTCGGGCCGTGGGTTTTACGATTACTCGGGCGATCAGCCCGTCCCGGTGGAATCCGGGAACTAGCCAGGCCGGCTCAAGGAGGGTTCGAGCATGGGAGTGGACCAGACCAGCCTCGATCGAATCAGGAATGCCACCTTCCCCTCTTCGCGGAGGGGGTACGACAAGCACGAGGTCGAGAAGTTCCTGGGCCGTCTCGCCGACTGGCTCGAGACGGGCGGCGGCGACGAGTCCCGCTCCGACGCGGTCAAGAAGGAGCTGGAGAAGGTCGGAGAGCGGACCGGCGCGATCCTCGCGCAGGCCGAGGACAGCGCGCAGCAGATCCGCTCCGAGGCGGAGGAGGAGGCCCGCGGCACGATCAACAGCGCGAACATGCAGGCGACGGAGGCGCGCACCGAGGCGGACAACTACGCGACGGAGGCGCGCGCCTCGGCCGACCGGCAGGCTCACGAGGCCATCGAGCAGGCGCAGGAGCAGGCGCGCCGGATCATCGAGGAGGCCAACCAGCGGCGCGAGGACATGGAGGCCCTGATCGGGGACCTGATCCGCCGCCGCGAGGACGTGATCGCGGATACCGAGGAGCTCTCGCGCAAGCTGAGCACCGCCGTCGAGCAGCATCGCTCCGAGGAGCTGCGGATGCCCGATCCGCTGCACGAACCCGGGGACCCGGGGGCGGCGGAGACTCAGATCGCGCCGGAGTCCGATGAGATGCCGATCGAGCGGGAATCGGACGAGATGGCGATCGAGCCGGAGTCCGAGGAGATGCCGGCCGAGCCGGAATCCGACGAAACCGAGGTCGCCCCGGCGTCGCAGGAGACGCAGGAGCACTCGATCACGACCGAGCGAGACGTCCCTCCGGGGGCTCAGGACACCGAGGAGCAGGACCCCCCTCAGCAGGCGCGCCCGGAGCACCAGGACCTGAGGACCTAGCTGTCGTGAGCGACGTCAGGGAGGCCCTCGACGCCGCGCTTGAGGGCGGGCCCGAGCGGCACCGGAAGAAGGTCGCGGAGCAGCAGAAGCTGCCGGTGCGGGAGCGCGTGGCCCGACTGCTCGATCAGGACTCGCTGGCCGAGGAGGGTCTGCTCGCCAACTGGGAGCAGGAGGGGCTCGGTGCGGACGGAGTCGTCACCGGCATGGGAAGGGTCGGAGGCCGGCCGATCGCCCTGATGGCCAACGACCCCGCCGTGAAGGCCGGGTCATGGGGGCCGAAGACCGTGGAGAAGATCCTGCGAGTCCAGGAGCGGGCTCTGGCGCACCAGGTGCCGATCGTCTACCTGGTCGATTCGGCCGGGGCCCGGATCACCGACCAGGTGCGGATGTTCCCCGGCCGCCGGGGGGCCGGTCACATCTTCCACACCCAGGTCCGGCTCTCGGGGCAGGTCCCGCAGATCTGCCTGCTCTTCGGCCCGAGCGCCGCGGGCGGCGCCTACATCCCCGCCTTCTGCGACGTCGTGATCATGCGCGACGGCAACGCCTCGATGTACCTCGGCTCGCCGCGGATGGCCGAGATGGTGATCGGCGAAAAGGTCACGCTCGAGGAGATGGGAGGTGCGCGGATGCACACCTCGGTCTCGGGCGTAGGTCACTTCCTGAGCGAGACCGACGAGGACGCGATCGACCTCGCCCGCCGCTACCTCTCCTACATGCCGGCGAACTGGCGGGAGGACCCGCCGGCGGCACCTCCGTCCGACCCCGGGGAGAGCCGGGTCGTTTCGGAGATCGTGCCCGACAACGAGAAGGATCCGTTCGACGTCAAGGACCTGATCCACTCCGTCGTCGACGCCGGCTCGTTCCTCGAGGTGCACGATCGCTGGGCGAAGGAGGTGGTCGTCGGCTATGCGCGCCTCGACGGGCGGGCGATCGGGATAGTCGCCAACCAGCCGAAGGTGAAGGGCGGCGTGCTGTTCGTCGACTCCGCCGACAAGGCCGCCCGGTTCATCCTGACCTGCAACGCCTTCAACGTGCCCCTGCTCTTCCTCGCCGACGTGCCCGGCTTCATGATCGGCAAGGATGTCGAGCGCCAGGGGATCATCCGTCACGGAGCGAAGATGATCAGCGCGGTCTCCGAGGCCACTGTCCCGAAGATCTCGGTGATCGTCCGGAAGGCCTACGGGGCCGGCCTCTACGCGATGGCGGGGCCGGCGTTCGAGCCGGATTCGTGCCTCGCCTTCCCTCAAGCGCAGATCGCCGTGATGGGGCCGGAAGCGGCGATCAATGCGGTCTTCTTCAACCAGATCCAGGAGATCGAGGATCCCGAGGAGCGGGAGCGGTTCGTCAGAGAGAAGCGCGAGGAGTACTCCGAGGACATCGACATCCTCCACCTCGCCTCCGAGCTGGTGGTCGACGCGGTGATCGAGCCGGACCAGCTGCGGGCCGAGCTAATCCGCCGCTACGCGCTCGCGGCACGGAAGGACCGTCGCTTCGCCGAG
>DATAPB010000279.1:0-6106 GCA_036265435.1 Solirubrobacterales bacterium | reverse complement strand
TCGCCCAGATCGGCGTCGGGCCTGTGGACCGGAATGGAGCCTCCCGGCCCGGCGCACTGCCCGCCTCCGCCGACTCGCTCAAGAACTCGCTCGACCAGATCTCGATGCTGCGCGCCTACGGACCCGAGCTCACCGGCTGGTTCGACGATTTCGGGCATTCCGGCTTCCCGGACGCCTTCGGCGGGATCGGCCGCATCTCGACCACCCTCAACGCTTTCAGCGCCGGTCCCCCTTCGGCGGGCATCCCCTGCAACGACATCCTCGGCATCCTCGGCGGCACCTGCCAGGCCCTCAGCGGCGGCGACCTGGCGAGCGGCCTCGGCCTCAAGTACCTGCAGCGCTGCCCCGGCTCGAATGAGCGCGGGCTCAGCGAGGAGCAGCTCACGCAGGGCGGCACCGTCAACTGCAATCCGAGCCAGACCCCACTGGGCCCATGAAGCGCCTCCTGGTGACGGCGGCTTTGATCGCGGCGACGGCCGCCACGCTCGTGACGGTCGCGGGCGCGTCCGACGGCCGCACCTACAAGGTCGAGCTCTTCAACGCCTTCGGACTGGTCAACGGGTCCGAGCTTCGTGTCGCGGGAGCGAAGGCGGGCACCATCACCGATCTCGAGATCACGCCCCAGAAGACCGCCATGGTGACGGTGGAGGAGGACTCGAGCTTCCCCGAGTTCAAGGCCGACGCGAGCTGCTCGTCCGAGCCCCAGTCGCTGATCGCCGAGTATTTCCTCGACTGCCAGCCTGGGACATCGCCGCAGCCTCTCCAGGGTCCGATCCCGGCGGCCCGTAACAAGACCACGGTTGAGCCAGACCTCGCGCAGAACACCCTGCGGGAGCCGTTCCGGGACCGCCTGCAGCTTCTGATCAACGAGTTCGGGACCGCGCTCGACAGCAACGCCGAAAACCTCAACGCCGCCATTCGGGCCGGCGCTCCCGCGCTTCAGCAGCTCAAGCAGGTCCTAAACATCCTCGGCGCCCAGAACCACACGATCGCCGAGCTCAACACGAACGCGGACGCGATCTTCGCTCAGCTCGCGAATCGGCGTGAGGACGTCGTCCACTTCATAGACAACGCCGGCCGGACCGCCGCGATCTCTTCCGAGCGCTCCAACGACCTGGCCCAGAACTTCCACCTGCTCGACGACTTCCTGAGCGAGCTGAAGCCGACGATGTTCCAGCTCGGGCGCCTGGCGGATGCGCAGACCCCGCTGCTCACCGATCTCCACGCCGCCGCGCCGGGCCTGAACACGCTGGCGAAGAACCTGCCGCCCTTCAACAACGGGGCGCAGCAGTCGCTCACCTCGCTGGGCGGCGCGGCACGGGTCGGCAAGGTCGCACTGGCGAACGCGAAGGACGAGATCGCGGCTCTCGACCAGTCGAGCACGAAGGCCTATCCCGCCGCCAACGAGGTCGCGAAGTTCCTGGAGAGCATCGACAACCCCAATAACGCGGTGGAGGAGGACTCCTGCGCCCGGTTCGACCTCCGGGAGCAGCCCGGTGAGGCCGACCGCCGCGTCCAGGCTCTCGACCAGAAGATGGGGGTCACTCTGCACGGCGACCAGACGGCCCAGTGCAAGTGGGCCAACGGCCAGCAGCCCGGTCCCAATGCGAACGGCGGCAACCCCGGCTACTCAGGGATGGAGGGCCTCCTCAACTACGCGTACGTCCAGACGAACTCTCTGAACCTGTTCGACGAGCTCGGGCACGCGCTCGGCATCACCCTGGTGAGCGCACCCGGCGCCAACAACGCCTGCGGGTACCAGACGGGGCCCCGGGTCCCGGACCTGCAGGGCAGCAGCGGAAACACCGGCCTCACCAACGACCCCAAGAACTTCGCCGAATGCGCCGGCATCCTGGGCGACCGCCAGCCTGGGATCAACTACGGGACGAACTTTTCGGGCCTGTTCGGCAACCTCGGCCGCTACGACCCGAGCGTCTGTCCCGACGGCTCGAACGCCCCGTCCATCTGCAACCCGGCTGACGCGCCCCACACCTCGGCGTCGCTGAAGGCGGCCCAGACGACGCCCGCGGCGCCGGCGCCACAGCAGCAGCATTCCCCGCAGCAGCAGCAGCAGAAGGACCTGCAGAAGATCCTCCCGCCCGGGGTCAACCCGAACAAGCTCCCCGACAAGGTGCAGCAGCAGCTGCAGGACCTCCTGCCGCAGCTGCCGCAACTCCCTCCCGTGCCCCAGCTGCCCCAGCTGCTCGGACCGAGCGCGAGCGGCTCCAGCAGCTCGTCCACCGACAACCTCCTCAACTTCCTCCTCGGGCAATGAACGGACGTGGAAGAGTCGGGTCGCTGGCGGCGTCGCCCACGATGGTCGGGGCGATCACGACGCTGATCATCCTCGTCGCGGTCTTTCTGGCCTACAACGCCAACAACGGCCTGCCGTTCGTGCCCACCTACAAGGTCTCCGCCGAGATCTGCGACGCGGCCAGGCTCGGTCCCAACAACGAGGTGCGGATCGGCGGCAACCGGGTCGGCGCCGTGGAATCGATCGACACCCTTCCGGCGCCGGCGAACAGCGGCTGCGTGGCAGCGGACGGCTCCAGTGCCTCAACCGTCGCCAAGCTCAACCTGAAGCTGGACGAAAGCGCGGACCCGCTCCCCGCCGACTCGACGGTCCGGGTCCGTTACCGCTCCTCGTTCGGCCTGAAGTACCTCGAGATCAGCCGCGGCAGCAGCGCCACGGGCGTCCCGGCGGGCGGCACGATCCCGATCTCCCAATCGCAGCAGCAGGTCGAGTTCGACGACGTCTACAACAGCTTCGATACGGCGACCCGGGAGAACAGCCGCCGGGTCCTGCAGGGATTCGGCGACGCCTTCGCCGCGCGCGGTGCCTCGCTCAACGAGGCGATCGGAGCCCTCAACCCGCTGTTCGCGAACCTGCGGCCCGTCTCCAAGGCGCTGGCGGATCCCACCACCCAGCTGGTCCGCTTCTTCCCCGAGCTCGCTGACGCGGCGCGCCTCATCGCTCCCGTAGCGGTGGACAACGCCGAGCAGTTCACCAACGGAGCAATTGCGTTCGGTGCGATCTCCTCCGACCCTCAGGCGCTTCGGGACACGATCTCCGGGGGCCCGCCCGCGCTGGAGGCGGGACTCCGCTCGCTGCCGGTGCAGCAACCGTTCCTCGCGGACTTCGCGGATTTCTCACAGCTGCTGCAGCCAGGCGTTCGCGATCTGCGTGCGGCCCTGCCCGTCCTCAATCAGGCCGTCTCGCTCGGCAAGAAGGTCCTGCCGCGGACGGTCCCGATGGGCCACGACCTCCAGGGCGTGATGGAAGAGCTCAACAACCTCGTCGCCGACCCCTCCACGCTGACCAGCCTCAACAGGCTGGGCGACACCTTCAATCTCGCTCAGGACGCCGGGGCGAAGATCGGCCCGTACCAGGAAGTCTGCAACTACTGGAACTACTGGGTCACGTACCTGACGTCGCACTTCGAGCTGCCCACGCCGTTCGGGTACGCGGAGCGCGTCGTCCCGCCGTCGATCGCCGGCACGACCAGCCCCAGCGCGCTGCCGCGGAACCCGATGGACAACTACTCGGGCGGGCAGGGCGACGGGCGCTTCTCGAGCAACTTCCTCGCCGGCGCGAATGCGGGCAAGTTCTCGCCGCTCAACGGCCCGCCGAACGGCGGCATGCTGCCCGGCTACCAGAACAACGGCATCCCGATCCTGCACGGCAACCCCTACGGCCCGGCGGTCAGCGACGGCCAGCCCAACTGCCAGGCCGGCCAGACCGGCTACGCGCTGGGTGAGGCGCTGATCCCCGGCCAGACGAAGGACAACCCGACCTTCGGTGTCCAGAACGTCGCCAAGGCCGGGGGCATGCCGCCCCTCGGCAAGACCGATCTCTTCCTCGAGCAGGACGGGACCCGCATCTTCGGACCGGGGGCCGGCTGATGAACCCGAATCACAGCCGCCGTATCTCGAACGTCCAGATCGGCCTGATCGCGATCGTCCTGACGGCCTTCGCCTTCTACCTGGCGTTCACCAAGTCGGTCCCGTTCATCAGCGGCGGCGGCTATGAGCTCAAGGCGGTCTTCGCCGACGCGCAGAACGTTCGCGCGAAGAGCCCGGTGCGGATCTCCGGCGTGAACGTCGGCGAGGTCACCGGCGTCCAGCACGTCGTCGACTCGAACGGCCAGGGCCAGAACGCCGCCGTGGTCACGATGGACATCAAGGACGACGCTCTCCCGATCCGGCAGGACGCGACTCTGCAGCTGCGGCCCCGCCTCTTCCTCGAGGGAAATCTGTTCGTCGATCTGCATCCGGGCAGCCCAGGGGCGCCCGAGCTGCACAGCGGCTCGGTCGTTCCGGAGAGCCCGACCTCCCAGTCCGTCCAGTTCGATCAGGTCCTCACCTCGCTGGACGCACCGGTGCGCCAGGACCTGCAGATCTTCCTGAAGGAGTTCGGTGGGGCCCTCGACAAGTACGGCGGAGCCCAGGGCTTCCGGGAGTCGTTCAAGACCTCTCCGGCGGCCTACCAGTACACCTCCCAGGTGAACCAGGCGCTGCTCGGCACCCAGCCGGGCGACCTCGCGGGGTTCGTCTCCAACCTCGACGTCGTCGCCCGCGAGCTCAATGCGAACAGCTCCGACCTCCAGGGCCTGATCGGGAACCTGAATGCGGTCAGCGGCGCCTTCGCGGCAGACCAGGCCTCGCTGCGGGAGGCGATCATCGAGCTCCCGCAGACCCTTGCTGTGGGCCGGCCGGCCCTCTTCAAGCTCAACCGCGACTTGCCGCCGCTGCGTGCCTTCGCCCGGGAGGCGCTCCCCGGCGTCAAGTCCGCGAACAAGGCGCTCGACTACGCGAACCCATGGATCGGCCAGCTGCGCCAGCTCGTCTCCAAGCCCGAGCTGCGGGGGCTCGTCAACGACCTGCGGCCGACGATTCCCGATCTCGCCTCCCTGAGCAGCGCATCGCTTCCCTTCCTCGAGCAGGCGAGGGCCCTGTCCTCCTGCTTCAACGACGTCGTCATCCCCTGGAGCGACACACCGATCCCGAACAACGACAGCGACCCGCCGGCGGCCAAGGTCTACCAGGAGACCGCCTACGGCTTCAGCGGCGTGGCGGGCGAGAGCCGCTCCGGCGACGCGAACGGTCAGGAGTTCCGCGTTCTCGGCGGCGGCGGCACGAACACGATCGCCCCGTTCTCGACTCCCGACCTCCCGGATCAGCTGACCGGTGTCTCACCGTTCAGCTTCCTCGGATCCGAGCCGGCCAAGCAGTCGTCCGCGAAGACCCCGTTCCGCCCCGACGTACCTTGTGAGACCCAGGATCCGCCCGACCTGCACAGCGACATCGGGCCGGCCCCGGCCACCAACGAGAGCGGAAAGAGCGCGACGTTCGCGCCACCCAACGAGCAGGCGCTGATCAACCGTTACACGTCGATCCTCTCCCAGTTCGCCCAGGTCAGGAAGCTGAAGGCCCTCGGATCGCTTCCAGCCGCCAAGCAGCTGATGTCGACTTCGCTGCAGCAGTACGACGCCTGGAACAAGGACTGGACGGCGTTCCAGGGGGCGAACGGGATCCGGCCGAGCGCGACCGCTCCCAAGAAGGGCGGTCGGTGATGCGCAAGGCGATCCGAGACCATCTGCGCGACTTCATCGCCATCCTCGGGCTGCTGCTGGTGGCGCTGTTCGCGACGTACATCATCGTCCAGAACCAGCGCCTGCGGATTCCGCTGCTCGAGGCCAAGCCGTTCGAGCTGAAGGCGGAGATGTCCACCGCGCAGGCCGTGACCCCGGGCCAGGGACAGACGGTGCGCGTGGCCGGCGTCCGTGTCGGCGACATCTCATCCGTTGACTACGAGAACGGGCACGCCGTCGTGACGATGGCGATCGATCGCCAGTTCCTGCCGGTCTACAAGGACGCCACCATCCTGTTGCGTCCGAAGACGGGCCTCAAGGACATGTTCCTCGAGCTCGATCCGGGGACGAACTACGACCCGAACTCCAACGACGACGAGTTCCAGAACGGCGACACGATCTCGGTCGCGAACACCGCGCCCGACACGAACGTCGACCAGATCCTGGCGGCGCTCGACGGCGACACCAGGGCGTACCTGCGCCTGCTCCTCGTCGGCGGCGGTCAGGGGCTGAAC
>DATAPB010000278.1:0-7988 GCA_036265435.1 Solirubrobacterales bacterium | reverse complement strand
GACGTTGCAATGCTCGACCGTCCCCGCGGGCAGGCCCTCGCGGTCCGCACCGAGGCAGATGGTCGCCATCCCTCCGAGCGCCTCGAGCGGCTCGCCGCCGTGGGCGACGAGCGCGGCCCGTGGCTCCGGGGTGGCGTCGATGCCGCCACGAAGGAGCGGCTCGGCGAAGACCGCCCCCATGCTCGCCCGGACGGCGTGCGGGCCGAACGGGTCCGCGCAATCCGGTCCGAGGACCACCGATCCGCCGACCAGCGCGTGCGCGGTCCGGATCACGGTGCCGACGTTCCCGGGATCCGAGACGCCGTGCAGGTAGACGCAGGGCGCCTCCGCGTCCTCGGCCCAGATCTCGCGCCAGACCCCGATCGCCCTGGTCCCTGAGCCGAGCTTCGAGAACCGGGCGAGGAGGCCCGGCTCGACCTCGGTGCCGCCAAGGCCCTCGCCGGCCGCGGTCAGCACCTCGACGGGCTCGGCCCCCGCCGCGCGAGCGGCGCTCAGCAGGTCCTCGCCCTCCGTGAGGAAGAGGCCCTCGCGCTCGCGGCTCCGCCGCCTGCCTAGACGGCGGATCAGCTTGAGCTTCTCGTTGTGGGGGCTGGTGATAATCGTCATGGATCCTGAGACGAAAAAGGGCGGCTCCGCCTCGCGGACCGCCCGGGGGATTCTGACTCTGGCTGCCGTGAACTAGGTGGCGGCAGCCTCCCGGGCGAGCTCGACAAATCGGCGGAAGCCATCGGGGTCGTTGACGGCGATGTCGGCGAGCATCTTGCGGTTCACGTCGACCTCGGCCTTCTGCAGGCCGTG
Source organism: Solirubrobacterales bacterium (assembly GCA_036265435.1). Classification (GTDB taxonomy): domain Bacteria; phylum Actinomycetota; class Thermoleophilia; order Solirubrobacterales; family 70-9; genus DASUPK01. The sequence continues at coordinate 7,190 of DATAPB010000278.1, read as the reverse complement.
GATCAGCTCCGAGTAGCTCATGCCCTCCTGCCGTGCCGCGGCGTTGATCCGGGTGATCCAGAGCCGGCGGAAGTCGCGCTTGCGGTTGCGGCGGTCGCGGTACGCGTAGGCATCCGAGCGCATCAGCTGCTCGTTCGCGAGCCGGTAGCTCGAGTGCTTGCGGCCGTAGTAGCCCTTGGCGCGGTCGAGGACCTTCTTCTTCCGCCTCTTTCGCGCGACGGCGTTGGTGGCGCGCGCCATCAGCGACCGCCCCCGGCGAGCAGCGTGTTCACGCGCTTCTGGTCGGGCTTCGAGATCTCCGAGGGCCGCTTGAAGCGCCGCTTCCTGGCAGGGGACTTCTTCTCGAGGATGTGACTCGAGTACGCGCGGCGGCCGCGCAGCTTCCCCTTCGCCGTCTTGCGGAACCGCTTCTTGGAGCCGGAATGCGTCTTCATCTTGGGCATCGGAGCCGACTATTGAAGCAGACGTCCACGCACACGCAGACAACACACGAGCCATGAGACGGTCCGCTGCTAGAAGGACCCGGTTTGATCCGGATTGCGCCGGATGTTGGTCGGGTCGGGCGGTAGGTTCGCGCCGCGCCACCACCGCTTTCGTCCTCGATGACGCCAGATCGAGATCACGAGCGCAAGTACCAGGATCGCCGCCACGCCCAGCCCGATATATGCGATCACGTGATCGCTGGTTGTCTTCGGTCCCGACAGAGCAAGTAGCACGAGCACGAACTCACAGACTAGAACCGCCCGAGGATCCGGTCACCAGGGTCACCGGCAGGCCGCCCCATTGGTTGAGGCCGTCGGTGGCGCAGTCCCTGTGTTCCGGGTCCGCGTCGAGGTCGATGATTTCGAGGGTGCCCTGGGACCGCAGGCGCCGGGGGCCATGGTTGGCCCTGTCAATCGTGCCCCTGACCGTGCCGTTGAAGCCCTGGAAGGTGTAGGCGAAGCGGAAGGCGAAGCGGTTGGGCTTCGGCTTCTTCCCGCTGGGCTGCGCGGCCTTGGTCAGCTTGATTGTCGTTTGCAGGGTGGTCGTCAGCAACAACCGCGTGGTGCCCGTGCCGGCGCTGTTGAAGCACTGGAGCGGCGCCTGCCAGAAGGCGATCCGGGTCAGCTGGCGCGGCGTGAACTTGCGCTTGTCCGCGCGCTTGTTCTTGAAGGAGAAGTCCAGCGCCATCGTCCCCGGCGGAGTGCTCGGTGAGCTGCTCACCGGGACCCGAACCTGCCTGATCTCGGTCGCCGCGTGGGCCGCGGGCGCGCCAAGCGCCGCGGCGAGCAGCACGACGGCGCCGATGATCAGTCGAGGTCTCATGTCCGTCGGTACTCCTAACACCTGAATCCGCGTCGGGGAGCGGCCCGAAACTGCGCTACCAGGTGTCGACGAACCGATGCCCCCGGCGGCGGTCCGTCGGGCCGGCAGCGGCCAGCGTCGCCGCGAGCAGGTCCCGGGTCTCAGCGGGATCGATGACGTCGTCGATCTCGAAGAGCTGCGCTGCATTCAACGCCCCCGCGTTGCGCTCGGCCGCTGTCGTCATCTCGCGGACGCGCTGCTCGCGCTCTTCCTCGTCCTCGATCGCGTCGAGCTCCTTCCGCAGGCCCAGCCTCACCGCCCCCTCGAGCCCCATCGGGCCGAGGTGCGCTCCCGGCCAGGCCACGGTGAGCAGCGGCTCGTGCAGGCTCCCGCCGGTCATCGCCTGCGCGCCGAGCCCGTATCCGCGGCGCAAGATGACCGCGACGAACGGCACGCTGAGCGCCCCGCCCGCCACGAGGAGCCGGGACGCGCGCCTGACCAGGCCGGTCGCCTCGGCCTCGGGGCCGACCATGTAGCCCGGCGTATCAACCAGTGAGACGACCGGCAGGCGGAATGCATCGCAGAGCTGGAGGAAGCGGGCCGCCTTGTCGGCGGCGCCGCTCGTGACCGCGCCTGCCGTCACCATCGTGTTGTTGGCGATCACGCCGACCGGTTTCCCCTCGATGCGCGCGAGGGCGGTGACCATCTCGGGGGCGAAGCGCTCGCGCAGAAAGGTGACGGAGCCCTCGTCGGCGATCGTCTCGATGATCGGCGCGACCTTGTAGGCGCGACGGGCCCGCTCGGGGACCGCCTCCCGCAGCGTCTCCTGGTCGGGAGCGATCCAGCTCTCGACGCCGCCCTGGAAGTAGCCGAGCACCTTCTTGGCGACGGACACGGCCTCGGCCTCGTCGGCGACGACCACGTCCACCACCCCGTTCGGCGCCTGCACCTCGATCGGGCCGACCTCGTCGGGGTCCACGTCGCCGAGCCCGCCGCCGGAGATCATCGCCGGGCCGCCCATCCCGATCGAGGTGTTCTCGGTCGCGACGATCAGATCCGAGCAGCCGGCGATCACCGCGTTGCCGGCGAAACAGCGGCCGGCGACCACCGCGATCCGCGGGACCACCCCCGAGAGCCGCGCCCAGAGCGCAAAGGCCCTGACGTCGAGCGCCGAGACGACGGGGTAGTCCGTGTCGCCGGGGCGGCCCCCACCGCCCTCGGCGAAGAAGATGGTCGGCAGGTGCATGCGCTCGATGAGCTCGAAGAGGCGGTCCTTCTTGCGGTGACCGAGCGCGCCCTGGGTTCCCGCCAGGACCGTGTAGTCGTAGGAGAGCACGGCGCAGGCCGCGCGCTCAGCGAACAGGTCCCCGTTCACCCGCGCGGTCCCGGCGACCATTCCGTCCGCCGGAGTCCGCTCGATCAGCTCCTGGAGGTCGCGGCGCTCGCGCTGCGCGGCGACCGTATAGCGGCCGTACTCGACAAAGCTGCCCGGATCGACGAGGTCGGCGACGTTCTCCCGAGCCGTGCGCCCGCCGGCGGCGTGGCGCCGTTCGACGGCTTCGGTGCGGGCGGCGTCCTCAGTGAGCGCCCGGCGTCGCCGGAGCTCATCGAGATCGCTCATGGCCGGAGTGCGGCCGCTAGCCGGCCGCGGCTTCCTTCTCCTGGCCTGCATTGCGGGCCGGGGCGAGCAGCATCGTCATGTTGCGGCCCTCCTGGAGGGGCTCCTGCTCCATGACCCCGATCTCGGAGACGTCCTGGAGCAGACGGTCCAGCAGCATCCGTCCACGCTCGGGATGGCTCTGTTCGCGGCCGCGAAACATGATCGTCACCTTGACCTTGTCCTGCTGCTTGAGGAAGCGCTCGACGTGGCCGCGCTTGGTCTCGTAGTCGTGCTGGGCGATCTTCGGTCGCAGCTTGATCTCCCGCACGTTCACCTGCTGCTGGTGCTTGCGGGCGGCCTTGGCCTTCTGCTCCTGCTCGTACTTGTACTTGGAGTAGTCGAGGATCCGGGTGACCGGCGGCTTCGAGTTGGGGGCGACCTCGACCAGGTCCAGGTCGCGTTCCCGGGCACGCTCGAGGGCCTCGGGGGTCGGGACGATCCCGACCTGCTCCCCGTTCTCGTCGATCAGACGCACCTCCGGGACCCGGATCCTCTCGTTGATCCGGGTCGTGTCGCGCTCGGGCGGCCGGCGGTCGAAGCGGGAGACCGCCACTAGCTGCGCATTGGGTAGATCGTCAAGCTGATGGGCGAGAGTGGTTCGGGTAGGCGGGCACGGGGGCGCTCAGCGGCGCGGCGTGGTGTGGATGCCCGGCATTGGGGCCAGTATAGACGCCAGTTCTGCCCACAACGACGGCGGGCGTCAGACGCCCGCCTCGGCGTTCATGCGCTCGATCAGCGCCTCGAGCGTGATCGCGCCCAGATCCCCGTCGCCGTGGTGGCGGACGGAGACGGTCTCGGACTCGATCTCCTTGTCGCCCACGACCAGCATGTAGGGCGCCTTGGAGAGCTCCGCGTCGCGGATCTTGCGGCCCACGGACTCGGTGCGGTCGTCGACGCCCGCCCGCAGGCCGCTGCCGCGCAGGCGAACGGCGCTCTCGGCCGCCCGCTCGTTGTGGCGGTCCGCCACGGGTAGGACGACGGCCTGCACGGGCGCCAGCCAGAGCGGGAAGCGGCCGCCGTAGTGCTCGATCAGGATGCCGGCGAAGCGCTCCATCGACCCGAGCAGGGCTCGGTGGATCATCGCCGGTCGGTGCTCGGCGTTGTCGGCGCCGGTGTAGGTGAGCTCGAAGCGCTCGGGCATCTGGAAGTCGAGCTGGCAGGTGCCGCACTGCCAGGAGCGCCCGAGCGCATCGGTGATGTGGAAGTCGATCTTCGGCCCGTAGAAGGTGCCCTCCCCCGGGCTCACGTCGTAGTCGCGACCCTGGCGCTCGAGCGCCTGGCGGAGCGCCGCCTCCGCCTGCTCCCACTGCTCGTCCGTGCCGATCGACTTCTCAGGCCGCGTGGAGAGCTCGACGCGCACATCGTCGAAGCCGAACCGCTCGTACAGCTCGTCGATCGCAGTGCAGATCGAGTCGACCTCGTCGGTGACCTGGTCGAGCGTGCAGAAGACGTGTGCATCGTCCTGGGTGAAGGCGCGAACCCGAAGCAGACCGTGGAGGACCCCCTCGCGCTCCCACCGGGAGACCAGGCCGAACTCGGCGAGCCGCAGGGGGAGCTCGCGGTAGGAGTGGCGCCGCGAGGCGAAGACGAGGCAGGCGCCGGGGCAGTTCATCGGCTTGAGCGCGTACTCGCGCTCCTCCTTGCCGGCGCGTTCCGCGTCCTCGCGCTGCGCCGGGGCGGTGAAGAACATGTTCTCCTTGTAGTTGTCCCAGTGGCCCGAGCGGTGCCAGAGCTCGACGTCGAGGACCTCCGGGGTCTTGATCTCGGAGTACCCGCGGGCGTCGAGCTGCTTGCGCACCTCGGCCTCGATCAGCATGAGCAGCACCGTGCCGTGCGGCAGCCAGAACGGCATCCCGGGCGCCTCGGGGCGGAACTGGAAGAGGTCCAGCTCCGGACCGAGCTTGCGGTGGTCGCGCTCACGCGCCTGCTCGAGTCGCTCCAGGTGCTGCTCGAGATCCTTCTTGTCGAGGAACGCCGTCCCGTAGATGCGGGTCAGCATCTGGCGCGTCTCGTCGCCGCGCCAATAGGCCCCGGCGAGTGACGTCAATTTGAACGCCCCGATCCGGCCGGTGGACGGCGCATGCGGGCCGCGGCAGAGGTCCTCGAAGGGACCGTTGCGGTAGAGGGAGACGGTCTCCGCACCCTCGTCGCGAATCAGGTCCTCGATCAGCTCGACCTTGTAGTCCTGGCCCTGCTCGCGAAAGAGCTCAGCGGCCTCCTTGGCGGGGACGTCACGTCTCTCGAACGGCTCGTCGGCCTTGACGTGCTCTCGCATCCGCTCCTCGATCCGCGCCAGATCCTCCTCACCGGGGCTCCCGTCGGGGAACTCGATGTCGTAGTAGAAGCCGTTCTCGATCGGCGGTCCGATCGAGATCTTGGCGCCGGGCCAGAGGTCGAGGACGGACTCGGCGAGGACGTGCGCAGCGTCGTGGCGAATCAGCTCGAGCGCCTCAGGACTGCGGTCGGTGACGATCTCGATCGTCTCCCCGCCGGTGAGCGGTGCCGAGAGGTCGCGCAGCTCGCCGTCGACCTTGATCGCCAGCGCCGCCCTGGCGAGGCCCGAGCCGATCGCGGCAGCGGCGTCCGCGCCCGTCGCGCCGGCGTCCAGCTCGAGATCGGAGCCGTCGGGCAGGTTCACCTGGATCTTCTCGGTGGTGGCCATCGCGGCTGATGCTAGTGACCGCTCCGGTGTGCGTCCCTGGGTGTTTCCGCCCAGGTTGCAGGGAGGCCCAACTCGGCCGCCGTACACCAGTTGGGAGCGCCAATGGGTTCGCCCAGACCCAGATCACTCGTCTGCGCCCTCGTCGCGGTGGCGCTGATCGCAGTGCTCCCGGCGACGGCCGATGCGAAGCCGAGCCACGAGCATCCCTTCGGCTCCCGGGTGCTGCGCGCCGGCATGAAGGGCAAGGACGTCCGCTATCTGCAGCGCGCTCTGACCAAGCTGGGAATCTCCACCGCGATCGACGGCGCCTTCGGGAAGGGGACCAAGAGAAGCGTGAGGGCGCTCGAGGCGCAGCGCGGCTGGCCGGTGAACGGCATCGTCAGCCGCAGGGACGCGAAGCGGATCAGCAAGCTGCTGACGAAGCGGCGGGTGAGCGGCAGCTTCTTCGTCCAGGGACTGGTCAGCCCGTCGCTCACGGTCACCTCCCGGCACGCCGGCAAGGCCAAGGTGAAGGTCCTAGACATCTCCGGCAACGTGGTCCAGCTGCTGCCGGTGAGCTTCGGCGGAGCAGAGTCGCGTGTCATCGCCTGGAACGGAATGGCCCCGGCCGGCGCCGCTTCCGACGGGACCTACCAGCTCAAGCTCGGCAAGTCGAACACGGCAGGCGCCACCGGGTCAGGACAGACCCAGCCCTTCGCGATGCATCTGCACGCCTTCCCGGTCCCGGGGCCGCACAACTTCGGTGGTGCCGACGCGCGCTTCGGCGCACCGCGCTCCGGCCACATCCACCAGGGTCAGGACATCCCCGCGGCGTGCGGCCAGAAGGAGGTCGTGGACGAGACCGGCGAGGTGAAGGTCAACGCTTACCAGGCGTCCGGCGCCGGTTACTACGTCGTGATCCACGGCCGGATCACGGGCACCGACTCGGTCTATATGCACCTGCAGCGCCCGGGCTGGGCACCCGCGGGCACCGTGGTCTACGCCGGCCAGCAGATCGGGCGAGTCGGGGCGACCGGCGACGCGGAGGGCTGCCACCTCCACTTCGAGCGTTGGACCGCTCCGGGGTGGTTCGTGGGCGGAGCGCCCTATGACCCGCTGCCGGAGCTGCAGTACTGGGACTCCTACTCCTAGCCGCCCGAGTAGTCGAAGGTCGATCCGTAGCCGCAGACGCCGCGGTAGCTGAACCCGAGCGGGCCATCCTCGACGACCAGCTCGTCCGCGACGAGCTCCTCCCCTTCGCGCTCGTGGCCGGGGATCACGCAGGTGACGGTCTCGGGGCCCTCGTACCGGTCGCGGATCCTGACGCTGACGCGATCGCGGACACGGAGGAGCTGGCGACGGCGGGTGTGCTCGACCTCGATCTCCACAGCCCGGACGGCGAGCAGCTCGCTCGCCTTCCAGGCCCACGGGAAGTGCTTCTCCGCATCACCGCCCAGGCGCCCGCTGTAGATCGCCTCGATCGCTTCGCTCTGCTCCGCCGTCGCGCTGGCGTCGATGTAGAGGATCCAGCTCCAGGGTGAGCCCTCCTCGTCGTCGCTGTAGCGGGTCGCCATCGCAACCGGCAGGCCGTCGAGCTCGACTCGA
>DATAPB010000277.1:0-4794 GCA_036265435.1 Solirubrobacterales bacterium | reverse complement strand
CAAGCGCAGCCGGCCGCCGCTGGCGAGTGCTGCAAGGCCGGTAGGACCGTGCGCAGGGTCCTCGTCGGCCAGCTCCGAGAGGTCCACCAGTCGCTGGCGAAAGCGCTCGCGCGGAGATTCAGAAGGCGCGTGATCGTCCCCCATCATCTCGCCGAGGAGAACTTCCACCAAGTCGAGCGCGGTCTCGAGCAGGCGACGCCGCACCCTCGTGGCGCCGAGTGCGGGCACGGAAACGAGTGCGATCCGGTGAGTGGGGCTCGCGTGTCCCGCCACCGGGTGCCGTCCGATCCGCAGGGGCATGTCGGTGAGACAGATCGCGAGCTCCCAGTCCGCGCGCATGAGGCGGCGGTGGGCCGCGTCGATCAGCTCGGTCGCAGCCGCCGGTGGAGTGACGAGGCCGTCGGTTTCCAGCGGGACGTGCCAACTGCCCTCGGGGTAGCGCTCCTCGAGGCTCTTCTCGAGGTCACCCGCCAGATCCTTCGCCAGATCGGCAGGCAGACCGGGAGCCGCGATCAGGCCCACCGCGACCCCTGGCTCGGTGCTGGTCGGGGCGCCGTCGGAGCTCATCGCAGTGGAACTTTGCAGGATTTCGGCCGGGCCTCCTTCATTACTCGTCACGCCGTCCCTCCCGACATCGGCGAGCTCACGGTGGACGCTCCCGGGCAGGAGCGTTCGAGATCGGCGGCGACAAGGAGGCCATCGGGTTCACGGCCTACAAGCGCCGGGGCGGCCTGATCGCCTTCATTCACACAAAGGTCGGACCTGAGCACAAGGGAGAGGGCGTCGCCAGCCGGCTGATCTCAGGTGCGCTCGACGCGGCGCAAGCAGGGGCTGGCCGGCTCTCCCGGCTCGAAGCCGTCGAGGAGGGCGCCAGATCGAATCCGGTGCGATCCAGGCCACCGGTTTCCGATACGTCGGGGAGCGCAAGTAGCGGTCGGTTACTCCGGCTTGCGGGCCGAGACCAGCTCGACCCAGCCGGCCTTCTGGCGCTTTACCTCGTCGACCTCGAAGCCCTTTGCCCTGAGGTGATCCAGCGGCTCGCGAAGGAGGTGATCACCCCCGAAGCGGTGAGCCAACGGCTCCAGCACGCGCTGCATCGTCCGCACTACGGGATTGGGGCTGCGAACGTGCTCGGCGAGCAGGATCCGGCCACCCGGGCGAAGGACCCGCATCGCCTCCCGAACCGCAGCGCCATCGTCGGGGATCGTGCAGAGACCATAGGTGCAGACGACGGTGTCGAAGGACTCGTCCGGGAAGTCGAGCGCCTCGGCGTCGCCGACCCGCATCTCGATCTGCCGTCCCAGCTCCTCGCCCCGCTTGCGCCCCAGCGCCGCCATCTCGGGGCTGAGCTCGATCCCGGTGACCCTGACGCCCTCCGGGTAAAAGGGCAGATTTCTGGCGGTCCCGGCCGCCAGCTCGAGAACCTCACCTTCGGCTTGCCCGCAGACCCAGTTGCGGTTGCCGGCGAAGAGCAGCCGCTCGAAGCGCGACATGCTCTTGTCGTAGTTCGGGGCCTGCTTGTCAAAGATCCTTCGGATGCGCTCGGTCTCGCTCGGCGGGATCGGGCACGAGCGGTTGCGCCGAAAGCGGCAGGTGACCCGATCGACGGCGCGGCGGATGACACCTGGCCCTGAGTTGTCGGTGCCGCCCTGATCGAAGAGCAGCTTCCTGTGCTTCAAGGCGAGCTGAAGCGTCGGTCGCAAGCCGAGCTGGCGGACCAGCTCCATCGTGTCGCTCGCGGCCCAGTCTTCGATGATCCTGCCTTCCTCGAAGCGGCTGATCACGATGCCGCGCAGCTCGACCGCTCGACCGCGATGCGTTCCGCGCAGCGTCCAGCGGGAGGCGACCCGGTCGCCTTCGCTCACTTGCTCCTCGACCTGGAAGCGGAGGTCGGGGAAGAGCTCCAGGTAAAGAGCGACGGAGCGCCGGGCGCCCTCGTGCCCGCGGTACTCAAGCCCGTTGACGTGATCAAGGAACTCGGGGTGGTAGACGCGGGAGATCCCGTCAAGGTCGCGCCCGGAGCAGACTTCCTCCAGGGCCATGCGTGCGGTCTCGGTCTGGTCGGCGGCGGTGGCTGTGCGCATCGGGCTTCTCCTCACTCAGATAGTCGGTGCAATCTGGATAGCGTATACTATCCGGGATATGCCCGAGGTCCTGACACGCAAGGAGACCCAGGAGCGGACCCGCGAGCGGCTGCTCGCTGCTGCAGCGAAGGTCTTCGCTCGGCGCGGCTACCAAGGGGCCACCGTCGACGAGATCGCGTCTGAGGCCGGCTTCACGATCGGCGCCCTCTACTCGAACTTCGCCGGCAAGGAGGAGCTCTTTCTCGCCCTCGCCGATCGCCAGGTCGCCCAACGCGCCAACGAGGTCCGAGCGATCGCCGAGGCCGCCGAGACTGACGGGGACGCGAGCGAAGAAGCGGCCGCTCAGTTCCGCGCCTTCCTCGAGGCCGACCCCGACTGGCCGCTTCTCTTCTACGAGTTCTGGTCGCTCAGCGTGCGCAATCCGGAGCTGCAGGGCGAGCTCGCTAAGCGGCGTGAGGTGATCCGCGACGCCCTGGCCGAGACGCTGGAACGTGTCGCGAAGCAGCACGGCTTCGAGCTCCGCTTCCCGGCCCCGCAGCTGGCGACAGCGATCGCGGCCTCCCTGAACGGGCTCGCCTTCGAGCGCGCCGCCAGTCCGGATGCGCTGCCGGATGAGGTCTTCGCCGAGTTCGTCACCGCAGTGCTCGGTTGCGCGATTGCCGCACCCGGCACATGAGCGAGCTGCCGCCCGGCCCGCGAGCTCCCGCCACCCTCAATACAGCCCGGCTGATCCGCCGGCCCCTCGAGTCATTGCTCGGCTGGCAGAGCCGCTACGGCGACGTCTTCACGGTCAAATATCTGATCTTCGGCACCGGCGTCTATGTCGCCGAGCCGGCCGCGATCAAGGAGCTCCTCACTGGCGATCAGTCAGATATCCACGCGGGCGAGGCAAACGCTCCGCTCTCGCCGGTCCTCGGCCAGAACTCCGTTCTCGTCCTCGACGGCCGGCGGCACATGCGGCAGCGAAAGCTCCTGCTCCCGCCCTTCCAGGGCTCGGCCGTTCGCGCCTTCAGGGAGGTCATCCGTGACGTGGCGGAGGAGGAAGTGGGCAGTTGGAAGGCCGGCGCCGAGTTCAAGATGCGCGACCGGATGCGGGCTTTGACCTTTGAAGTCATTTGCCGGGCGGTTTTTGGCGTCACCGACCGCGCCCGCATCGAGCGATTACGGGCCACGCTCCTGCCGATCATGGATGCGGGCGGGGCAACCTTCTTCCTGCCGGGGTTCCTGCGCCGAGACCTCGGGCCGCTCAGTCCCTGGGGCCGACTGCAGGGTCAGCTCCGGAAGACTGACCGGCTTTTATATGAGGAGATCGCGCGGCGCCGCGGGGAAGAGAACCTTGAGGAGCGAACGGACGTCCTTTCGCTGTTGCTCCGGGCCCGCGATGAGGACGGCGAGCCGATGACCGACGCCGAACTCCGCGACGAGCTGATGACGATGCTCGCGGCCGGTCACGAAACAACCGCGACGGCGCTCGCCTTCGCCTTTGATCTGCTCCTCCGCCACCCTGCGGCCCTCGCTCGCCTCCGAGACGAACTGACCGCCGACGCCGACGACGCCTATCTGAACGCGGTCGTGACGGAGAGCCTTCGGCTCCGACCGGTGATCGACGCGGCCGAGAGGACCTTGACCGAGCCGCGGGTGATCGGGGGCTATGAGCTGCCCGCTGGGATCCGGGTCTACCCGGCGATCGTCCTCGTTCAGCGCCGCGAGGACCTCTATCCCCAAGCCGACAAGTTCCGGCCTGAGCGTTTCCTCGAAGGTGAGGCCGAGTCCTATGCCTGGATTCCCTTCGGGGGCGGGATCCGCCGCTGCATCGGTGCCGCCCTGGCGCAGGCCGAGATGGCCGAGGTGATCCGCACGGTGCTGTCGCGCGTTGACCTCCGGACCCTGCGCGCCGAGCCCGAACCCGTGGTGTTGCGCGGGATAACGCTCGTTCCTCAACATGGCACCCCGGTTGGGATCACGGGGATCGCTTGACGCCGCGATCTCCGACGGAGCTTGTCCGTGCCCTCTATGAGGCGATCAACGCGCGCGACTACGAGACTGGCTTTGCCTTGCTCGACGAGGACTTCGAGTGGCTTGAACCGGAGCAAACCCTCTTAAGCGGCAACCATCGGGGTTTTGACGAGGTCCGTCGGGCGATCGAGGCCCAGCTAGAGGTCTGGGATGAGTTCACGATCGAGCCGGAGGAGTTCCATGAGGTCGGCGATCGTGTGGCCGTGCCGATCCGCCAGCGAGCGCGCGGCGGTACGAGCGGAGTCGAGGTGGAGATCAGGATCGGTCACCTGTGGACAGTCCAGGACGACAAGATCATCCGGCTCGAGGTCTTCCCGGCTCGAAAGGACGCCCGAAAAGCTGCCCTCGCCGGCTAGCAGCAGTCGTCGGCGCAGCCCTCGCCGCGCCAGGCGTCCCGGCCCTCGTCCACCGCGGCCAGTGCGATCACCAGGGCCGCGGCCGGGTCCGCCCACCACCAGCCCAGGGCGGCATTCGCGACCAGCCCGACAAGCAGGGCTGCCGAGAGGTAGGCGCACAGCAGGTTCTGCCTACCCTCGCTGCGCGTCGCGGCCGAGTTCAGCTTCTCGCCTACGCGCGCCTTGGCCGCCGCCAGCGGTGGCATCGTCGCCAGGGTGACCAGCGCCAGCCCGATCCCGACCCAGCTTGACGCTGGGTGGTCTCCTGCCACCAGCGTCCGCACGGCCTCAACGCCGAC
>DATAPB010000276.1:0-4694 GCA_036265435.1 Solirubrobacterales bacterium | reverse complement strand
TTCGGGTTCTGGGCGTTGTCCGGCTGATCGCCGGCGCCGCCGCCGTCCCCGGTCCCTGCGTAGAGCAGGCCGTCCGGGCCGAACTGCAGCTGCCCGCCGTTGTGGTTCGACTGGTTCGGGTGCGGGATGACGACGAGCGGTCTCAGCGTGGAGGGATCGGCGTGGCGGCCGTCCGCGTCCGCGCGCATCTCCGCGATCACGAGGTCACCGGCGCCGTTCGTGAAGTAGACGTAGAGCAGCCTCGACGCCGCGTAGTCAGGCGCGAAGGCGGCCGAGAGGAGGCCGCGCTCACCGCCAGTGGAGACGTTGCCGGCGAGGTTGGTGAAGGTGGGGCGCTTGCGCCCCTGGAGCAGGCGAAGCCGCCCGCCCCGCTCCACCACGACCGCGCCGGGGATGCCGGGGGCCGAGGTGACGTAGGTGGGACTCTGAAAGCGGCCGACCCGCTTCAGCTTGACGCGCGGCTTGGCGTCGGCGAATCCGACGTTGAAAGCGAGCACCGCGGTGGCCGCCATGGCGATGGCGATGGTGAGGCGCCTCATTGGACGAGACGGTAGACGGGTCCCTCGAGCGAGACGGCGTAGATGTGGCCCGCATTGTCCTCGCCGAAGGACGAAAGGCTCGAGACGTCGAGGCCGAGGGAGCGGTCATCGCGCGCCCGTGGGATCGCCGGCTTGAGGCTGCGCAGCTCTCCCACGCAGAAGTCGCCGTAGACGTAGCGGCCGTAGAGAGACGGCAGCCCTCGGTCACGCACCACGTAGCCGCCAGTCACCGAGCAAGCCCCATCGTCGTGGCTGTAAGTGAGGATCGGGGGGACGGCGTTCGGCGCGGTCTGGTCCTCGTTGAGGCGATCGTTCCCCTCGAAGGCCGACCAGCCGAAGTTGTTGCCACAGGTGCGTTCCGCGGGGACGTAGTCGATCTCCTCCGCGGTGCTCTGACCGACATCCCCGATCAGGAGCGCGCCGCTGCCCCGATCGAAGCTGAAGCGCCAGGGGTTTCGCAGCCCGTAATCGCAGATCTCGGGGCGCGCCCCCTGGCCGAGCGGCCCGGGTGACCGCACCGTGTAGGGGCGGTCGCCGCTCGGGTGCGGGTCGATGCGGAGGATCTTGCCGAGGAGCGAGTCCGTGTTCTGCCCGTTGCGCTGGGGATCGTCCGCGATGCCGCCGTCCCCGGTCCCGATGTAGAGCAGGCCGTCGGGGCCGAAAAGGAGGAGGCCGCCGTTGTGGTTGGAGGCGAAGTCGGCCATGTGCAGTATCAGACGCTCGCTGCCGGAATCGAACGAGCCGTCCGCCCCGACCCTGTAGCCGACGACGTACTGGTCCTGGTCCTTGCCCGTGTAGTACGCGTAGACCTCACGCGAGCTCCGGAAGTCGGGCGGGAAGGCGATCGAGAGGAGGCCCTGCTCCTCGCCGTCGGAGGTGACGCGGTCGCGGATGTCGAGTGCGGGTGTGGAGACGACCTCGCCGCCCCGCACGATCCGCACCGTCCCCTGACGCTCGACGACGTAGAGGTCGCCGCCGCCGGGGGGCTGGGTGATGTAGTCGGGCTGGTCGAAGTCCCCGATCTTCTCGAGCCGCACCTGCCCGCCCGCTGGAGGCTGCTGGGCGGCGGTGCTTGTCTCGCTCGCATCGGATCCGCCGCCGCAGCCGGCGATCAGGGCGGCCAGTGCCATGAGGGCGAGGACGGCGGAGCGGCGGCGTCGAGGAGTGCTCATCGCGCCATAGGAAACACAAGGGCGGGACGCTCGGTGCGCCCCGCCCTTGCGCTCAGAAGCGGCTTGCGGTTGCGGCCTAGCCCGCCATCGCCTCCAGCATCGGGTGGGTCAGGCCGTGTTCGGCGCAGAGCTCCGGGACGGTCTCGGGCTTGAAGTGGTGCCCATAGTGCGCGCCGAGCTCAGCCAGCTTCTCCGGATCGAACTCGCCCGCCATCAGGGTCGCCAGCTCGTCGAAGAAGTGCTCGAAGCCACCCGGCGCGATGATCTCCAGGATCCGGCACGTGGCGTCGTCGGGGTTCCAGAACGTGTGCCATTGGTTGCGCGGCTTGAACGCCAGGTCGCCTGCCTCCGCGTAGACGACGTCGTCCCCGAGCTTCGCGCCCATGCGACCCTCGAGGACGTAGCTGTACTCGTCCTCGCGCTCGTGGATGTGCAGCGGCGCGACGAGCGTCTTCGGCGGGATCGGATGCTCGACCAGCGAGAACAGGCCGCCCGTCTCCTCGGTCCAGGCCATGAAGCGGACGCCGACGGAACCCAGGTCCACGGCCTTCCCCTCGTCCGGCCCGACGATGCGCGGGCCCTGGCTGGCGTCGAAGCGAATCCTTCTTTCCTGCGTCGTAGTCTGCATTTCCTTCTCCTATTCGCTAAACAGGGTGTTATCCGAACGGCGGGCACTGTATCATTCCGATTAACGGCATGTCAACCCAAAAGACGAACAACCGGAAGTACGAGCTGAAGGCGCGTGCGGAGAGCCAGGAGCGCACCCGGCAGCGGATCGCCAAGGCAGCGGCCGAGCTGCACGAGAAGATCGGCCCCGCCGAGACGACCGTCGCGGAGATCGCTCGGCGGGCCGGCGTCAGCCGCCTGACGGTCTACAAGCACTTCCCCGACAACGCCGTGCTCTACCCGGCCTGCTCGGCGCACCATCTCTCTCAGCATCCGCTACCCGACTTCGGAGCGGCGCTGGCGCCGGACGACCCCGTCGAGCGGCTGCGGTCGCTGCTCCGCACCGTCTACGGCGGCTGGTACCGCGGCCAGCGACGCATCATGAGGAACCTGCAGCGGGACCGGGGCGTGGACCCGGCCCTCGACGAGTTCATGCGGGCGAACAGCGACGCCGCTCTCGGCGGGCTGGCGGACACGGTGACGGCCGGATTCGAACTGGATCCGGATCAGGCCGCGCGGGTTCGAGCGATGGTCGGCGTCGCCCTCGACTTCTGGACCTGGGAGCGCCTCGATGGCCAGGGCCTCGGAGACGAGGCCGCCGCCGACCTGATGACGGAGGCTGTTGCCTCGGTCGCGGGCGCGCAGGCTACTGCCCGCTGAGCTCTGACTTCTGCTTCTGACTTCCGGCCTGGCCGATGATGTCGCTCGGCTTGATCGGCACCACCTTGCCGGCCTCGTTGACCCTGGTCTGCGGCGGAGCGCTCGAGATCCGCACCACGAACTCGCCCTCCGGGACCGAGCCGTCCGCGGTCACGGCCTTCGCCTTGCCCTGCAGTCCCGCGGCGACCCGGTAGCGGACCGTGTAGGTGCCGGCCTGGACCGGCGTCACGTTCCAGACCATCGCGCGGGTCTGGTTCGGGTCGAGTGACCCGAAGCTGAAGGTGTCGGTCTGCGCGGCCGCGGCTCCGGCGGACGCGGTCTGGCCGGCGAGCTTCGGGAAGCCCTCCTCGAGGATCCAGACGGGCCGGAAGGGGATCGCCAGCCCCGGCTGCTCGGAGCGCACGGAGAAGGACCCCTGAGCCGTCGGGAGATCGTGGTTGCCCGTGCCGGTCGTTCCAGTGGTCGACGTACCCGACTGGCCCGTACCCGCATCGG
Source organism: Solirubrobacterales bacterium (assembly GCA_036265435.1). Classification (GTDB taxonomy): domain Bacteria; phylum Actinomycetota; class Thermoleophilia; order Solirubrobacterales; family 70-9; genus DASUPK01. The sequence continues at coordinate 1,162 of DATAPB010000276.1, read as the reverse complement.
AGGCGGTGAAGATCGTGATGGCGAGGTCCGGGATCGTCTTGTCGCCGGTGTTGGCCACCGACAGGGTCAGGTTCGTGTTCTCAGCGAGCTGTTGCTTGGTCGGGAAGTCGGCGCTCACGATCTGGACGGGGAAGTCGCCCTCGGGCTCGTTCGCGTCCTGCCGCGAGCCTCCGCCGCAGGATGCGACCCCCGCCGACACCAGAATCACCGCCAACCCGATCCCGACACGCTTACGGGCCCTCACCGCAAGGGCTGTCGAGGCGCTCTCCTGCAAGGGCGCGGGCAACATAGCACGCACCCTACTCACGCCAATCCGCCTCCGCATCAGTCATATCCGGGGGTTTTTCCGCGCAACGCGAGCGCAACGGTTGTGGGTGGCGTATGACCCTCCCATCCCATAGTCTTCGTCGGGAGGAGAGATGGTCAGATCAGTAGCCGATAGGGCGTTCCTCCCGGCAAAGTCACTCTTCGAGCAGGTGGGGGACATGATGATCCTGACCGCGAAGACGATCGTCTCCGCGATCAGGCCCCCCTACCCGTATGGCGGAGAGTTCATCGGCCAGTTCCTCTTCGCCCTGCAGCTCTGCTGGTTCCCGATGATGATCTCGACCCTGGCCTTCGGCTTCGGGGCGCCCGGCCTTCAGGCGGCGAACTTCCTCTCGCTGTTCGGAGCGCTCGACCGCCTCGGCGGCTTCTTCGTGCTCGCCTCGATCCGCGAGTTCGCTCCCTTCGTCACCGCCGTCGTCGTCGCCGGCGTGGCCGGCACCGCGATCACCGCGGACCTCGGCGCCCGGAAGATCCGCGAGGAGCTGGATGCGCTCCAGGTGCTCGGCGTCGACCCGATCAAGAACCTGGTGGTCCCGCGCTTCCTGGCGCTGATGCTGATCACCGGCCTGATGGACATCTACGCGCTGATCTTCGGCATCGTCGGCGGCATCGGGGCGGAGCTGCTCTACAACGAGCCGCTCGGCGGCTTCTTCGCCACCCTGTTCAACAACGCCTCCGTCACGGACCTCTGGGGGTCGGTCCTGAAAACGACCTTATTCGGGGCGATCATCGCGATCGTCTGCTCCTACAAGGGGATGACTGCGTCCGGAGGCGCCGAGGGGGTGGGCCGAGCGGTCAATGAGGCGGTGGTCATCGCCTTCATGGGCGTGTTCGC
>DATAPB010000275.1:0-4021 GCA_036265435.1 Solirubrobacterales bacterium | reverse complement strand
CGGACCCAGCAGCGGATCCCGCTTGAACGTCTGGAAGAACTCGCCCATGTCGTCCTCGACGGCGAGCGAGAAGCGCACCCGCTCGACCGCGATGCCGAGCTCCGCCTCGCCCGCCGGCGCGATCTCCTCGGCCGCGGACATCCCCTTGGGGACGATCCGATGGGTGACAGCGGCGGGATCGATCGGCTCGGCTCGGATGTGGACGTAGCCCTCCCGCGTGCGCCAGGCCCTGACCCTGATGGGTGCGTGCCCGACGTGCAGCAGGCGCTCCACCACCTTCTCCCGTGAGCGCACCACGCCATCGCCGCCGCTGCTCCGCGGCAGGCGGTACGGCCAGCGCGGCATCACCCGCTCCTCAATAGCGGAGGGCACTAGCGCCCGAGGACGTGCACGTCGACCAGGAAGCTGCGACTGGCGACGACCTTCTCGCGGCGGCGGAAGAGGCCGCGGCGAGGCGGGCGCCTCGGCGCCCGCGCTGCGGACCGGGCGATCGCGACGACGGCCACCCCCGCCGCGGCGCCGCCGGCCGCGGCGACGACCAGAGGGACCTCCCGGCCCCAGAGCTCGATCGTCCGGCCCTCGGCCCGCACCGGCAGAGGCCGCACGGGCTCCGCTTCCACCAGCTCCTCGATCTCCTCCGGCTCAGACATCGCCCTCATCCTAAGGGTGCGTCAAGACCCCTTTCTGTTTGAGTGGGGTCGTCCACAAGGATCAAGGAGCGGAAGATGCCTGATTTCGACCTCACCAGCATCGCCTTCCCGGATGGGCAGCCGATTCCCCGGAAGTACTCCTGTGAGGGCGAGAACGCCTCGCCACCGATGGACTGGAGCGCGCCGCCTGAGGGAACCCGATCCCTCGCGCTGATCGTTCACGATCCCGACGCCCCGATCGGGGACTTCACCCACTGGCTCGCCTGGGGCATCGACCCCCTCGACGGCGGGCTCGACGAAGGCGTCCACCCACCGGCGGAGGGCACCAACGGCTTCGGCGAGAACGGCTATGGCGGCCCCTGCCCGCCGCCTGGGGATGGTGCGCATCGCTACGAGTTCGAGCTGTTCGCACTCGATACGGAGCTCGACCTCGAGACGGAGGCGAGCCGCGAGCAGCTCGAGAACGCCATGGAGGGGCATGTGCTCGGCGGGGCCGAGCTGATCGGGACCTACGAGCGAACCTGACAATGACTAAACGGGTCGCGCCTCGCCTTCGGCTGCGGCGCGCCCTCGAATCACCTTCTCGTAGAGCCGGTAGCGCTTGACGATCTCGCCGCCCATTCCCTCCATGGCGCGATTCATCGGCTCGTTGGTCTCCAGGATCCAGCCCTGATCGCCAGCCTTCTGCGGCGTCCTCTTCGCCGCCTCGACGTGCTCGACGTAGAACTTCGCCGCGATGCCAGTGTGCTGGTACTCGGGCTTCACGCCCAGGGCGAAGACCCGAACGCGATCGACCTTGCCCTTGCCGAGCAGGAAGCGCAGCCAGCCGACCGGCAGCAGGCGCCCGTTCATCTTCTTCGTGACCTGGTTGATGTCCGGCAAAGTCAGGGCGGCCCCGAGCGTCTCGCCGTTCCGCTCCGCGACGAAGGTCCAGTTCGGATCGAGGATCTGCTTCAGGTTCTGAGCCTGAAAGCGGACCTCGTCCTCGGTGATCGGCACGAAGCCCCAGTTCTTCTCCCAGGCCGAGTTGTAGACCTCCATGAACCGGCCGATCTCAGCCTCCAGATCGCGCTTGTTCATGTTGCGGATCGTGATCCCGTGCTCTGACCCCACCTTCTCCGCGACCGCGTGGATCGCATCGTGGAAGCGGTCGCCCTGCTTCAGCGCGCCGAGCTCGAGCCACCACATCAGCAGGTCCATGGTCTTGCCGTAGCCGAGCGACTCGACGTGCTCCCGGTAGTACGGCGGGTGCCACGGCTCGAGGATCATCGGGCGGCGCTCGTAGCCCTCGATCAGCAGGCCGCACTCGTCGTTGGTGGTGAAGTCCATCGGTCCGATCAGGCGATTCCGCCCTCGGGAGCGCACCCACTCCTCGGCCGTCGCGAAGAGGGCGGAGAAGACCTCCGGGTCGTCCTCGGCCTCGATGAAGCCGAACTGGCCGTCATTGCCGCCCTGGAATTCGTCCCAGCGCCGGTCGATCTGCGCGGTGATCCTCCCCACCGGCTGCCCGTCCCGCCAGGCCAGGAAGTACTCGGCCTCGGCGTGCTCGAAATACGGGTTCTTCTCCTTGTTCAGGAAATGGCGCCGCTCGTAGAGCAGAGGCGGCACCCACAGGGTCCCCGTGTGCAGCCGGAAGGGCAGCTTGAGGAACCTGGTGAGCTCCCGGCGACCTTGCACGGGTCGTACGTCGACTGAGCCTGGCATCGGTGCGGGACGCTACAAGCTGCATACTTCCGGGGCATGTCCGACTCCACCCTTGATGCGAGGGCGCGCGACAGCGCGACCCGTTTGGTGTCGGACGTCTTCGAGAAGGCGCGAACCCACGAGCGGGCGGAGCAGCTCGAGGCGGCCAAACAGGCGGATCTCCTCCCTTACTTCAGGATCCTTCAGTCCCAGGCCGGCCCCGTGGTCGAGATGGAGGGGCGCGAGACGATCATGCTCGGGTCCAACAACTATCTGGGGCTGACCACCGACCAGCGGGTCAAGCAGGCCGCCCGTGACGCCCTCGAGCAGTACGGAACCGGCGTCACCGGCTCGCGGCTCCTGAACGGCACCACCCCGATGCACGTGGAGCTCGAGCAGGAGCTCGCCGAGTGGATGGGCACCGAGGACGTGATCGTCTATACGACGGGCTACCAGTCGAACCTGGGCGCGATCAGCGCGATTCTCGAGCCTGGCGACACGGTGATCTGCGACTCCGGCGATCACGCCTCCATCCTCGACGGCTGCAAGCTGTCCGGGGCCCGCCTCCGCCCCTTCCGCCACAACCGCATGGAGAAGCTGGAGACGATGCTCGAGCGAGCCGTCGCCGACGAGAGCGGCGCGCTGGTGGTCGTGGACGGCGTCTTCTCGATGGAGGGCGACCTCTGCAACCTGCCGCCGATCGTGGAGCTCTGCCGGCGCTTCGGTGCGCGGCTGATGGTCGACGAGGCGCACGGCGTGGGGGTCCTCGGCAGGCGAGGTGCCGGCGCCAGCGAGCTGTTCGGCCTCGAGGACGAGGTCGACCTGCGTATGGGGACCTTCTCCAAGAGCCTCGCCTCCTGTGGCGGTTTCATCGCCGGCTCCGAGGAGGTGATCGAGTACCTGCGGATCGCCTCGCGCTCGTTCATCTTCAGCGCGTCCGCCGTCCCGGCGGCGGTCGGGGCCGCTCTCGGAGCGCTGCGGATCATCCGATCGGAGGGCCCGGCGCTGATGGCTCGCCTCCTCGACAACGCCGCCTATCTGCGCCAGGGCTTGCGCGACCTCGGCCTCGAGGTCGTGGAGCCTGGGACCCTGCCGGACGGCAGTGAGGCCACGACGCCGGTCGTCCCGGTGATCGTCGGGGAGGACTGGCAGGCCGTTCTCCTCTGGAAGGCGCTCTTCGAGGCGGGCGTCTACACCAACGTCGCGCTCCACCCGGCGGTGCCGCCGGCCGGCGCCCTCCTCCGGACCAGCCTGATGGCGACACATGAGCGCGACCAGCTCGATCGCGCGCTCGAGATCTTCGCCGACGTCGTCAAAGGTTTCCCGGACCTGCCGAGGGGGTAAAGAGAAGGGTTTCCCCCGAGGCGATCAGCCGGGTGGAGCTCTCCGGTTCGACGCTCTGGATGGACATGCGTTCCTCGCTTCGACAAAAGATCTGCTCTTAGCGAACGAGATGATTTTTTGGGTGTTGATTCTCGGCGCGTGAGCCGTATAAGTTTCCCCCTCGCCGAGCGCTTCCGGGGCAGGGAGCGGACGGGAACGAAGGAGAGGACCGTCCACTTCCCCCGGCTCGAAAAGAGCGACTGGGGACGCCGGCCGCAACGAACGAACCCGCCAACAATTCCTGACCTAGCAGGAGGGAGAACCATGTCCGCTGCCTCGACGATTGCCCCTGCCCGCCCACTGAC
>DATAPB010000274.1:0-6019 GCA_036265435.1 Solirubrobacterales bacterium | reverse complement strand
CAGGCCGTGTGATCCAGAGCGGCTTCTTACCGGTCTCCTCCGCCCGCCACTCGTAGAAGCCGTCGGCCACGATCAGGCAGCGCTGGGTCTCGAAGGCATCCCGGAAAGCGGGCGCCTCCGCCACCGTCTCGGCCCGCGCGTTGATCAGCAGGCGGTCGAACGCCTCCGGATCAGCGTAGTGCGGGACCAGCCCCCAGCGCAGGACGCCCGGCTCGCGCACCCCCTCACCGTTGAGCCGGACCGCCAGCACCGGGTCGGTGGGCGCGACGTTGTAGCGCGGCGCCTGATCGATCTCAGCCGACTCCAGGAGCCCAAAGCGAAACCGCAGCAACCGCGGATCCGGATCAGTGAGCGTGTACCGCCCGCACATGCCATGCAGGCTAAGCGGCCCGGCGGCGAGCCAGTCGCTCCACGGTCCGCTCGACTATCTCGCACACCTCCGTGGCCTCGAAGCGGATTTGCGCGTTCGTGAAGCGGAGGACCGCCAGACCGGCGGCTGTATGAGCCTGGTCCCGGCGACGGTCGCGCGCCTGCTGAGCCGGTGTGCGGTGATAGCGCAAGCCGTCCGTTTCCACGACGAGCCCGAGGTCGGGCCAGAAGAAGTCGACACGGAAGCCGCTCACGACTTGGCGCGTTTCGGGCATCGGAAGTCGTGCAAAGCGCACGAGGGCGAGAAACCTGCGCTCGAGCTCTGAGTCGGTGAGGCGAAAGCTTTGACGGTTGAGGAGTTCGCGCAAGCGCCCGATGCCATGCTGGCCCTTGACAGCGTCGAGCTCGCGGCGCAGTTGCTCCGGGTGAATGAGATCCAGCCTGTCCGCTTCGTTGACAGCGGATTCGAGTCCTGCTCTCTGAAGGCCTCCCGCCAGGTCCACCAGAGTTCGTACCGGGCTTGTCACTGGGATTCCGCGATGCAACCGTCGATCAACCCGACTGAGCCCGCTGCGTCTGTGGACGTGGATTCCCGGTGGGCGCCGGCGCATCCGGTCGCCCACCGAGACCTCGAGGCGTCCGCCCCGGGGCCGCCGAATCCCCCAAAGTTCGGCCGCGCTGTGATGACTGAGAACAGCGTCTCGGCCGCATTCGAGCACCGCCGCCATCCAACGCGCAAGACAGTCGAGCTTACGGCCCCCGATGACGTAGACCCCGCGATGAAGGCGGTGTAGCCGACCTGTTCGCAGGCGATGGGCGATTGCGGCTTTGCTCAGACCCAGCTCGAGCAGCTGGCTTCGGGTAATGACGCCGTGCTGACGGCGCACGAGCTGCCAGATCGCAGAGTTTCGGTCACTTCTGCTCGCCATAGCGATCAAAAGTGACCAGACCTTCTCATTCGCCCCCTTCTCGAGCCGGTGTTCGGGGCGAGCGATGCCGGAGGTGGGACTCGAACCCACACGTCCCGAAGGACACGGCATTTTGAGTGCCGCACGTCTGCCGATTCCGTCACTCCGGCGCACCGCAACGATAGAAGCCGGATCCGCTCTCAACGCGAGAGCCGGACCATCGCGATAATCGCCCCCGGTGGACGAGGCGGGACGCATGGAGGTGATTCGGGAGCTCTGCTCCTTCGAGGGGCGCGGGCCCGGGACCGACGCCGAGCGGCGGGCGGCCAACGCGCTCGCGGGACGGCTGCGGGCGATGGGCCGTCGTGCGGAGATAGAGCCGTTCTTCGCCCACCCCCAATACGCCGTCGTCTACCTGATCCACGCGGTTCTCGGCATCGCCGGCAGCCTGCTCGCGATCGTCCAGCCCGCGGTCGGATTCGCCCTCGTCTTCTTCGCGGCCGCCTCGACCTACCTTGACCTGAGCACCCGCCTCTACCTCGTCCGCTCGCTCCTCTTTCACCGCGTCTCCCAGAACATCGTCTCCCCGGGCGGCCGCCCCGACGCACCGGCCCGGCTGATCCTCATGGCCCACTACGACGCCGCCCGTACCGGCTACGTCTTCTCCAAGGCTTCGAAGCGGTTCCGGCGACTGCCCGAGCGGGTCCGCCTCGGACTCGGCCCCTTCCGCCTTTTCTTCTGGCTCGGCCTCGCACCCCTCCTCCCCATCCTCGGCGCCCGCATGGCCGGTTACGACGCCACCTGGCTGAACGCGGTTCAGGCGATCCCCACCATCGTCCTGATCGTCGCCGCCTTCCTGCTCATCGACATCGCCCTCTCCGAGATCGTCCCCGGCGCCTACGACAACGCCTCCGGCGTCGCCGCCGTCCTCTCCGCGGCGGAGGACCTCACCACCGACCCGCCGGCGAACCTCGACGTCTGGATCGTCCTCACCGGATCCGAGGAGTCGTTCTGCGAGGGCAGTCGCGCCTTCGTCCGTTCCCGCCGCAAGCAGCTCGACCGGGCCAGCACCTACTTCGTCAACGTCGACTCGGTCTCATCCGGCGAGGTCGCGTATGAGATCAGCCAGGGGGCCGTGATCAGCGTTCCCCACGACCGCCACCTGGTCGAGCTGGCGGAGGTCCTCGCGACGGCCGGGGCACCGGAAGGCGGCGCCAGACCGATTCGCCATCCGCTGCTCGACGATGCGCTTCCTCCCCGCATCCGCAGGTTTCGCTCGATCACGCTCCGGACCACCGACGCCCAGGGCAACCTCGCCCCCTGGTACCACACCCACGAGGACGTCCCCGAGCGCGTCGACTCCACCGCTCTCGACCGCGCCACCGACTTCGTCGTCGCGCTCTCCCGTCTGATCGACCGCGAGGCGGGCCGAACCATCGGTGCGGCGCCCTCCTCGCCACCGGCCGCCGCAGCGGAGCGCGTGTAAGGATCAGACCGTGGAGGACAGCACCGTCGAGAGCACCGGCCCCGAGATCCTCTGGGCGCCATCGGCCGAGATGGTCGAGCGCTCCCCCCTCACCCGCTACATACGCTGGCTCGCCGACGAGCGCGAGCTCCAGGTCGAGGACTACCACGCGCTCTGGCGGTGGTCCACAGCCGAGATCGAGGAGTTCTGGCGCACCATCTGGGACCACTTCGAGGTGATGGCGTCCGGCGAGAGCCAGCGCGAGCTCGAGGACCCCGACCCCGACGTGGTCCTCGAGGAACGCGTCATGCCGGGCGCGAAGTGGTTCCCCGGCACGGAGCTCAACTACGCCGAGCACATCTTCCGCGGCAAGGCCGACGACGAGGTCGCTCTGGTCTACGCCTCGGAGCTGCGGGAGCTCTCGGACATGCGCTGGGGCGAGCTCCGCGATCAGGTCGCCGCGGTCCGTGAGGGCCTCAGCGCTCTCGGGGTCACCAAGGGCGACCGCGTGGTCGCCTATCTGCCCAATGGCCCCGAGGCCGTGATCGCCTTCCTGGCGGCCGCCAGCCTCGGCGCCACCTGGTCGAGCTGCTCACCCGACTTCGGCCCCGGCAGCGTCGTCGACCGCTTCGCGCAGATCGAGCCGAAGGTGCTGATCTGCGTCGACGGCTACCGCTACGGCGGCAAGGACTTCGACCGGATGGAGACGATCGCCGACGTCGCCTCCCAGATCCCGAGCCTCGAGCGCGTCGTGGTGATCCCCTACCTGAGCGCCTCGCCGGAGCTCTCGGTGCTCTCCGAGCACGAGAGGGTCGCCGCGCCGATGACCTGGGACCAGCTCCTCGACCTCGGGCAGGGCGTCGAGCTCTCCTTCGAGCGCGTTCCCTTCGACCACCCCCTCTGGGTCCTCTACTCGTCCGGCACGACGGGCCTCCCCAAGGCGATCGTCCACGGCCACGGCGGCATCCTCCTCGAGCAGCTCAAGAAGGGCTACCTCCACCTCGACGCCAAGACCGGCGACCGAATCTTCTGGTTCACGACGACCGGCTGGATGATGTGGAACCTGCTCGTCGGCGTGCTCCTCACCCCGGCGTCGATCGTCCTCTACGACGGCAGCGCGGTCACTCCGGACCTGGGCGTCCTCTGGGACCTCGCCGAGCGCACCGGCATGACCTGCTTCGGAACCAGCGCCGCCTTCATCGCCGCGTGCATGAAGGACGGCGTCGAGCCGAGCGACGGCCGCGACCTGTCTCGCCTCCGCTCGGTCGGGTCCACCGGATCGCCCCTCTCCCCCGAGGGCTTCCAGTGGGTCTACGACCACGTCGGCGAGGACACCTGGCTCTTCTCGACCAGCGGCGGCACCGACCTCTGTACCGCCTTCGTCGGCGGCGTCCCCCTCCTCCCGGTGTACCGCGGCGAGCTCCAGGCTTGCGCCCTTGGCGCCAAGGTCGAGGCCTTCGACGAGGACGGCAACCCGGTCATCGACGAGGTCGGCGAGCTGGTGATCACCGAGCCCATGCCCTCGATGCCGGTCTTTCTCTGGGGGGACGAGGACGGCTCCCGCTATCGCGCCAGCTACTTCGAGATGTACCCCGGCATCTGGCGCCACGGCGACTGGATCGAGATCACCTCCCGTGGCACGGCGATCATCTACGGCCGCTCCGACTCGACCATCAACCGCGGCGGCATCCGCATGGGGACGAGCGAGATCTACCGCGCGGTGTCCGCCGTCCCGCAGGTCCTCGACGCCCTGGTGGTCGACGTCCCACGCGAGGGGACCGAGGGCTGGATGCCGCTCTTCGTCGTCCTGGAGGACGGCGCCACCCTGGACGACGACCTGATCGCCGAGATCAAACGGCGGATCCGCGAGCAGTGCTCGCCGCGCCACGTACCCGACGAGATCTTTCAGATCGAGGAGGTCCCCCGGACCCTGAGCGGCAAGGTGCTCGAGGTTCCGGTGAAGCGCATCCTGATGGGCGAGGCACCCGAGAAGGCCGCCAGCCGCGACTCACTCGCCAACCCTGCCTCGCTCGACTACTTCACGCAGCTCGCCTCCACCCTCTGAGCTCGCGCTGATCCATCCCCGACCACGCTCCGTAGTCAGTGGTCGATGGCCAGCACCGAGATTCCGAGCCGCGAGACCTGGAAGCAGGACCTCGCCCCGTACCTCCAGCGAGACGAGCGCCGCAGCCTCACCCAGATCGCCAGCGTCGTCGTGCCTTATCTAACCGTCTGGGTCCTGGCGGCCCTGATCCAGCCGAGTCCGCCGGTGGCGATCGGCCTCGGTCTCCTCGCCACCGTCTTCCTCACCCGGATGTACTCGCTCTTCCACGACCTCACCCACAACTCCGTGTTCGAGTCGCGCCGCGCGAACAGCACGGGGGGCCATCTCCTCGGCTACCTCCTCTTCACCCCCTACCGCTGGTGGCAGCGTCAGCACGCCATTCATCACGCCCACACGGGAGACCTCGACCACCGCGGCATCGGGGAGATCAACACCATGACCCTGGCGGAGTACGAGAGCGCGTCCCGCGTGAGGCGCCTCGGCTACCACCTCTACCGGAACCCGCTGCTGATGCTGCTCGTCGGCCCCAGCCTCGTCTTCCTGTTCGAGCGCCGCTTTCCCCAGCGGGGAATGAGCCCCAAGATCCTGCTCAGCGTCGTCGCGACGAATCTCGCGCTCGTGGCCTGGGTCGTCGGCTGGAGCGCGCTCGTCGGCGTTGGAACCTTCCTGCTGATCCAGGGAACCACCCTGATCGCGGGGGGCGCGATCGCCGCCTGGATGCTCTACATCCAGCACCAGTACGAGGACACCTACTACCAGGCGCCCGGCGAGTGGAGGTTCGAGCTCGCGGCTCTGCAGGGCAGCTCATACCTCCAGCTGCCGCGTCCCCTGGCGTGGATGGTCGGCAACGCGAACTACCACCACGTTCACCACCTGAGCGCCAAGATCCCGAACTACAACCTGCGCGCCGCGCACGAATCACACCCGATGTTCCGCCGCACCCCCGTGGTGACCATCCGCAGCAGCGTCGAGAACTTCCGGCTCAAGCTCTGGGACACCGAGGGCGAAGCGCTCGTCCCGTTCCCGAAGCGCGGCGCTCGCGCCTCAAGCCGGCGTGACCGAGTTGCGGCGCTCGGCGAAGCGACGGTCCTTCCGTGCCGCGAGCGCGTAGCGGCGGATTAGCTCGGCCCGCAGCTGGTCCGGCTCGATCACCGCGTCGACCACCAGCTCGGAGGCGAGGTGGAGGATGTCGATGTCCTCGGAGTACTCCTC
>DATAPB010000273.1:0-4681 GCA_036265435.1 Solirubrobacterales bacterium | reverse complement strand
GGCCGCGGTCGCAGCTGGTTCGACCGACGGCAAGGACATGGCCGACAAGCTCGTCGACGTGAGCGCACCGCCCGGTACTCCCTACACGTGGGAGCAGCTGCCCGAGGCGATCAAGGCGCTGCAGAACGGCGATGACATCGATTACCAGGGCGCTTCCGGCGCGATCGACATGGACGACGCCGGCGACGCCACCGCCGGTGTCTACGACATATTCACGTTCAAGGGCGCAACCCTAACCCTCGACGAGATCGGGGAGACGCCCGTGGCGCAGCCCAACCAGTAGTTGAGAAGGAAGCGAGCCGACGGCTCGCGAGCGGAACGGCCGGGGCGAAGGCCCCGGCCGTTTCAGTTCTGCGCCTCGTCCGAGGCCCGGTCGATCCTGGCCGTGCCACCCAGATAGAGCTCCGCGACCTTGGGATCGTTGAGCAATTCCTCGCCCCGTCCCTCGAACCGGTTCTGGCCGAGATCGAGGACGTAGCCGCGGGTCGACATGGTGAGTGCGCGGCGGGCGTTCTGCTCGACCATCACGATCGTCACGCCGTGCCGGTTGATCTCGGCGATCTTCTCGAAGATCGCCTCCACGAAGGCGGGAGCGAGGCCGGCCGAGGGCTCGTCGAGGAGGAGCACCGAGGGGTCGGGCATCAGCGCGCGTGCCATCGCGACCATCTGCCGCTCGCCACCGCTCATCGTCCCGGCCGCCTGCCGCCGGCGCTCGCCGAGCCTGGGGAAGAGCTCGTACATCTCGCTCATCCGCCGCCGGGTCGTCCCCCGGTCGAGCGCTCCCATCTCGAGGTTCTCATCGACCGTGAGCGACTCGAAGATGTTGTCGAGCTGTGGCACGTAGCTCATCCCGCGACGCGTGATCTGGTGCGGCCGCATGCCCGTGAGGTCCTCGCTGCGCAGGACGACGCGACCCTCCCGCGGGGGAAGCAACCCAAAGATCGACTTGATCAGTGTCGACTTGCCGGCGCCGTTCGGCCCGATCACGGTGACGATCTCGCCGTCCTGCACCGCCAGGTCGACGCCGGTGAGGATGTCCACCTCCGGGACGTATCCCGCGACCAGGCCCTCCACCTCGAGGACGACCCCGTTCGGCTCTCCCGTGGTCACCCGCCGTCGCTCCCCGCGGGGGCGGAGTCCACGGCGACCTCGCCGAGGTAAGCGTCGATCACGCGCTTGTCCTTGCGGACTTCGTGCGGCTCGCCGTCCGCGATCACCCGGCCCTCCGCCATCACGATGACGCGGTCCGAGTGGTTCATGACGACCTCCATGTCGTGCTCGATGAAGAGGACCGTGACGCCGAGCTCGCGGCGTAGCCCCTGCAAGTAGTCGAGCAGCCGCCGCCCGAGCGTCGGGTTGATGCCGGCCATCGGCTCGTCGAGGAGCAGCAGCTTCGGCTCGGCCATCAGCGCCCTGGCGAGCTCCAGGAGCTTGCGCTGGCCGCCGGACAGCGTGCCGGCGTAGGCGTCGGCGAGGTCCCTGAGATTGAAAAGTCCGAGCAGCTCCAAGGCCTGCTTGCGGACCTCCTCCTCCCGTGCCTTCGAAGCCCGCGGGCGGAAGATGACGTTCCGCAGGAGCTCACCGGGCTGGTTGGGCGCTGCGAGCATCATGTTGTCGATCACCGGCATCGCCGCCAGGGCCTTGGTGATCTGAAAGGTCCGCACCATTCCCTTCTGTGCGATCTCGTATGGGGGATCGCCGAGGATCTGCTCGCCTCGAAAGCGCACCGACCCCTGATCGCCCTTGTAGAAGCCGGTCAGCACGTTGAAGAGCGTGGTCTTGCCAGCCCCGTTCGGGCCGATCAGGGCGGTGATCCCGCCCTCGGGAACTTTCAGCGTTGCCCCGTTGACCGCGCGGATCCCTCCGAAGCGCTTGACCACGTCCTGGATCTCGAGCAGCGTGTGGCCGTTGCTCACGGCCTCATTCACCGAGGACCATCTCCTCGCGCTTGCCGAACAGGCCCTGTGGCCTGAAGGCCATCAGTCCGATCAGCAGCAGGCCGGTGATCGCCAATCGGATCGCCGCGATGCGGGTCTCCGTGAAGGGCGGGTCCGGCAGGTCGATGAAGCGGGTCCCCTCCAGGACGAACCAGAACAGCGCCGCTCCCACTGCGGCCCCGCGATAGCTCCCGAGGCCGCCCAGGATCAGCACGCTGTAGGCGAAGAAGGTCACCGCCGGCTCGTAGTCGAGCGGGTGGATGGTGGCTAGGTTGAGAGCCAGAAAGAAGCCCGCGATCGCCCCCAGGCATGCCGAGATCGAAAGCGACTGGAGCTTGTAGACGAGGGTGTGCTTGCCGAGCGCCTGGGCGGCGTCCTCGTCCTCGCGGATCGCCCGCAGCACCCGTCCCCAGGGAGTGCGCTGCAGGCGCCTGAGCAGGAAGATCGATATGCCGACGGTGGCCCAGATGACGAGCAGCAGCGGGAAGAGCGAATCCGGGTCGCTCCAGAAGTTGGAGACGAAGTTGTTGATGTGGTCCGAGAGGTCCCGCCAGGCGTTCGTGTAGCAGTTGGATGGGTCGTCGATGTTGCAGAAGAGGCCCTCGTTGCCGCCCGTCAGTCCCCGGGCGTTCTGCGCGAAGAGGCGCACCACCTCGGCCATCGCGATGGTGACGATCGCGAAGTAGTCGGCCCGCAGCCGCAGCGCCGGCAGGCCGATGATCACGCCGAAGAGCATCGCCGCCAGGACGGCGCAGGGCAGCGAGAGCCAGAACGAGAACCCGGCCTTGAGGACGAGGATCGCCATCGTGTACGCGCCGATCGCCATGAACGCCGCCTGCCCGAAGTTGACGATGCCGGTGAAGCCGGTGTTGAGCTGAAGCCCGAGCGCGACGACTGCGTAGGTGCCGGCGATCACGCCGACGCTGATCCAGAAGCTGAGATTGGTAAGCGCCTCGAAGGTGACTGCGAGGGGAAGGGTCATATCGCCCTCGCCTTTCCGAAGATGCCCTGCGGCCGGACGATCAGCACGATGATCAGCACCAGGAATCCGACGGCGGTCTTCCAGCGTGCGTCGATGACCAGGGTGGACCACTCGGTCATCACCCCGATCACCAAACCCGCAGCCAGCGCCCCAAAGGCGTCCCCGATGCCGCCCAGGATCACGGCGGCGAAGATCGGCAGCAGTAGCTCGAATCCGAGCTCGGGACGCAGGTTGGTGGTGGCCGCGGCCAGCACCCCGGCCAGCCCGGCGAGCGCACCGGCGAAGATCCAGGTGTAGCTGATGATCCGTCGGGTGTCGATGCCCGCCGTCTCGGCGAGCTCGAGGTCATCGGAAAGAGCCCGCATCCGCTTGCCGAGCAGGGTGAGCCGCAGCATCAGCCCGATCGCTGCGATCACCACGATGCCGACGATCACCACGACCAGCTGCGTCTGGCCGATCCGGAGGCCGAGGAATTGGACGGTGCTGGTCGTGTCGACGTCGAGCACCCGGATGTCCGTGCTCCAGAACCACTGCACGACCGCCCGCAGCAGGAAGGCGAGCCCGATCGACATCAGGATCAGCTGCAGGAAGCCGGCGTGCTTCGCGCGCATCGGGCCCCAGAGCACTCGCTCGAAGAGCAACCCGAGCAGGGCCGTCGCCACCATCGCCCAGAAGATCCCGATGACCAGCGGCAGGCCCCAGGTGACGTTGACCAGGTAGGCCATGTAGGCGCCGAAGGTCAAGAAGTCGCCCTGGGCGAAGTTGACCAGCTTGAGGATCCCATAGACGAGGGTGAGGCCGACGGCGCCGAGGGCGTAGATGGCGCCCAGGGCGAGACCGTTGAGGCCTGTCTGGGCCACGGCGTGCAGGCCGTGGCCGATGACCAGCGCGAGGAAGATGACCGCGATCACCAAGACCGCGACCACCCACGGTCGTCGCAGACTCTCCTTGAGCCGTTCGCCGATCGCGGACGGCACCGGCTCGGCCAGAGGACCGGCCTCCATGCCTGGGAACATATCCGCGAGCGGCGTCTCGTACACCGCGGCCCGGCGAGACCCCCCAACGGGGGGAGGCGTGAGAGCGTCATCTAGGGTGCCTGCCGATGGACGATCTGGATCGCGCGGTTCACGCCGTCGTGCACGAATGCCTCGGCGTGAAGGAGGGCGAGGAGGCTCTGGTCATCTGCAATCCCGCGACGCAGCGGGTCGGGGAACGCCTACGCGAGGAGGCGGCGAATGCAGGTTCAGACGCGGTCCTCACGGTGATGGCGGAGCGCCCGTCGCACGGCGCCGAGCCGCCGCGGACCGTGGCGGAGGCGATGGTCGCCGCCGACGTGCTGATGGCCCCCACGGTCCAGTCGCTCTCGCACACGGCCGCGCGCAAGCGTGCGACCGACGCCGGTGCGCGCTGCGCGACGCTGCCGGGCGTGACCGAGGAGATGCTGGCGCGGGTGATGAGCGCCGACATGGAGGGCCTGCGGAAGAAGGGCCACGCCGTCGCCGACGCGCTGGACCGTGCGTCCGAGGCTCGCATCACCGACTCGAACGGCACGGACCTGACGCTCGACCTATCCGGACGGGAGGCGATCCCCGACGCCGGCGAGCTCACCGAGCCCGGCGCCTTCGGGAACCTGCCCTGCGGCGAGGGATTCCTCTCGCCGGCCGGCGGCGAGGGCACGCTGGTGATCGACGGCTCCCTTGCCGGGATCGGCCTGGTGAAGGAGCCGGTCGAGCTCGTGGTCGAGGGCGGTCACCTGACCTCG
>DATAPB010000272.1:0-11262 GCA_036265435.1 Solirubrobacterales bacterium | reverse complement strand
CCGCGCGCGTCACCGGCCGGTACATCCGGATCAGCAGAAGCGAGAAGACCAGCACTGCCGGGATGATCACCAGCAGCGCCACATCGCCGCCGGGCCAATGCGCTCCCGCACCCTCGGCGCCCCAGAAGAGCCCGAACGAGGTGAGCATGATCCCGACCCCGAACTTCATGGCGTTCTCGGGCACGCGGGACAGGGGCGCGCGAACCACGACGCCGATGGCGGCCACCAGCAGCACCGCCGCAGTGGCCGCCAGCGCCGCCAGGCCGACGCGGTGCTGGTTCGCCCCGAAGGTGAGAGCGATGAAGATCACCTCGAGGCCCTCGAGGAGGACGCCCTTGAAGGCGATCGTGAAGGAATAGGGATCGAGCCCCTGCGCGTGTGGGGCCGCCGCCCTCGCCGCGGCGGTCTCCTCCCGGAATTCCTCGTCCTCGTCGTGGAGCGCGACCACGCCGATGCTGCGCAGGATCGCCTTGCGCAGCCACTGGAGCCCGAAGACGAGCAGCAGGCCGCCGACGATCAGCCGCAGCGTCTCGATCGGCAGCGACGTCAGCCCTGGGCCCACGACCGCGGCCACGGCCGCCAGTACCGCCAGCGCGACGGCCGTACCGCTGAGCGCGGAGCGCCAGCCGCGGGTGCTGCCCATGGCCAGGACGATCGTCAGGGCTTCGACGGCCTCCACCGCGCAGGCGAGGAAGACCGACAGAGCAAGCGCAAGCTCCTGGCCGCTCACGTCGACGGCCTCATGCGCTTCAGGCTAGTCGGACTCCTCGAGCAGCTTCCTGTAGGCCGCCGCGTCCATCAGCTGGTCGGCCTCCGAGGGATCGGACAGCTTCACCTTGACCATCCAGCCCTCGCCGTAGGGGTCCTGGTTGATCTTCTCGGGGTTCTCGGAGAGCGCCTCGTTGACCTCGGTGACCTCCCCCGACAGCGGCGCGTAGACGTCGGAGACCGCTTTGACGGACTCGACCTCGGCGTAGGCCTCGTCCTTCGACACCGCCTTGCCGGTCTCCGGCGGCTCGTAGAAGACCACCTCACCGAGGGCGTCCTGCGCGTACCAGGTCACTCCGAAGGTGGCGGTGTCGCCATCCAACCGCGCCCAGTCGTGCTCGGCGTGGTAGCGAAGGTCCTCCGGGTAGCTCTCATCAGGCACGGCTGAAACCTATCGAGCCGGTCAGTCCTTCGAATACAGAGGTGCCTTGCGGATCTCGGCCTGTCGGCGCCGCCCTCGCACGTCGATCTCGATCGGCGTTCCCGGCTCTGCGTTCCCGCTCCGGACGTAGCCCATCCCGATCCCGGTCTCGAGGCAAGGCGAGAGCGTGCCGCTCGTCACCTCGCCCACCTGCTCTTCGCCCGTCAGGATCGGATTGCCCTGGCGGGGGATGCCTGGTCCGGTGAGGACGAACGGGCGGAGGAGCTCACTCGGGCCTTCCTCGCGGACCCGACGGCAGGCCTCCGACCCGGTGAAGCCCGTGTCCTCCTTCACGCACCAGCCGAGGCCGGCCTCGATCGGCGTGCGCTCGTCCGTCAGGTCGTTCCCGTAGAGGCAGTAGTTGACCTCCAGCCGGAGGGTGTCCCGCGCCCCGAGGCCAGCCGGTCCCGCGCCTCCATCGATCACTGCGTCCCAGACCGTCCCGGCTTCTTCCGGGGCGATCAGCACCTCGACTCCATCCTCGCCCGTGTAGCCGGTCCCACAGACGAGGGCCTGCGCGCCGGCCACCGTGAGCTCCGCCGTGTGGAACCGGGCAGGCAGCTCGCCGTCGCCGAGCCGGGTGACGATCTCCCGCGCCTCGGGCCCCTGGATCGCGAGCATCGCGTACGTCTCGATCCGATCGTGCACCTCCGCCTCGAACTCGACGGCGTGCGCCTCGAACCACTCGAGGTCGCGCTCGTGGTTGGCGGCGTTCGTGACCGTCAGGTAGCGATCGTCCGCGATCCGGTAGGTGAAGAGGTCATCGAGCACCCCGCCGTCCTCGCGACAGAGGCACGAGTACTGCGCGCCGCCGACCTGGATCTTCGTGACGTCGTTGGAGAGGAGCCGCTGCAGCAGGTCCGCCGCCTGCGGGCCCTCGGTCTCGATCTCGCCCATGTGGGAGACGTCGAAGACACCGCAGGCGCTCCGAACACGCAGGTGCTCCTCGCGGATTCCGTCGTACTGAACGGGCATCTCCCAGCCGGCGAAGTCGACGAGCTTGGCGCCGGCCACGACGTGCTTCTCATACAACGGTGTCCTCTTCAGGGTTCCTGCTTCCACCGTGGCCACGATACTGGCGGCCGTGGGGATTTCAGACGACGAAAAGATCGAGCGAGTCAGCAGGCTGCTCGCCGCGATGAACACCGGAGAGCTGGACGCCGCGGTCGAGTTGAGTCATCCGGACATCGTGCTCGTCCGCCCCGGCGGAGCAGGAGAGCTCCAGGGCACGGAGCAGCTTCGCGCCTGGATGGAACCCGACGCCTTCGAGTCGCAGGTCACCGAGATCCTCGGGTGCGAGATGCACGGGGAGCGCGCCCTGGTCCACGTCCGCTCCCGGGCACGTGGCGCGGGCAGTGGGATCGAGATCGACATCGGCGCCTGGACCGTCTACAGCTTCGACGTTCGGGGGAGGTTCACCCGCGTGGAGATCTACCTCGAGCACGAGGAGGACGAAGCCCGCCGCGCCCTGCGTGAGTGACTACTTCAGGAAGTCCGGGACGTCGATCTCGGACTCTGAGATCCGCAGATCGCTCAGCCCCTCGCGCCCGCCGCGAACCGGGGCTGGGCGGCGCTCCGCCGCTCGGGCGGTGAACTCGGGAGCCCGGGCGATCATCTCGAAGCCCTCGAAGCCGGTGGCGATCACCGTCACGCGGACCTCCTCGTGCATCGAGGAGTCGACGACGGCTCCGAAGACGATGTTCGCGTTGGTGTCGGCGGCCTGGATCGCGAGGCGCGCAGCCTCGTTGACCTCGAAGAGACCCAGGTCCTCGCCGCCGGTGACGTTGAGCAGCATGCCCTTCGCCCCGTCGATCTGCTCCTCGATGAGCGGGGAGGTGATCGCGGCCTTGGCAGCCTCGACGGCCCGGTTCTCGCCCGTTCCGGTGCCGACGCCCATCAGCGCCGAGCCGGCCTGGTGCATGACCAGGCGGACGTCGGCGAAGTCCAGGTTGATCAGGCCGGGGATCGTGATCAGGTCGGTGATGCCCTGGACGCCCTGGCGCAGGATGTCGTCGGCCTCGCGGAAGGCCTCGAGGATCGTGGTCCGCCGCTCGACGATCTGAAGCAGCTTCTCGTTCGGGACGGTGATCAGGGTGTCGACCTCCTTGCGGAGACGGTCGATGCCCTCCTCGGCCTGGGCCATCCGCTTCTTGCCCTCGAATTCGAACGGCTTGGTGACCGCGCCTACGGTGAGTGCCCCGATCTCCTGCTTGGCGATCTCGGCGATCACCGGGGCCGCGCCGGTACCCGTGCCACCACCCTCGCCGCAGGTGATGAAGATCATGTCCGCGCCCTTCAGCGCGTCCTTGATCTCGTCCCGCGACTCGGCGGCCGCGCCGGCACCCACCTCGGGATTGGCGCCGGCGCCGAGGCCCTTGGTGAGGTTGTGGCCGATGCCGATCTTGACGTCGGCGTCAGCCGCCTGCAGCGCCTGGGCGTCGGTGTTGACAGCCACGAACTCGACGCCGCGAAGTCCCGCGTCGATCATCCGGCTGACGGCATTCGAGCCACCGCCGCCGACTCCGACGACCTTGATCACGGCCAGATATGAGGTCTCCATCGTTGGTCCTGCTCCGAGCCCAGCCGCCTATTCGGCTATTGGGCGTTTCCGAAAGTAGGGCAAAGCTTACGACGTGTCAACGCCGTCTCAGGCACAAAGTCTCGAGTATCGCTTGAGAGTTCCAACGGGGTGAGTCTCGTCCACAGATGTAGGGACAGGGTTGGTTGAGGGTCCAGGAAAGCCCTGCAAACGGGCCATTTCCACGTCCATCGTGCAGTCCAATTTTCGCCGCCGAAGGTGGAACGCCTGTAGGGCCCAAACGGAGTGAATGAGGCGTTGCAGCCCGCGAATTTCAGCGCGCGAACCCTCAACCACCCGATACGGGGCGGTCCGGGACGCTGACGTCGAGATAGGAGGGCGAGCCGTGTTCGGGGCTCGAGAGCACCGCCACCGCGGCGGTCCATTTGTCGGCGGCCCGTGAGCCGTCGCCGAAGCGCAGGTCCGGCCCGCTGTCAAGCGTGACCACCACACCACCGTCGGCATCCGACCAGGTCGAGCTCTCGATGTGGTCGCGAAGCGGTGCCGGGGTGGCGCCGAGAATCGCCGCCTGGGAGGCGGCATCTCCGTCGAGGCGAGGACCAGTCGGGACGGCCCCGTCGATTCGCGGCAGCGCCTTCCGATCGAAGCTCGCGCCGAGCAGCAGGTAGCCGTCCGCGG
This sequence comes from Solirubrobacterales bacterium, assembly GCA_036265435.1. Lineage (GTDB taxonomy): Bacteria > Actinomycetota > Thermoleophilia > Solirubrobacterales > 70-9 > DASUPK01. Next base: position 6,856 of record DATAPB010000272.1, on the reverse strand, counting down.
AGACCGCCGTCCGCCTGTCGCCCACCTTGATGAAGGCGACCGGCAGCCGCTCGGTCACAGTGACGTGGAGGGTGTGGGGAAAGCTCGTGGTGGCGCCGACCGAGGCGACCGTGGGGAAGTGAGCCACGACATTTCGCAGCTCGTCGTCCTTGAGATGGAGCGTCGTCATGTCCCCCGCGACCTGCTCGACCGCCTTCTTGATCGCCAGCCCGTTCGTGGTCGCGCCGGTCACTGTCACCTCGTCGATCGAGAACAACGGCAGGTTCCGGAACCAGAGCATGTAGCCGGCGTAGAGCACGACGATCGCGACCGCCGCCCCGATCACCCGGCGCCGGGTGATCGCTCCGGGAAGGCTCGGACGGGCACGGGGCACTGCGCGGGGTGCCGGCCGTTTGGGCGCGCGGCCCGGCCGGCGTGGGTTCAGCGCCCTGGTCGCCATTCCTGCCGATTCACCGCCCGCGCCGCCATTCCTGCGCCGACTAGTCCTGCAGCTGCCACTCCCGAGGCCAGGTGACGTCGCCCAGGATCTGGACCTCGGGCTCGAGCACGACACCGAAGCGCTCGTGGACCTTGTGACGGGCCGCGGCCATCACGGCGAGGACGTCCTGCGTGGTGGCCGTGCCGGTGTTCTCGACGAAGTTGGCGTGCTTCGGCGAGAGGCGAGCGCCGCCGACCGCGAGCCCGCGGGCGCCGGCGGCATCGAGCAACTGGCCCGCGGACCGGCCCTCGGCACGCGGATCGTCCGGATTCATGAACGTCGATCCAAACGTCTTGATCCCCGATGGCTGCGCCTCCTTTCGCCTCCGGCGCATCTTCCCCATGGTGGCCTTGACGTCGGCGGGATTCGCCTCCGAGAGGGCGAACGTCGCGGCGCTCACCACCTCCAGCTTGCCCAAATCCGAGCCGCGGTAGCGAAAGCCGAGCTGATGCGGGCGCCGGCCCTCGGCGCCATCGGCGGTGCAGACGGTGACCATCTCGAGCACCTTGCCGAGTTCACCGCCGTAGGCGTTCGCGTTCATCCGGACGGCCCCCCCGACGGTCCCCGGGATGTTGACGCCGAACTCGAGTCCGGTCAGGCCCCAGCCGGCCGCCTTGGCGGCCGCCGACGGGAGGCGCGCTCCACCGCCGGCCTGCACGGTCGTGCCCTGCCGCTCGATCCGGGTCAGATCCCCGGCGAGCTTCATCACCAGCCCGCGAAAGCCCTCGTCAGAGACGAGCAGGTTGGAGCCGGAGCCGACGACGCCGACGGCAAGGCCTTCACGATCCGCCCAACCGAGTAGCTCCACCACCTCGTCCTCGGATTCGGGGCGAGCGAAGAAGTCCGCCGATCCCCCGGCCCTCACCGTGGTCAGGCGCGACAGCGGGTAGTCCCGCTCGACACCTGCGGGCGGGCTCATCTCTCGCCTCCTCCGTCGACGAGTGCCTCGGCGAGCCTGTAGATGTCGCCGGCGCCGATGGTGATCAGGAGGTCGCCCTCCGCGAGCCTCGGAGCCAGCGCCTGCACGGCCTGCTCCGCCGTGGGCAGCCACCAGACGCGTCCGCCCTGGGCGTGGTCCGCTGCCTCCTCCGCGACCATCAGGCCGCTGACGCCGGCGAGGGGGCCGACCGGCTCCTCGCGCGCCGGATAGACATCGAGCACGGCGACCTCGTCCGCCGCGGCCAGCGCGGCCCCGAGCTCCGAAGCCAGGGCCTTGGTGCGCGAATAGAGGTGGGGCTGGAAGGCGGCGATCACCCGCCGGGCGCCAAGGTCTCGCGCCGCGGCGATCGTTGCCGTCACCTCCGTCGGGTGGTGGGCGTAGTCGTCGTAGATGCGCGCGCCGTTGCGCTCGCCCTTCAGCTCGAGCCGCCGCGCCACCCCGGGGAAGTCCGCGAGCGCCTTCGCGCACGCCTCGGGGTCGAAGCCGGCCAGAGACAGCCCGCCGAGGGCCGCGAGGGCGTTGGCGACGTTGTGGCGGCCCGGCACGCCCATGGTCACCACCGTGTCGAGGCCTGGGCCGTGCGCGCGGAAGCGGCTCCCCCCACGCGGTTCCGGTTCGATCTCCGCGGCGACGAGCTCGGCCTTGGGCATCGGCTCGTCTCGGTCCGGCTCGAGCGCGAAGCGGACGACGCGCTGGCCTACCTGGCCGGGGAGCCTCACATCGGCGCCGCAGACCAGGCCCGAGGCGGGTGCGGCGAAGGCGGCGAAGGCCTCGGCGAGCTCCGCGAGCGAGTTCCAGCGGGAGTGGTGATCGAGCTCGAGGTTCGTCACCACCCCAATCTCGGGCTGCAGCTTGAGGAAGCTCGCATCGCTCTCGTCGGCCTCCGCGACGGCCCACTCCCCCTCTCCCCAGCCGGCGTTCGCGTCCTCGCCCTCAGGTCCCGCGCCCGGCAGCTCCCCGCCGAGGAAGAAGGCGGGATCGGCCCCGATCGCGCGAAGCGCCCAGATGCACATCGCGGTAGTCGTCGTCTTTCCGTGCGTCCCGGCGATTGCCAGCAGCCGGCGTTGGCCCGAGAGCTCGGCGAGCAGCTCGCCGCGGTGGATCACGGTCTGACCCCGCTCGCGGGCGCGCAGCAGCTCCGGGTTGTCGTCGGGGACAGCGGTCGAGACGACGACCTCGGCGTCGGGGGGCACGTGCTCGGCGTCGTGTCCCAGCTGCGGGTCGATCCCGGCGGTGCGGAGCCTCTGCGTATAGGAGGACTCCGCCCGGTCCGAGCCGGTCACCTCGGCGCCGAGCTGCCGCGCGACCAGCGCCAGGCCGCTCATGCCCGCGCCGCCGACGGCGATGAAGTGGAGCTTCCGCCCTTTCATCTCGTCCATCATGAAACGGGTGGCTCCTCGGCTCCGCCTGCGGAGCCCCCTCGCCTTAAGGCCTCGAGGATCTCTCGCGCGATCCGCTCGGCGGCGTCCGGCTGGGCGAGCCGGCGGGCGGCAATCGACATCGCCCGGAGACGGTCCTCATCCGAGAGGAGCGCCGCGATCGCGGCGCTGAGCCGCTCGGGGCTGAGCTCGCTGTCCGGGATCACCACCGCCGCCCCGCCGTCAGCCATCCAGCGGGCATTGGCGGTCTGGTGATCGCCCGTGGCGTGCGGATACGGAATCAGGATCGCGGGACGGCCGGCGGCGGCGATCTCCATCACGGAGCCGCCGGCGCGGGCGACGACCAGGTCGGCCGCGGCCAGGACGTCGCCGAGATTCGGCTCGTACTGGATCAACGTGTACCGCTCCGGCCGGCCCTGGTCGTCCCAGCGCCGCCGCAGTTCGGGGTAGTCGCGGCGTCCCGTGACGTGCAGGATCCAGGGCTCGCCGACGTGATCGTGCGGCAGCCCGCGCTCGAGACGGGTGTACGCCCCGAAGGCCGCGAGGTTGATCGACCGCGCGCCGAGGCTGCCGCCGACGATCGTCACGCAGTCGGCCGGCCCCGGGATCCCGAAGCGCCTGCGCGCAACGGTTGGGTCGGCCTCGAGCACGGCGCGCGGGACCGGCCTGCCTGTTACGACGTAGGGGTCGCCCTGCCGCCCCGGAATCGGGAAGGCGAGGCAGACGCGGCTCGCGCGGCGAGCGAGCAACCTGTTGGCGAGGCCGAAATGGCTGTCGGCCTCGGTCAGCACGAGTGGGAGGCCCAATCGCACCGCCGCCAAGCCCACCGGTCCAGCCACGTATCCCCCTCCGCCCATCACGACCTCCGCCCGGCGAGCGGTGAGGATCCTGCGTGCGGCGCCCACCGCGCGCACGGCCTGTCCGGCAGCGATCGCGGCCTTGATCGGATTGCGCCGGTTCAGCCCGCTGACCCGCAGATAGTCGATCTCGTAGCCGGCGGCGGGCACGAGCGCCGCCTCCGCGCGCTCGCGGGTGCCGAGGAAGCTGACCTCCGCGCCGTCAGCGCGAAGCGCGTCGGCGACGGCGATCGCCGGCACGACGTGACCCGCCGTGCCGCCGGCCGCTATCACGACTCGTGCCACTTGCTACGCGCTTCCTCCTGGTGCTCGTGTTGGTTCCGCCGTCGACCACGCGCAGTCTCGCAGGGCCCCCGGCCGCGCGGCGGTCCCCGCCGCGTGAGCTGCCAGACCCGCTGCGTCCCGAGGCGGCGGCCTTGGCGGGTCCGCGCGCGACGTTCAGGATCAGGCCCGCGGCCGCGAGCGTCATCACGAGGCTCGTTCCCCCATACGAGACGAAGGGCAGGGGCACTCCCGTGAGCGGGGCTAACCCGAGCACGGCGAACAGGTTGAGAGCTGCCTGGGCCAAGATCAGCGACGTCAGCCCGGCCGCGAGCAGCTTGCTGAACCGGTCTCGAGCGCGGTGTGCCGCCCTCAGCCCCGCGTAGCCGAACATCCCGAACAGCCCGATCAGCACGAACATCCCGGCGAGCCCCAGCTCCTCCCCGATCACCGCCGCAATCATGTCCGTGTGGGCCTCGGGCAGATAGGAGGCCTTCTGGACGCTCTCGCCGAGGCCGACGCCGAAGATCCCACCGGAGCCGACGGCGATGGTCGCCTGCTTGGCCTGGAACCCGGCCCCGCTCGCGTCGCTGTTGGGATGGAGGAAGCCGGTGAGGCGGGCCTCCTGGTACGGGTTCGTGGCGACCATCCCGATGCCGATCACGGCGATGGCGATGCCGACCGGAGCCAGGGTGCGGGGCTTCACGCCGCCCAGGAAGAGCACGCAGCAGACCGACGAGGACGCGATGATCGTTGTGCCGAGATCCGGCTCCTTCGCGATCAGCAGCAGCGCCAGCCCGACGATGATCAGATACGGACCGAGGCCGCCCAGCGTTCGCGCCCGCTTCGGCTCCTTCGCGAGCAGGTAGGCGCCATAGAGGACCAGGGCGAGCTTGGCGAACTCCGAGGGCTGGAACTGGAAGAGTCCCGCGCCGATCCAGCGCTGCGAGCCGTTCACGGTGTGGCCGACGCCCGGGACGAGCACCGCGACGAGCAGGAACAGCCCCGTACCGAGGATCAGCGGGGTGAGCGGCTTCACCGCTGCGACGCCTCGGACCGATGCGACGCGCATCACCACCAGCCCGATCGCGCCGAAGATCAGGGTTCGCTCCAGGTAGTAGTAGCCGCTTCCCCCATGGTTGAGCAGCGAGCGGGCGGAGCTGGCGCTGAACACCATCACGGCCCCGAACGCCAGGAGGCAGAGCGTCGCGGTCAGGAGCAGCGAGTACTCGAGTGGCGGCGCCGCCTGCTTGCCACCTCTCGCGGGTCGCGCCTTCGCGCGCCCTCGCATCGACCTGCTCACGGCAGGGCCTCCACCAGCTCGCGGAAGCGGTCCCCACGCTCCTCGAAGTCCTTGAAGGCGTCGAAGCTCGCGCATGCCGGTGAGAGCAGGACAACCTCCCCCGGCTGCGCCTCGGTGGCCGCCCTCTCCACCGCCCGCTCGAGGGTGCCGACGTCGGCGATCTCGACGCCGGACTCGGCCGCTGGGGCCAGCGCGGCGGCCAGCCGCTCGGCCGCCTCTCCGATGAGATAGCCGGCGACGCAGCGCTCGGCGACGACCGGCGCGAGCGGCTCGAAGCTCTCCTGCTTCGGCCGCCCGCCGGCGATCAGGCGAACGCCGCCCTCGAATGCCCGAATCCCGGCCTGGGCCGAGGCGACGTTGGTCGCCTTCGAGTCGTTGACGTAGAGGACGCCACCGCGTTCGCGAATTCGCTCGAGGCGGTGCCGGACGCCCGGGAAGCTCCGAAGCCCCTCCGCCACCGCATCGCGGGACAGCCCCAGGGCCAGCGCCGCGGCGGCAGCCGCCATCGCGTTCTCGACGTTGTGGGAGCCGAGCAGCTGGAGTTCGTCGGCGCGGATCAACGCCTCATCCGCCGCGAAGATCACCCCGTCCCGGAGGCTCACCTCGCAGTCCGGATCCGCCGCCTCTCCCTCCGCCGGGCAGAACCGGATCAGGCGGGCGCACCCGCCCAGGTCCCGTCCACGCAGCTCCGGCGCGTCGCCGTTGTAGACCGCGAAGTCGTCGTTGCCCTGGTTGGCGAAGATCCGGAGCTTCGCGGCGAGGTAGTTCTCGAGCGTCCCGTGGCGATCGAGGTGGTCGGGGGCGAGGTTGATGAGGACCGCGCACTCCGGGCCGAAGTACTCGGTGTCCTCGAGCTGGAAGCTCGATGCCTCGCAGACCACGGTCGCGTCGAGATCGATCGCCCCCACGAGCGAGGCAAGCGGCGTCCCGACGTTTCCGGCGACCGCCACCGGCCGCCCCTCCGTCCGGTGCAGGTGGCCGATCAGCTCGGTCGTGGTCGTCTTGCCATTGGTGCCGGTGACGGCGCAGAAGGCGTTCGGGATCAGCCGCCAGGCCAGCTCGAGCTCGCCGGTGACCTCGATGCCCCGCTCCCTGGCCGCCTTGACGACCGGTGCGTCCTGAGGCACGCCGGGGCTCTTCACCACCGTTCGGGCACCATCGAGTTGCCGTGTTCCGTCCACGCCCAAGCTGACTTCGACGCCCGCCGGCTCCAGCCCTGCCGCCTCCTCGGGCCTGCCCGAATCCACTCCGATCACGGTCTCGCCACGCTCGGCGAGCACGCTTGCGATCGCGGCGCCCGAGCGCGCCAGGCCAACCACCAGAAACGGCCCGTCAGGCAGGGGCGGGCGCGGTTTCGTGCCTGAGTTCACATAACCACCAACCCCACATTTTCGCGGCGGGCTTCAAAACCCCTTGCCAAGAACCGCTCAGCCATGTAGGCGACGAAATCCGGCTCAAGCGGCTTTGGACGAGAAGGGGCGGTTGCCAGGCCCTAGGCGGCTACTTCTTCGTTTTCTTGCACTTCTTCTTCTTGGCCGACTCTGCGTAGCGCTTGTGCCTCTGCTTCTTGCACTTCTTCTTGCCCCTGCTTCTTGCACTTCTTCTTCTTGACGACCTGGGCGGGATGACACGCGGAAA
>DATAPB010000271.1:0-4925 GCA_036265435.1 Solirubrobacterales bacterium | reverse complement strand
TCAGTTCACAGTGAGAGGGCCGCGCCGGGGACGGTATGAGAGCCTCAGGGGACGCTGTCTCTTGCCGGTGGCCGCGCGGGCGATAACCGGCGCCGCGTACCAGCTGCCCACGACGAAGCGGTTGATCGGACCAAAGCTCATCCCCGCCACAGTTCCGACGAAATGCAAACTGGGGATTGAGGACTCGAGCCCCGGCCCGAGCACCGGGTAGCCGTTACGAATCTCGAGACGCTCGAGGATCGATCGATCGAGGAACGGATAGCGTGCGACATCGATGCGCCAGCCGGTTGCCAGGATCGCGTGGTCTACCTTTCGCTCGCTTCCGTCATCGAGCGAGATCCAGACCGTGCCGTTCCGCGCTTCAGCCGACCTGATCTGGCAATCCATCGTCATCGTCACATCTCGTACCCGTTCCGGCAGCCAGTCAGCGCCCGCTGGAACGATGCAGCGCGCCGTGGTCCATTCCCGCAGGGCGCTCGGCGACGCGCGCAGCACGCCGGGCGCAGCCGCCAACCATCCCGAAACTCTGCCCCCGACATCCGTCGGCGGCATCATCCTCGCGCGAACTCGCCCTCCTAGCGAATCGGCGTCTCCACCCAACCAAACCGGCGACGGTCTCCGGGCGATCAGCTCGACGGCTGCTCCCTCCTCATGCAGGAGCGCCGCCGACTCCAGGGCGCTCTGGCCGCAGCCGACGACCACCACCGAGCGGCCGCGGAATCGTCCGAAGTTCCGATGGTATGAGGAGTGAGAGACCAGCTCGTCCGACAACTTGGCCAGCGGCGAGTCGCGCCAGGCGAAAGGTGAGATCCCGGCGGCCACGATCACCCTGCTGACCGTAGGCTCCGCACCGTCCTCAAGTCGCAGGGTGAACGAGCGCTCGCCCCTCGGCACGACGGCGACGATCCGGCGCCCGTCCAGGTCCGGCACGGCCCGCTCGCCGTACCAGGCTCCGTACCTTTCGAACTCACTGAGGGGAACCGGGTCCAGCCTGGGATGACCGTGCTCAGATGCGAACGCGTCAAGCGACAGAGAGCCATCGGGATCGGCGATGTGTGAGGAGCGGCGGCGGGAGCGCAGGATCATCTGCTCCGGCATCCGCTCATGCCAGAAACGCATCTTCTCGCCGAAGGTGAGGACGTCAACGCCGGCCTTCTTCAGGAACCTGGTGCAGGCGAGACCGTAGGGGCCCGCCCCAATCACCGCGACCTCCGCGTCGAGGCTCACGCGGCGGAACCCGCGGTCGGAGTCTTGTGCTCGGCACCGGGCTGGGGTTGATGATTCTGCCGTCGGCTTTGACGTCTGCCCCGGACTGCCGAAATCACCCGCGCGAACAAGGGGCCCGGGTCGGACAGCCGGAAGAGAGCATGTGCGGTACCCCGGCGAGGCCTGAGCACTGGTGCGACGTCCTTCAGCCCGCCGGACCTGAGCCGGCGCAAGGCGTATCGGACGTCTGCATCCTCCTGCCGGTACCAGACACCTGCTTGTGCATCGCGGAGCTCCGAGACGACAGGGTCTCCCAACAGCGAGTCGCACCAGATCACCGGCAGCGAGGCCCCGGCGTGCACCGCCAACTCGAGCGATCCGTACACCCTTGGATTCAGGTCGATCAAGCCAAGATTTCCGTCGGGTTTCTCCATCAACTCGAGTTCGAAGATGCCCCGCCATCCGAGGCGATTGAGAAGCGACGCCGCCGCCTCCCGCAGCTGAGCGGGTAGCGGGAGCGAGACCGAGCATGAAACGTTCCCCGCGTCAGGGGGCCAGGTGCGCACGTAGCGGCTATAGGCGGCCGCCAGGAGCCCCTGGTCTGTGATTACGCCGCCGAGAGAGTGAACGGGACCTCGCAGGCAACGCTGCATCAGTACTGGCATCCCGAAATCCTCAGTCGTGGCAGCCAGCTGGCTCTCGCTGTTGACCCGCCTGCTGCTGCGCTCACGCAGCCCCATCCCCTCAGGTCGCGCCGACATATGCGGCTTTACCAGCAGGGGAAAGCCGATCTCAGTCGCCGCCTCTCGCGTCTCATCGAGAGTGCGGCAGACGTCCGTGCGCGGCGGCGCCAGGTGAGTCGCTCGGGAATCTTCGAGGGCCGTGATCTTGGAGAGACACCGAAGGACCGCCTCCTGCTCGGGCAGGCCAATGGTAACCAGCTGCGAGAGGCGATCGCGATGCTCGGAAATCGCGAGCAGGGCGGCATCGCTCGCGGGTAGCAGTAGGTCGTATCTCCGACGGGCCAGAAACTCGCCGAGCGAGTCCGCGAAGGCGGCTCTGTCAACTCGCGGGTCGGGTGCCCACAGCCGCCGCGAGCAATACCGCGACCAATGCACCGCGGCGGGGCCCCCAAACGCAACGGCGTCGACCGCGTAACCAGTCGAGCGGAGCGCGCGGCACGCCGCGAGAGCAGCCCGCTCCTCCCCATCCGTGATCAGGACGCGCCGACGGAGGCTGTCGGTCGGCTTCGTCATCCGGTCCCACTCTAGCCTCGCTTTCCCACCCGAGCTACCCCACGATTTGCCGGGCTTTCGATGGGTCGGGGAGGACTCGAACTTCCGACCTTACGGATTATGAGTGTCGCCTAGTGCGTGGCGACTGGTGATGCCTGGCGCGAATCCCTGCCCGTGGTTGCGCTCAGTTGCGCTTGGTTCTCGGCAGTTCGGGACACCTTCGGGGACACGTTTCCCGGTGGCGTTCCCGAATCGAAGTCTCAGATGCTGAGCGCCGGCAGTGCTGCTTTGCATGGAAAGCAGCACTTTCGCTCGCTGGTGGGTGCGAGCCTTGCGGCATGCCGTCTGACCGGCCCAGGCTCCGGCGCATGCTCGAAGTGCTGGCCATCCCGTCTGTGCTCCGGCGCCTGATCCGGGCGGCGAAGTACGCCGCCAAGCAAGAGCACTTCGCCGCCGTCGCGGGCGCCGCGGTCGCCCTCATATTGGTCGGGACGGTCACCTATTCGCTCGGCGAAGGCTGGAACGTGGTCGACGGGTTCTACTTCGCCGTCTGCACGCTGACCACGTCGAGCATCGCCGACCCGAACCTCACGCTGACGCATGAGTCGCTGAAGCTCTTCACCGCCCTCTATGTGCTGACCGGCATCGGGATCTTGGTCGAGCTGGCGCGAGAACTCGGCGTCGGGTACGTGAGGGAGCGCGAGGATCGACACGCCGCCAGGCACACCAGACGCCACAAGGAAGATCCGCCCGAGACACAGTCGGCGGGATAGCTGCTTCGGACGAAAAGCAGCACCCCTCCGAGAGATACTGCGTGGGCGATGTCGCAGGAGAACATGGAGGCCGCTCGGCGTGGCGTGCAGGCCTGGAACGCCGACGATCTGGACGCCTTCTTGGCCGAGCTTGATCCCAAGGTCGAGTGGCATCCTTCCATTGAGCCGGCCTTGGACCGCGGGGAAACCACTTATCGGGGTATTGACGGTGCGCGAAAGGCCTGGGACGACTATCGCGGCGGGGCATGGGAACGTCTCACGATTCAGATTCAAGAGATTCGCGACCTCGGCGACTCGGTCCTGGTTCCTCGCGCATGCCGACCTGACCGCCCGGACGACCGGCATTGAGTTCACCGAGAAAGTCGGATCGCTCATGACCTTTCGAGGCGGGAAGGTCATCACATCGCAGGACTTTCTGAGCCACGCCGAAGCCCTCGAAGCCGCCGGGCTTGAGGAGTAGGCGATGTCGGAGGAGAACGTCGAGCTGGTCCGTCGAGGGGCTGAGGCCTTCAACCGACGCGACATGGGAGCGCTCGCGGAGCTTTCCCATGAGGATCTGGAGTTCGTGTCCGTTTTGGCGGTGGATCCCGGGGGGGCTACCTATCGCGGGTCGGAGACATGGTCGAGTTACTTCGCGGCAATGGACGAGACTTGGGAGGAGTGGCAGGTTGAAGACTTCCGGGTCTTCGACGGCGGCGAGTATCGCGTCGCTGGCGTGTTCCGGATTGTTGGCACGGGCAAGCACAGCGGCGCCCCGGTCGAGCACGAGATCGGCTTGGCGTACCGGATACGAGAAGGGAAGCTGTGGCGAATGCGGTCCTACCGCGATCCCGCCGAAGCCCTCGAAGCCGCCGGGCTGTCGGAGTAGGCGATGTCGGAGGAGAACGAAGAGATCATCGTGCGGGGGGACGACTCGCAGAGTGTGCTGCTGGAGTTGCTAGGAGCGCCAGCAACCTCGGGAAAGTCCACTTGAGCGGGCCCGCGCTCGACGCCTCACTGGCCCCCGCGGGGGAGTTCCCCTCACTCGACGACATCTGTTACATGAACACCGCCTCGATCGGTCTAATGCCGCGGAGCGCCCTGGCCGAGGAGGAGAAGTTCCAGCGCCAGCTCGGCCTCTATGGCACCACTTGGTTCGATGAGCCGACCGAGGAGGGCGCCCTCGAGCAGGCGCGCCGCGAGGGCGCCGCGCTGCTCGGCGCACCAGCCGAACAGGTCGCGGTGACGACAAGCGTCACTGAGGCGCTCTCGCAGATCGCCTGGTCGCTGCGTCCAGAGAGCGGCAGCAATGTGGTCTCAATCGACCTCGAGTTCCCCACCGTCACCTATCCCTGGATGAGGGTCGCGCGAGACACCGGGGCGGAGGTCCGCCTGGTTTCAGCGGCCGGGGACCCGGCCAAGCTCTCGTTCGAGGGGCTCGCTGAGGCCGTCGACCAGCGAACCGCAGCAATCAGCGTCAGCCACGTCCAGTACTCGACCGGCTTTCGCTACCAGCTCGAGGAGCTCTCGGAGTTGGCCGAGACCAACGGCGCCCTGCTGGTCGTCGATGCCTCGCAGTCGCTGGGGGCGGTTCCGATTGATCTCTCCAGCGTGAGAATCGACGCGCTGCTCTGCGCGGGCTACAAGTGGCTCTGCGGGCCCTTCGGCGCGGCGCTCTGCTACGTCGGCGAGCGGCTGCTCGAGCGGCTCGACCCTCCCTTCGTCGGATGGA
>DATAPB010000270.1:0-13367 GCA_036265435.1 Solirubrobacterales bacterium | reverse complement strand
ACCGCGATTCCCAGCACAAGCGAGGGGACGGCCGTGCTCGTTACCTTGCCCATTGTCGTCTCTCCCATCGACCTGGTGATGAGCTGGGTGAGCCAACCCGCGAGGGCGATCGCGACGACGAGGATGAGGATCGCGGCGATTACGTTCGGCAGGTAGTTAAAGACATTCGCAATGAAGTCATTGAGGGCAGCGATCCCGAGCGCACTGATCGCGATCGACAGAGCACCGAGCATGATGAACCAGAACACGACCGTCCCGATCAGGCGGGAAGGGGAGGTGTCTGGAGCGACCCGATTGACGTACTCGCCCGTTGTCCCCGAGCGCAGGGCTTTGTCGGTGCCGACCTTCTCGAGTGCCAGCGCGACGACCTTCTGCAGCGCCTTGGCGACCAGATATCCGATCAGCAGAATGATCAAAAACCCGATCAGCTTCGGAATGAAGCCGATCAGGTCATTCAGCCCCTCCTGAAGGCTCTGCGATATATCAACGCCAGCCACCAGCATCCGCTTCCTCCTCCACTCGACGAGACAAGCTGGATAGATCAGCCTCGACAGGTTGAGCTATCACTCCCTAAACGGCACCCCTCGAATACCCGGTGCCGTGGGGTTCCATTCGCCGCACCGGTCGCTTCATCGATCTATTCGCTAACGCAGTCCTGCCAGCGTGGCCAAACGCGATCCAGCACCTCGACGGCCCGCTGATCGATCTCGGCCTCAAGGTCGAACACGAGCCAATCCCCGCGTCGGAGCTCGACTCGAATGCCAAGCGCTCGAAGTTGTGCGACCGCCTCTTGCGCCTGGCCGCGATACTCCGGGAGGACCTTGTGACGCCACTCCTGCCGGGTCACGCGCTGAACCCTGGTCAACACTCGTTCTCCTTTCCCTGTCACCCTCCCGGGGCAGAGGGATTGCAAGAGAGGGCCCGACCGACGGTCATTCCCAGGAGGGACGGGAGATGGAACTCCGATGCCGGCCGAGCCCAATAAGCAGCTTTCCCGGAGCCGTCCGGAAGTAAACGCTGCCGGGCTGGGGACGAGAGCCCGCCGAAGCGGACCCTCGTCGTACTTAGTGCCGCTCTCGGCGTTGGCCGATCTCTTTCTCGTCGAGGACCAGCCGCGCTCCGGCTCGCCAGCGGACTTCAACGTCGCGGTAGGTGACTCCCGGCTCGACCTCATCGGGCAGGTTCTCACGCTCGGTATGGGAATCGGACACCTGCCCAGGCTCGCCCTCGAACGTGACATCCGTGTCGGGAACGCGCCGGAAGCGCAGGCGGCGCGCTCGCGTCGCCGCGCCGATCTCCACGTCGGCTGCCGGCTCGTCTGGGCGCCGGGCGCGCGGCGGCGCCATCAGTCTCGGTGGGCCCGCTTGACGTCGCCAACCGTGATCCGGCCCCCGGCACCTGTGCCCTCGACCTCGTCTAGGTCGACGCTGAGGTCCTCTGCCTGCCGCATAGCGGCCTCGGTCGCATGCTGCTTATCGGCACGCCGCTGGCGGCGGCGCTCGCCGAGTTCCCTCACCTTCTTGGTCGCGGCGACGCCGAGGTCCTTCGCTTCGTCGGTCGCCGCCGAGCCAATCTCCTTCGCGACCGCTTTCGCCGCCGTCCTGGCGAGCTTCGGCCCGCTCGGTCCGGCTTCCGGCCCGCCGACTCCCTGCGCTCCCTCCACCCCGGCGCCGGCGACACCTCCTGCGAGCCCTTCGGCCTTCTGGCTCAACTCGCCGACGGCCCCGCCGACGGCTTGGCCGGCGCCCTGGCCGACATCGCCGACAGCCTGGCCTGCGCCTTCGCCGAGCTCCCCGACCGCGCCCGAGGCGCCCTCGCCGAGGTTCTCGACCGCCTGGCCGGTCTGATCGAGGGCATCTCGGGTGCCCGAACCGACGTCCTCCACCGCACGCCCGAGGCTCTTGACGAGGTCGGGGTTGCGATCGATGGTGGTCAAGACCCGGTCGACGATCGCAACGACGTGGTCGAGCCGGACCTTGACGAGCGCCTGCGCCTCGACGCCCTCGATGTCGATCTCGAGCTTGCCGAGGTGAGCGTCGACTCCAACCGTGAGGTTGACTAGATCGAGGACCTTGGCCTTGAGTGCCACGCGGGCGTCGAGCTCCTCCACCTTGAGATGGATCTTGTCGACCTTGACGACCGGAACGTCCAGGAGGACGTCGGGATCCTGGTCGCCGCCCTTGCCGGCGCTGTAAGCGCGGTACTCGCGCTCGGCCATCGTTTCCTCGCCGTCGACGTTCTCGATCAAGCCGTGCTGCTCGCCTTCTCGCTCGCCGCCGCGAGCTCTGGAGCGAGTCGACGAGGCACCTTTGCGGCGGCGAGAGTGAGGTTTCTGCGTTGCCACGACTATCTCGCCCCGCCCTGACGCAGGCCCTCGCCGACGCCGGCGACTCCCTCGCCCGCGCCCTTGCCGATCTGCCCCAGGGCCTGGTCGGCCCCCTGACCGACATCCGCCACCGCCTCGCCGGTTTGGCCGAGGAGTTTCCCGGTGCCGCTGCCCACCTCTTCGGCGGTCCTGCTGACGCTCTCGAGGAGTTCGGGGTTCCGGTCGAGCGTGGTCAGGGCCCGTCCGATGATCCGGCTGACATTGGCTAGCCGCGCCTTCAGCAGCGCCTGCGCCTCGACGCCCTCGATCTCCAGCTCGACCTTTCCGAGCCGGACGTCGGCGCCGACGCCGAGCTGCACCAGGTCGCCGACCTCGGCAGTGACCGCAACCTGCGCGCGCAGATCGTCGACTTCGATGTCGATCGAGTCGACCTTGAGGCCCGGGACGTCGACGAGGACATCGGGTCCATCGTCGATCTCGGCCGGGTCGATGATCGAGTAATCATCAAGCTCCGCTGGTTGCTTGCGGGTCGATGACTGGTCTTTGCTGCTGTTGCCGCTCCTGGACCGGGTCCGGGGCATGCTTGCCTCCTCGTTGCGAATCCTTCCCCACCAGTGCTTCCCGAAGACCGCGCCGCGAAACCGGGGTCGCGGGAAGCAGCAGCTGCGTGCACCGACACTCGAGCGTTCACGAGTGGAGGCCCGGCGTCGTGCCCGTCCGGGGATGAGGAGGATGGCCCCCGTTCCAAGCCCGATTCGGACGAGCATGACGCCCGCCCCGATCTCCGCGCTCCCCCAGACTGAACCCATCCCAGTCTCGATGTGACCCGCCCAGCGTCGATCTTCCGCGGGGCAGAACGCATTACCCGTTGTACTCCGGTATGTCCCTCGCGTTGGCCAGCGAATCGCGGGTGGGATCAAGCGGCTGGTCGTGATTCTGGGTCCGTGCCGCGACCACTGCCACTGCGGCGAAGAGACCGCACGCGAGCGCGGCTCCAGCCACGATGCAGGGATCGTTTCATTTCGATTGCACCGCCTCTGGTAGGTGCCCCTGCCTCCGCATGAACCAGAGAGGCGGGCAAAAGTCTCGGCGGGCCGCAGTTCGTTTGATGACCGACGGGACGGCGCAACTTCTTCCGACATACCGGGTTGCAGCTTCAGGAGGAACACTCCCCTCCCGAGTCAGAGGTACCCCTTCGGGGGTGGCCTCAGCTGGATCGACAGGAGCCCCCGCGGCGGGACGTAGGGCGGGGGCTCTTGTCGTAGTGGCCCAGCGTCGAGGTCTTGGAGCTCTTAGGCCCGCATAGGTACTGGATCTCTTGGTAGCGACCGCCCTCCACGTTGATCCTCCTGATGCTGGCGGTCCCGCAGGTCCAAGCCGACCCGATCCCGGGCCCGGCCCGCTACGGCAGTGTTTCGCCGTCGCTGCGCCGGGGCTGATTTCTCACCCACTCGCCGTCCGGGCTCGTTCGAAACCAGCCGCGCCCATGGCTTGATCAAGCGGCTTGCGCCTACTGCATCCTCAAAGCCGCAAGCGCTGATCGGGGCATTCTGCCCATTGCCAATGACGGCCCGGGCGGAGGTCTCACGCCCGCGATCCCCAATCCGCACCATCGCGCTCCGAACTACTTCGACGCCCAACCGGCGGCTTTGGACTGCTAGGAGAAGCTCGACGCCTCGGACAGGCGGGCTGCGGCCGCAGTGGGTCGCTCCCCGAGAAGATGCGCGCCGGCTCGGGAGAGCAACTCCTCGCTGGCGCCGCCGCCGCCGACCCACACGGGGACGAGGGCCGCAACCTCAGCCAGCCCGGAAATGGCCGACGCAAGAGGCTCGGCGGTCGCAACACTCATCACGACGACGGCAGGCACCAGCCGACGCACGGTCTCGGCGAGAGTGTCGAGCGGCGTGTCCTGTCCCAGATAGACGATCCGCCAGCCCCTGCTTCGTAGAGAGAGCCCAAACGCGATCAGCCCGATGTCGTGGTGCTCACCGGGTGGACACGCCAGGAGCGCGAGCGGCCCCACCCCCGATCCCCACCCGCGCGAAATCGCGAGCAGGCGCCCCCTCACGACCGATGCGGCGAAGTGCTCCTGGGCGACCGACGCCTCGCCCGCGGCCCAGCGGTTGCCGATCTCGGCCATTGCCGGCAGCACCACTGAGCCGGTAAAGACGTCGAGTGAGAATGCGCCCAGAGCTCGGTCGAGAACGGCGTTCGCCGCCTCCTCGTCGTACGCCTCCAGTGCTGTTCGCAGGCGATCCGCCTCGGCGTCGGGCGAGCGCACCGGTGCGGGGGCCGCACCGCGCCCGGACCGCGCCTGTGTTGCGGCCTCGGCCGCGGCGACTCCTTCGGCGAGCAGGGCGCGCATCGCGTGAACTCGCTCCTCGTCGGCAGGCGAGTACAGGCGAAACCCGCCCGCGCTCCGGGCAGGCTGGACCAGGTCGTACCGGCGCTCCCAGGCGCGGATCGTCTCCGCGCGCACCCCGGTTCGGCGGGCAAGCTCGCCGATCCGCACGGACGGCCCCGGCGCCGAACGGGGAGCGGGGGGCGCCGCGCTTCCCTCAGGACTCTCGGGCTGAACCATCATTGGACAAACATTTGACAAATGCGATTGTAACCGCTATAAGTGCCGCATGTCAACTTGGACAGTCTCTGTACAGACCCTTGGTCACGGCGGCGGTGGGCGATCTCAGAGCAGGCCATGACCTCCCGCCTCCTGGACAGCCTTCTCGACCTCTTCGTGGCGCCCGGCTACACCAAGGTCGGTTACCGCCTGCGCGGACTCTCCTGGTCGAGTGCGACCGCCGGCAGCCTCGCCGGGGGCAGCGCCCTCGTCACAGGGGCGAGCTCTGGTCTTGGCGAGATGGCCTGCGAGGGGCTGGCTCGCGCCGGCGCGCGCGTCCACATGTTGGTGCGCGACCTCGAACGGGGCCGGGCGGCCCGCGGGCGAATCAGGTCGCGCCTCGAAGGTGACTCACATCTAGAGCTCCACGCATGTGACCTCGCGGACCTGGCGGCGGTGAGGCGCTTCGCCCCTGGCTTCACCGCCGGCGAGCCCCGACTCGACGTCCTCGTTCACAACGCGGGGCTATTGCCGGCGGAGCGACAGCGGACCGGGGACGGCTTCGAGGTGGCTTTTGCCACCAACGTGCTGGGCCCGTTCGTGCTCACGAGCCTGCTCGTCGGGGCCCTCCGCTTCGGACATCATCCCCGCGTGATCAACGTCTCGTCGGGCGGCATGTACACCGCGCGGCTGGACGTCGATGACCCGCAACTGGATGAGGGCGAATTCGATGGGCCGTCCTTCTACGCGCACACGAAGCGCGCCGAGGTAGCCCTCACAGAGATTTGGGCCGAACGGCTCGCGGATTTCGGGATCAGTTGCCATTCGATGCATCCAGGCTGGGCCGACACGCCAGGTCTCGCCAGGTCGCTCCCTCGCTTCCATCGGTTGATGCGACCGCTGCTACGCGACGCCCGCGAGGGCGCGGACACGATCGTCTGGCTCGCCACCGCTGCCCCCGAGGAGGTCGACGAGCGCTCCGGCGCGTTCTGGCACGACCGCAGACCCCGCCCGAAGCACCTCCTCCCCTGGACCCGCGAGTCGCGGGAGGAGCGGGAGCGGTTTTGGGCCGAGTGCGCCCGGCTGGGCGGGCTGGCCGAGGAACAAACGAACGAGAAGAGTCCCTGATGGCTCATTACGCACCAACCATGACCTCACACGGCTTACCAGCCGAGGTGTTCGAGTACCTGGCCGACTTGAGCTCGACAGCCGAGTGGGATCCTGGCGCTAGCGAGGCGCGGCGCCTGGATGCCGATCCGCTGCGTGCGGGAGCGCGTTTCCGCGTATTGGCAGACTTCCTCGGCCGCCGCATTCCGCTCGAGTACCGCACGGTCCGGGACTTGGTCCGGAGGTCGGCGTGAGAGTCGCGGTCGTCGGCGGCGGCGTGTCCGGGCTCGTCGCGGCCCGGCGTCTACACGACTCGGGTCGCGAAGTGACGGTGTTCGAGGGTGCCGACTATCCGGGCGGCCACACCAACACGATCCGGGTCGAGACCGAGCGCGGGGCGTGGAACGTGGACACGGGTTTCATCGTGTTCAATGACCGCAACTATCCGAATTTCGAGCGACTGCTCAGCCAGCTCGGCGTCGCTGTCCAGCCCACCGACATGAGCTTCTCGGTCGCGGACGAGGCGGGCCGGTTCGAATGGGCCAGCCGGCCCGCAGGCCTGTTCGCGAACCCTGCACACCTCGTCGACCGTCGCTTCCATCGGATGCTGCTAGATCTGCTGCGCTTTAACCGCGAGGCCCGGGCCTTGGTCGGCGGCAACGGGAGCGGGCCGTCCCTGCGGCGATTCCTTGCCGACGGCGGGTACTCCAACTACTTCATCGAGAGACTGATCGTGCCCCAGGTATCCGCAGTGTGGTCGGCCGACCCCGACCAGCTCTGGTCGTTTCCCGCCAGCTTCCTGGCGGAGTTCTTCGAGAACCACGGGATCCTCGCCCTCACCGGACGACCCCGGTGGCGCACCGTCGTCGGCGGCAGCCGGACGTACGTCGAGGCGTTGATCGCTCCGATGCGCGGCCGCATCCAGCTGCGCACACCGGTGCGCCGCATCGAGCGTCACCCCGACCGAGTCGAGATCGCCTGGGACGACGGCTCACAGAGCTTCGACGAGGTCGTCATCGCCGCCCACTCCGATCAGGCGCTGGCGATGCTGGCTGACCCATCACGGGCCGAGCGCGAGATCCTGGGCGCCTTCCCGTACCAGCGCAACGAAACGGTCCTGCATACGGACGAGCGCATGCTTCCGCGCCGCCGCCGTGCCTGGGCGAGCTGGAACTTTCACCTGGTGGACGAGCCCGTCGGCCTGACCAGGGTCACCTACCACATGAACCGGTTGCAGTCGCTGTCTGCCAATCAGCAGTTCTGCGTGACCCTGAACCGCACGGAGGCGATTGACCCGGCCAAGGTCATCCGGAGGATCGACTACGACCACCCGGTCTTCACGCGAGCCGGTATGGCCGCGCAGCATCGTCATGGCGAGATCAGCGGTCGAAACCGCACCCATTACTGTGGCGCCTACTGGCGCTGGGGCTTTCACGAAGACGGTGTGTGGAGCGCGCTTCGCGCCTGCGAGCAGCTGATTCGACGCCTGCCGGAGCTGCCCGCCTCGGAGCCCCAGGGCATGGCAGCATGAGCAACTCGGCGATCTATGAGGGTTGGGTCAGCCACCGGCGCCTCGGAAAGGTCCGGCACTCGTTCCGCTATCGGGTGTTCATGACGTTGCTCGACTTGGACGAGCTCCCCGACGTGTTCGATCGCCACCCCCTCTACTCGGCACGGCGTCCGGCCCCGGTGCGGTTCCGCCGCTCCGACTACCTGGGGGATCCCGACGTCCCGCTCGCCGAGTCCGCCCGGAGCCTGGTGCGGGAGCGCACCGGCCACCGCCCTGAGGGTCCGGTCCGCCTGCTCACCCACCTGCGCTACCTCGGCCGCAGCTTCAACCCGGTCAGCTTCTACTACCTCTACGATCGGGGCAGGAGGAGAGTCGAGGCAGTGATCGCGGAGGTCACCAACATCCCCTGGCGCGAGCGCTATGCCTATGTCGTCGAGCGGAACAGCTCCGGGCCGATTAGCGGTCGCCTCGCGAAGCGCCTCCACGTCTCTCCATTCATGCCCATGAACCAGTTCTACGACTGGCGGATCAGTGAGCCCGGCGATGCCCTCGACGTCCGGATCGCCAATGTCGAGAACGGCACCCGGGTCTTCGATGCGACCCTCGCCATGCGAAGACGCGAGCTCTCCCCCTCGCGGATGACCCGAGTCCTTCTCACCTATCCACCGATGTCGCTCGCCGTACCCGCCCGGATCTACGTCAACGCGCTGCGCCTGAAGCTGAAGGGGACGCGCTTCCACCCCCACCCCCCGGCGCGAGCCGCGCGCGGCGGTGAGCCGCCGACCCGCGAGCCGAGGCTGGTCGCGCGATGATCGAGCGGGCCGCGCGCGGCGCCGTCCACGCACTGCTCAGGCGTGTGCGCAGCGGGCGGCTCGTGGTGCAGGAGGCATGGAGCGACAGGCGGTTCGCCTTTGGGCCCGACGATGGAGATCTCCGCGCCACGGTCGTCCTGCACTCGCCCGAGGTCTATCGACTGCTCGCGCGCGAGCGCAGCGTCGGCCTTGGCCGGGCATACGCTGACGGGCTCTGGGACGCCGACGACATCGTGGCCCTGTTCCGGATCGGCGCGCGCGAAATCGGCCGCTCCGATCGCATTCGCGGCCGCCTTGCCACGCTGAGCAGTCCCCTGCAGCGGCTCACCACACTGCCCGCGTTGAACACGCGGCGTGGCGCTCGCCGGAACATCGCCGCACACTACGACCTCGGCAACGAGATGTTCGAGCTGTTCCTCGACCGGGAGTGGATGATGTACTCGAACGCCCTCTTCCAGCGGCCAGATGCGACGCTCGAGGAGGCCCAACGGGCCAAGCTCGAGCGGATCTGCCAGGCCCTCGAGCTGGGATCCGACCAGCACCTGCTCGAGGTCGGCACGGGCTGGGGCGGGCTCGCCCTCTATGCGGCCTCGCGGTACGGCTGTCGCGTGACCACGACCACCATCTCGCGAGCGCAACGTGAGTACGCAGAAGGGCGGATCCGTGCCGCCGGCCTCGAAGAGCGCGTCCGGGTCCTCGGCGCGGACTACCGGCAGCTCACCGGTCACTACGACAGGCTGGCCTCGATCGAGATGATCGAGGCGGTCGGGTGGCAGTACTTCGATTCGTTCTTCGAGCGCTGCTCGGCGCTCTTGGAGCCGAACGGCCTCATGTTTGTGCAGGCGATCACGATCGACGATCGCGCCTACGAGGGGGAAAAGCGCGCCCAAACGTTCTCGAACACCCTGATCTTCCCGGGCGGCTGCCTGCCCTCGCTGAGCGCAATGCAGCGGTCGGTGGCTCGCCGCACGGACATGCGGCCCGTGCGGCTCGAAGACATCGGCTCGAGCTACGTCCTCACCCTCCGTCACTGGCGTGGACGCTTCATGACGGCATCGAGGCAGCTCGCCGAGCTCGGCTACGACGAGCGCTTTCGCCGCCTCTGGGAGATGTACTTCGCGATATCGGAGGCCGGGTTCCACGAGGCGCGCCTACGCGACCTTCAGCTCGTCTACGCCAAGCCGGCGTGGCCCGGGGTGATCCCTGGGGCAAGGGACTCGCATATGCCCTCCAGACCGCGATGGGCTCCTGCGTCGCACGGGGACGCATAGCCGCATGAACGCAGTTGCGAAGAACAGGCGCCCCTTCGAGTCCGTCCGGGACTACCCGCGCCTCCCGCGAGTCGACCCGCTCGCTGCGCGCCGGAGGCGGGGGGATGAACGGCCCACTACCCGTGAGACAGCGTGGAGCCCGCTCACCTGATCCCGATGATTCCCGGACTCCCAGGGCGGACACGGACTCAGCGCGCGGCCGAGGTGGACGGGTCCTTTCCCGCCAATTCGATGATTAGCCGTCTCCGCCGCGGCTCTATCCCGCCGCGCGAACCGCCGCGGGCGAGCGCCACGGCGCCCTCGCGACTTGACGGCGAGCGTCTAGCCGTCCCGAGCACTTAGGTCAACTTCAAGCGCCGAGTGGTCGCTGAGGCCGTTCTCGCGCCACGCGTGATGGTAGACGGCCGCAGTAGGGAGAAGCTCCTCCGATGCGAAGAGGTGATCGAGACGCCAGCCACCATCATGACCGGCGATCCGCCGCCAGGTCCAGCTCGGTTCGCGCCGCTCGTAGCCGTGTAGCGCTCGAAACGCGTCCCGGTAGCCCAGGTCTCGCAGACCCGGGACGACGCCGAGCTCGGCCTCGTCCCACTCAGGTCCGCGCTCTGGCCGAAGCCGGCCCCTGGAGTCGCGGGCGAAGGAGACCACCTCGCCGTTTGGAAGCTCGCGCCGCGGGGTGTTGAGGTCGCCGCAAAGCACCCGCGGTCGCCGCGGCGCGCTTGCCAGTGCGCCGCGGACCGTCCCCAGGGTTCGCACCTTGACCCAACCGTTGGCTGCGTTCGGAACGTGGACGCAGTGGATCTCCACCGGGCGGCTGGCCGCCGACGCCGTTACGGCCGCGACCGCGCTCTCCGGCCATGGCACCGGCAGCGCCGTGGCGTCCGCGAGCTGGGTGCGGGAGCCAAGGAGCACCCCAGTGCGGCGCCGGCTCGCCGCGGCCCGCGAGTTGCCGCGGTCAAGCGAGGCCCGGACATGAGGCATTGCAATCATCTCGAGCGCTGCTTGCCACAACGGCAGCGTGCGGGAGGTGATCTCCTGGAGGGCGACGACGTCGGGCTCGCGAGCGGCAAGTACCGCCGCCTGTTCAGCGAGACGCGAGCTCCGCCGCGCGACGTTCCAAGTGACGATACGCACCGGGCGAGCTTAGGACTCCGACGACATGCTCGGGCTAGCTCCTCGAAACCGTTGGGCTCCAGGAGAGCACAAGACCAGCATGCAAGCCTTCAAAGCCAGGAGGGCGGTGCAGCCCACCGCTTGGAAGGTTCGATTCCTACGCGATAGAGGACCGAGAGGAGCGACCAAAGTGGCAGACCTCCTGCGTCCCGGCCGGGGCGAGATCGTTTGCGGTTCTCCTAGACGCGGCCACCGCCTCGACTGGTCGCCGGTCGACATCGTCGGTGAAATGCTCCATCCACCGATCAAGCGCCCCACGGGCAAACGCCTCATACTCCACGACGCCCGGCGGAAGCTAGCTGGCGGAAGAACAGCCGGTTCCCGCGTAATCACGCGCGGGTACGATCCCTCCACGCCGATCGCAACGCGCCGGAGCCGCCATGACCGACCGCACGACAAGCCTCATCCCGAGAGGTACCTGGGCAGTCGATGCCACCCACTCCAGCGTTGGTTTCGCCGTCAAGCACATGGGCATCGCCAACGTGCGCGGCAAGTTCACCGAGTTCGAGGGCACCTTGGAGGTCGGCGAGGACCTCGCGAGCTCTTCGGCGCGGGGGACCGTGAAGGTCGCATCCATCACGACGGAAGAGGAGCAGCGCGACGAGCACCTGCGCTCAGCGGATTTCTTCAACGTAGAGGAGTTTCCAGAGATCACGTTTGAGTCGAACCGGGTCGAGGCGATCGACGACGAGTCCACGAGTGTGGTTGGCAACCTGACCATGCACGGCGTCACCCGAGAGGTGAAGCTCAAGGCCGTGGTGCAGGGCACCGACATCGACCCCTGGGGCAAGGAGCGTGCAGGGGTCGAAGTCGTGGGGGTCCTCAAGCGCAGCGACTTCGACATGAAGTTCAATCAAGCGCTCGGCAGCGGCAACGTGCTCGTCGGCGACAAGGTCAACATCTCGTTGGACATCTCCGCGGTCAGGGAGGAGTAACCGGGTCACTGCGTCAGACTGATTCCCGTGGAAGATGATCTGGCCGAGCTCCTCGGCGAGCAGCAGATGTCATGTCGGCTATGGCCGGAGCAGACCGAAGGGCCCTATCGGCGCGACATGCACCCCGAACGGCGGGACATCACCGAGGGCCGTGACGGTCTGCCGTTGCGCGTAGCCTTGCGGCTGCTCGACGCGGGGACCGGCAACCCACTCACTGGCGCTTTGGTGGAAATCTGGCAGGCTGACCACGCGGGTCGCTACTCGGGCTTTCGGCCGTTCCGGACGCGGCCCGGCCAGATCGTCACCTCCGCGTCGGTCCCACGCGACGTCGTGGCTCCGTCCGAGACGTTTCTGCGTGGTTGCCAGCGCACCGATGACCGTGGGTTCTGCGTGTTCGACACGATCTATCCTGGCTGGTACCCGAGCCGCACGGTGCACATCCATCTCACCGTGCAGGCCGGTGGCCACCAAGCGGTCACACAGCTGTACTTCCCCGACGACCTCACCGATGAGGTGTTCGCCCGCCCGCCGTACGCCGGGCGTTCATCCCGGGACACGACCAACGCCACCGACAGCATCTTCGTTGACGGTGGCGAGCGCACGGTGCTGCATCTCGTCGGCGACGCCGTCGACGGCCTGACCGGCTTGCTTTGCCTGGGCGTCGAACCGCATCCGGGGTCGTCGGCGCAATCCGGTCCCACCGTGGAGAGCCATTGAGATGGCGCGCAAGGGGCCGGACGCGAAGCCCCGGTAGAACACGGACCTGGCGCCGGGTGGCAGGAGCGCGGCCTACTTGATCGGCTCGAGAAGCGCTTTGATCTGCCGATGACGGTCTTCTCGCTCCCGAGCATGCGGGAATCCCTTGTACGTCTTCAGCGTCCCGGTAGGCCCGCCGGTCCCCCGCGGGCGTCTCAGCTCGGAGCGCCGGCCTGGCCCTGCGCTGGCGCCGGCGCCACCTCGCGCCGATACGCCATCCACTCCCGCACCGCGATCTGGATCGAGGCCGCCGTCGGGATCGCGAGCAACGCACCCAAAACCCCGAAGAGCGTCGCCCCGAAGAGCACTGCCACGAGCACGGTGAACGGTTCGATCTCCACGGCCCGGCGCTGGATCTGGGGCTGGATCACGTAGTTCTCGACCTGCTGGTAAACGACCGCGAAGATGACCCACACGATCAGCGCGATCGGGAAGTTCACGAAGATCGTCACCAAAGCGACGAGGACTGCGGCGATCGTGGCACCCACCACGGGGAGCAAGTCGAAGAAGAAGACCAGCAACGCGAGCGGCGCCGCGAACGGCACGCCGAGGATCTTCAAGACGATGAACGCGCTGACGCCGGCGATCGTCGCCTGCAGCAGCGCCCCCCGGAAGTAGGCCCCGACCGCCTGGCCGATGTGGTCGAGGGTGCGCTCGATCCGTTCGGCATGGTCGGGGTCCCGTGTGGTGAGGAACCACGCGATCCAGCGGCGTCCGCCGGCAACCATGAAGATGCTGAAAATGAAGATCGTGATCCCGGCGAAGATGGAGTTCACGATGCCGACCCCGATGTCGCGGAGGATGCCAGCCGCATCGCCGATCTTCGAGGGCAGCTTGTCCGCCTCCTCCGCGAGCTTGCCGGTGATGTCGTACTTGTCGTTGAGGTTCCTGAGCGTCTCGTTCTCGTTGACGAAGTCCGT
>DATAPB010000269.1:0-2101 GCA_036265435.1 Solirubrobacterales bacterium | reverse complement strand
GGCCGGTCGTCGAGCAGCGCCAGAACCGCGCTGCGAACGTCGCCTCGGCGGACGCGATGCCGTCCTCCGCCGCGGCCTCGACCGCCGGTCATCTCGTGCCGTCCATATTCGTGACGGCTTCTCTGTCGGTGCATCTGTCTTGTTCCTTTCGATCAATCATGAACTAACGCGATATATCGTAACAGCTCGTTATGGAATCCCCATATCGCGGCCACAGGCGGCCGCTAGAGCTCCCAGGCGAAGCAGCGCGAGGTCCAGCTCGGCCCCTCGCGCTCGTAGAAGCGGTGCGCGTCCGCCCGCGCGTCGCTGCTGTCGAGCTCGAGATGGGTGGCGCCGCGGTGGCGCGCCCAGTCCTTGGCAGCATCCAGCAGGGCCTTCCCCACCCCCTGCGAGCGTTGGTCGGGACTCACGGCGAGGTCCTCCACCCAGCAGCGGGGACCGAAGCGCACCGAGTTCATGTCGAGATAGGCAGTGCAGAGCCCGAGCAGGTCGCCGCGGTGCTCGGCGATCAGCACTGCGGACTCAGGATCCTCGATCGCCTGGGCGATCGCGGCGCGCGCCCGCTGGGCGTCCCAGCGCGGCGGGACGGATCCCGGTGGCGCGAACAGCCACTCGTACATCCCGAGCACACGCTCCACCTCAGCCGGCGCAGCCTCTCTGACCTTGGCCATGGCAGGAGGCTATCCACGAGGCGTCCGGCCCAACGACCCAGGTAGCGTTCCGGGCATGAGAAATCCACGCGACTTCTTCCAGCCCCTGGCGATCGACGCACCCGAGCCGCCCCGCGAGATCCCGTTCAAGCCCTCGCGGATGATCCATTTCTTCGACGCATCGAACGAGAAGATGCGCGCCAAGGTCCCCGACATGGCTAAGCAGGCGGACATCCTCCTCGGCAACCTCGAGGACGCCATCCCAGTCGACAAGAAGGTGCCGGCACGGGAGGGCCTGATCGAGGTCGGCAAGGAAGTCGACTTCGGTGAGACCCAGCTCTGGACGCGCGTCAACGCCCTCGAGAGCCCGTGGGCGCTCGACGATCTCACCCAGCTCGTCACGGAGATCGGCGACGTGCTCGAGGTGATCATGGTGCCGAAGGTCGAGGGCGCCTGGGACATCCACTACGTCGACCGCCTCCTGGCGCAGCTCGAGGCGAAGGCGAAGCTGCAGCGGCCGCTGTTGATCCACGCGATCCTCGAGACCTCCCTCGGGGTGGTCAATCTCGAGGAGATCGCCACGGCGAGCCCCCGAATGCAGGGAATGAGCTTCGGGCCGGCCGACCTCGCCGCATCGCGGCGGATGAAGACGACTCGGGTCGGCGGCGGCCATCCCGGCTACCGAGTGATCGAGGACCCGGACCCCGACGACCCCAACGCACCGCGGGCGACCGCACAGCAGGACCCCTGGCACTACTCGATCGCCCGCATGGTGGACGCCTGCACCTCCGCCGGGATCCTGCCGTTCTACGGGCCCTATGGCGACATCAAGGACGTCGAGGGCTGCGAGACCCAGTTCCGCGCCGCCTTCCTGCTCGGCTGCGTCGGCGCCTGGTCCCTGCACCCCGTGCAGATCGAGATCGCCAAGAAGGTCTTCAGCCCGCCCCCGGAGGAGGTCAAGTTCGCCAAGAAGGTGATCGAGGCGATCCCGGACGGCGCCGGCGTGCACATGATCGACGGCAAGATGCAGGACGACGCCACCTGGAAGCAGTGCAAGGTGATGGTGAACCTCGCGGAGATGCTCGCCAAGAAGGACCCGGAGCTCGCCGAGGCCTACGGCATGACGAACGGCAAGCCGGCGGCGGAGACCGAGAAGGCCGAGGCCTAGCCTCGGCGTGGCCGAGCCGTTCCGGATCACACAGCGGGTCCGCTACCACGAGTGCGACCCGCAGGGCGTCGTCTTCAACGCCAACTACCTGACCTACTGCGACGTCACGATGACGGAGCTCTGGCGGGAGCTCGGCGGCTACCAGGCGATGGTCGACGCGGGCGTCGACATGGTGGTCGCGGAAGCCCGGATCCTCTACCGCTCGCCCCTGAGTTTCGATGACGAGTTCGAGGCGGAGGTGGAGATCGCGCGGCTGGGCGAGACCTCGATGACGGCGGAGATC